>DATKZB010000282.1:0-13388 GCA_035528235.1 Phycisphaerae bacterium
TAACGAAACTTACGCGCCGTAGCGCGGGGGTTTATCCCCCGCGCAGGATCCCGCGGGGGATAAACCCCCGCGCTACAGCCTGATGGCGGTCCACGGTTGAATTCCCAAGCGGCTGCTCTGTGGCCAAGTGGCGTTGTAGTATTAGACACTCTAGCAAGATCACCTTAACGCAGAGACCGCAGAGATAACGGAGAGAGCGCAGAGGGGCTTTTTCTTTTACCGCCTTTCGCGCGGCGGCATGAAGTAGGATTAGGAAACCAGCCCGCCCACGGCCCGCGTCCGGGCCCACCCGTCAGGCGTCTTCCGGGTAATGCGAGATGCTGTAGTTCGGCGATTCCTGCGTGATGGCGATGTCGTGCGGATGGCCTTCCACGACCCCCGCCCGGCTGATACGCAGGAACTTCGGTGTCGTCCGCAGTTCTTCGATCGTCCGGCAGCCGCAGTACCCCATGCCGGCCCGTACGCCGCCGACCAACTGGTACACGAAGTCTGCCAGGGACCCGCGATGCGGCACGCGTCCCTCGACGCCCTCGGGCACGAGTTTCTCGCCGCGGCGGCGTTCGGCGTCCTGCGAATACCGGTCGGCCGAGCCCTTGACCATCGCCCCAAGCGACCCCATGCCGCGGTACGACTTGAAGGTGCGTCCCTTGTATATGATGATTTCGCCGGGCGACTCGTCCAGGCCGGCCAGGAGGCTGCCGAGCATGACGCTCGACGCCCCGGCCGCCAGCGCCTTCGTGATATCGCCGCTGTGGCGGATGCCGCCGTCGGAGATGACCGGCACACCGTGTCGGTCGGCCTCGGCCGCACAGGTGGCCACCGCGGTGATCTGGGGCACACCCACGCCGCTCACCACCCGGGTCGTGCAGATCGAGCCCGGCCCGATGCCCACCTTGACGGCGTCGACGCCGGCCTTGACGAGGTCGGCCACCGCCTCGGCCGTGGCGATGTTCCCGGCCACCAACTGGATGTCGTAGTCCTTGCGGAGTTTCCTGACGGTCTCGACCACGTTGGCCGAGTGGCCGTGGGCCGTGTCGACGACCAGCAGGTCGACGCCCTTTTCGATGAGCCGCGCGGCCCGCTCGTAGTCGTGGACGCCGATGGCGGCACCCACGCGAAGCCGGCCGCGCTCGTCGCGGCAGGCGTTGGGGAATTGCTCCAGTTTCTCGATGTCCTTGATCGTGATGAGGCCGACGAGCCGGCCGTCGGCGTCGATGAGCGGCAGTTTTTCGACGCGGTTGGCCAGCAGGATGCGCTCGGCCTCCGCCAGCTTCATGGAGGGCGCCGCCGTAACCAGGTTCTCGCGGGTCATCACGTCGGCGATGGGCGCGTCGCGATTCTCCAGGAACTTCAGGTCCCGCCGCGTCAGAATGCCCACCAGCCGGCCGTCCTCCGTAATCGGGATGCCGGAGATGTTGTTGTCGTCCATCACCTGCCGGGCGGTGGCCACACGCTCGTTCGGCCCCAGCGTGACGGGGTCGAGAATGACGCCGTTGGCGCTGCGTTTGACGCGTTCGACCTCGCGGCACTGGTCGCCGATGGAGAGGTTCTTGTGGACGATGCCGATGCCGCCCTCCTGGGCCAGGGCAATGGCCAGGGGGGCCTCGGTTACCGTGTCCATGGCCGCCGAGACGATGGGAATGTTGATCCGGATGCCGCGCGTCAGCCGCGTCGCCGTGCTGGCGTCGCGGGGAACGACATCGCTATAGGCGGGCACCAGCAGCACGTCGTCGAACGTGATTCCGTCACCAAGGATGCGATCCGTCATGGACATAGGCTTGGCCTCTCGTGCGGCCGGCGCGTGCTCCGGAAAGGCACCGCGCCGCGGCGGCGCGGCCGGCCCTTCCACTGCCGCAGGCCACCAGGCCCGGCCGCTCAGACCTTTCCGAGGAGCGCCTTGACCCGACGGCAGATTGCATCCCGGTCCAGGCCGACGAAGGTCAGCACGTCGTCGGCCGACTTGCCCGACTTGGGCATCCGCTCGGGCGTCATCGTCTCGACGCGGACGCTGCCGCAACGGCCGGCTGCCACCGCCACGGCGCTGCCCAGGGCGCCCGCGTAGTTGTCCTCGAGCACGAGCAGCGGCGGGCCGTCGCCCGCACCGATGGCCTCCAGAAAATCGTCGGCCAGGGGCAGGCTGTATGCGTCCACCAGGCCGCACGCGATGCCGTCGGCCTTCAGCACGTCGATGGCCTTGAAGGCCTCGTGCACCATGTAACCCCACGCCACAATCGTCAGGTCCTTGCCCTCGGCCAGCACCTTCTGCCCCACCAGGTGGAACACCTCCTGGGGCTCGTACAGGAAGCGCGTGGCGGGCCGAAGCGTCCGCATGTACGCCAGCCCCTCGTAGTCGGCCATGAGGCAGGCCAGTTTGTAGGTGCTGACGGCGTCGGACGGGTTCAGAACGACGGCGCCCGGGTGCCCCTTGGGCGTGCGGACGCTGGCCAGCGAGCCGAAGAACGCCGTGTCGACCGTGCCCATCTGGCTGGGACCGTCGGGGCCCAGGCTGACGCCCGAGTGGCTGCCGACGAACTTGACGTTGGCACAGGTGTAGGCGGCCATCTCGACCTGGTCGTAGGCCCGGACGAGGAACTTCGCGAACGAGTTGGCGAACGGTATCTTGCCCGCCGCCGCCAGGCCGGCCGCCACCGACACCATGTTCTGCTCGGCGATGCGGCACTCGACGAAACGGTCCGGGAACGCCTTGCCGAAGAGTTGCGAGAACGTCGAGTTCGAGACGTCGGCGTCGAGGGCCACGACCCGGTCCGACGCCTTCCCCAGCGCGAGCAGCGTCAGGCCGTAGGCCTGGCGGGTGGCCAGTTTGCCCTTGGCGACGTCGGCGGCGAACTTGGTGCCCTCGGCCAGTTTCACGAAATCGGGGTCGGGCATGGCGATGGGCCGGCGGTCGGCCTTGGGAATCTCGCCCTTGGGCATGGCCGGGCACAACTCGAGGTCGGGCTTCGAGGTGGGGACCTTCAGTTCCGCGAGGGCCTTCTCGACCTCCTTCTCGGGCAGAGGCCGACCGTGGAAACCGACCTGCTGGAGTTCGCTGACGCCCCATCCTTTGACCGTCTTGGCGATGACGACGACGGGCTTGCCGTCGGGGCCATCGACCGAGAGCGCCTTGGCGACGGCGTCGCCGTTGTGGCCGTCGATGACGACCGGATGCAGGCCGTAGGCCGCGACCTTGGCAGCCAGCGTCTCGGCGCTCTGCTGGTGGCTGACGTAATCGCTCTGGCCCATCCCGTTGCAGTTGAAGATGACGCGGACGTTCGTCAACCGGTGGTCGGCCACGAAGTCGAGGGCCTCCCAGATCTGTCCCTCGCGGCTCTCGCCGTCGCCGCACACGACGTAGATGGTCTTGTCGCTGCCGTCCATTCGCGCAGCCATGCCGAGGCCGGCGGCCACGCTGATGCCCTGCCCCAGCGACCCCGTGGCCGCATCGAAGAAGGGGAACCCGATGGCCGGGTTCGGGTGACCATCGAGCAGGCTGTTGATGTCGCGGAGCGTCGCGAGGTCGTCGACCGTCAGTTTCCGGGCGTGCTTCGGGTCGGTGCCGAAGACGCCGCCCAGGTCGGCGTAGGCCGCGTAAATGACGGGCACGGCGTGGCCCTCGGAGAGGACCAGCCGGTCGCTGTGCGGGTTCCAGGGGTTGGCCAGGTCGTACCGCATCTTGTGGTACATCAGGACGACCGTGATGTGGGCCAGGCTGTTGCCGGAACTCGGGTGCCCGGACCCCGCCGCCGCGGTCATGCGGACCACGTGGCGGCACAGTTCAATCGCCTTCCGATTGACGGCTTCGGCAAAACTCATCTGGCGTTCTCCTCCTCGCAGAGCGCGGCCAAACGGCTCCGGATAGACGCAGGGCAAACCCCGGGGAGCACCGGGATTTGCCCGCTCCGCCGGTATCCGTCTATAGGGGAATACGGCCCGGGAGTCAACAAGATTCCTCTGGCGCCGAGCCCCCGGCACCGCCGGGGGATGGACGCCCGGGCACGGTCCGGGGGTCCCGGGCTTAACCATGGTCACCCTGCGGGACGACCATGCCACCCGGCCGGAAACAAGCCCCCGGCACCGCCGGGGGATGGGTCCGCCCCCACTATCATACACTTTGAGAAAACGCCCTTTCGCCGCAGGGCCGAAAATGCGCCTTCTGGACGGCCCAAACCCCATTTTCGACAGCGCCAAGGCCGATTGGCACCCATTGTGGTAAGATAGGCAAGGGGAAACGCGCGGTTTTTGATCGTTTTTTTCGATTTTTGATTGGAACGCGCCGGAATCGCTCGTTTCGCGCGCCGTTTTGAACGTGAATGGATTGGGCTCAATATAAACTAAAGCGTATCAAATCCGGTTGGGGGCGCCTGGGGCGGTTGCCGTTGTTTAGCCGCGGGCGGTACGCCCGCGGGCAACGCCGATGGGGGCTCGACGGCCGTTCCCGTCGCCGTACCGGCGACGGCTAAACGATGCCGGCCGAAGGCAAACAATACCCGCGACGGCTGAACACGTACGGTCGCCCAGGGCGACCACCCTACTGCGTCTTGACGGGGCCGCCGAGGGCTTGGAGGCGTTTGCGGGCGTCGTCGCGGAGGGGGTCTTCGGGGTAGTCCTCGACGGCCGTCCGGAGCAGGAGGCGGCCCTTGTCGGGTTCGCCCTGGGCCACGTGGCACTCGGCGGCGAACATCAGGAGGCGAACGGCGTAGGCGCTCTCGGGGCTCGCGCCCAGCAGGTCCAGCGCCTCGCGCAGGGCCGCCGCGCGGTCGCCCTTGGCCAGCAGGGCCTGGGCCCGCAGGAGCGACCAATGGCCCTTGAGTTTGTCGTGGGGAAACTCCCAGGCCCAGTCGTCGATGAATGGGAAGGCCCATTCCCAGGCGCGCTCGCGGGTGTACTCCTCCACGTACCGGGCCAGCGTGCCGACGCGGACGGCGGCCACGTTGGGCGGCTGGAACTCGAGGCGGATGGCGGTCGCCGTCGCATACGCCTCGCGGGCCTTGGCGCCGTCGCCACGATGCCGCCGGATGTCGCCCAGGCCGATGTGGGCCCGGCGGATGACCCGGTCCTGGCCGGCGGTGGCGTAGGTCTTGAGGACCCGCTGATACTCTTTCTCGGCATCGTCGTAACGGTGGAGGTCATTGAGGAGCGTCTCGCCGATCTGGACGGCCACCTGGGCCTGCGCGGCGGGCTGTTTCAGGCGTTTCTCGACGGCGGCGTAGACCTGGATGGCCTCCTGCGGCTGGCCGGCGGCCCGATGTTTCTCGCCAAGCAGGAGGCCCTTCGCCAGGGCCTCGCTCTCCTTGACGCCGCTTCGCCGCAGCGCCAGTTCGGTGGCAGCGGCCATGAGTGGCGGCCGCATCTTCTGGTGGTCGAACAGGTCGACCGCCAGGATGAGGTTGGGGACGTCGAGTTTCTGGAAGTCGTACTTGGCCACCTCTTTGGCGTACTGGGCAATGGGCTCAATGTCGCGGCCGGCCTGCCGCCACCAGTCGCGGTCCACGTGGACCTTGGTGCGGAACGTGCTGGCGAGGGTGCCACGGCTGGCCTTGAGCGTCACGGCGTAGTCGCCCGGCGCCAGGTAGACGTGGGTGGGATTGGGTCCGGAGCCGATCTGGCCGTCGCCGAAATCCCAGTCGGCCCGGCCGCCGCGAGCCATGTCGATGCCCTTCGAGAGGTTCGTGAACTGCATCCGGACGGGGTACCGGTCGGGCCACCAGGATTCGCCGACGTTCTCGGCCGAGAAGTCGGCCACGGCCCTCTCGCCGCGCAGGTCGACCTCGACCAGTTTGGCCTCGGCGACGGGCAGGAAGGCATCGGGCGGAATCGGCCGGAAGCCCTTGTCCTCGGGCACCTGCCAGGCCGCCACGGCCATCATCGACCCCGACAGGTTCACGTGCCAGTAGTCCAGGCGGTGGAGCGACTGGGTCAGCGGCACCTCCTTGGCGTGGCGGGCGTCGCTGACGGCGCCGTGCCGGCCCGGCCACGCGACCACCTCCAACCCGTCAATCAGCACCCACGAGGCATCGTTGCTGGAGGTGGCGACGGTGTAGGTTCCCGGCCGAGGCGGGATGAACCACCCCACGTAGTGAAAGACGCTGGGGGTGCCCTCCGCGGCAAAGGGATTGTGCCCGAACGAGATGTGGCTGACGAAGTCGGTGCCGAGGGGCTCGGCCTTGGCCCAGGCGGCCTGGATCTGCGCGAGTTTGTTGATAGCGTCTCCGCCCGACCACCGACGCGCCTCCAGCAGGACGCCTCGCTGGATGTCCCACGGCGGCGGGGCGGGCGCCTTGGGGTTGCCGTAGTAGATGTAATACCGGCTGATGGTCGGCACGACCTCGAAGGCGACGCGGATCCGGTCGCCCGGGCCGACCTGAAGGACGCGGTGCTTGATGACCTTGCGGGCGCCCGTGGCCACGCGAACGTCGCCGGCGTCGGGCCTGGCGAAACCGCCGGTGTAGAAGGCGCAGACGGCCACGTCGTCGCCCCCCTGGCCGGACTTCTCGGCGGTGACGTCGACGACGCGGCGGACGGTCCAGGCGTCATCGAGCCACGGCGCCTGGTCGGCCGGCGCAACCGAGACGGCGGCGACCAGGACCAGAGACGCCAGCCAGGCTGTTCTCAGGCAACGCACAAGCACAGGCCTCCTTCGGGGCGAGCGTCTGCCGAGAAAGTCAACCGGCCCGACGGCAGAAGGTATCGGCCGCCGGGCCGGGATGAACACGCGTTCTGCTGCCGCCGCGTCAGCCCTTGGGCTTGTCGCCGGCCGGCTTCTTCTTGCCCTTGTAATCGGCGTTGAGGATCTTGAGGACGTCGTCCGTCAGGTCCGCCACGTCGGCCGGGAAGAGCACGCGCTGACCCATAATGCGATTCTTGAGGTCGTCGAGGCCCTTGGACTGGTCGACGTCGATCTGGTCGGGTTCGAGGAAGGCCTTCGTGAAGACCATGTCGAGCCCTTTCTGCTTGGCGAGGCGATCGACGGTCTTGGTGATCTCGCGATACATGTCGAGGAGGACGTCGCGATGGCGGCGTTCGATCTTGACCTGTTCGAGGCCCAGCCAGTTGCGGACTTCGACCTCGGTCTTCAGGACCTGATCGTCGAGTTGCTCCCATTCCTTGGTGCCCTTGTTGAAGCCGTCGCGCTTCAACCGCAGGTCTTCGAGCGCCTTGACCTTGGGCTCCGAGGCGGCCTTGAGGTTGGCCTGTTCGACCTGGAGGTCGGCGCTGGCATCCTTGGTGCGGTCGTATCCGTTCGTGACGGCCACGACGTCGACCACGCCGACCTTCATCGCGGCCACAGCCGAACTCGACACGATGAGCCCCACCGCCGCCCAAGCCGCCAGTAACCCTAGCCTACGCATGGATCGCTCCTTTGTCAGAGACACAGGCCCTTCCCGGGACTCTAGAGATTATCGGAAAACGGGGGCGGTCACGCCACAGAAAACCGCCTGTCGGTCCGCTTAGAAAGACGTGCCGATCGAGAACGAGAAGAACTCGTCCTCGTCGTCGCTGTCCTTGGCGATGGGGAACCCAAAGTCGAGGGCGAACGGCACCGGCCCGAAGAACGGCACCGTGAAGCGGACGCCGAACCCGACGGCCGCGCGCCACGTCGTGAGCGTGATCGTTTCCTCGACCGTGCCGGTATCGAGGAAGAGTACGCCCGTCAGGATCTTCTCGAAGATGGGGAAGGAATACTCGGCGGAGGCCAGGGCGAGGAAATCGCCGCCCAGGTAGGTGTCGCCCACCTTCGGCCCGACGCCGCGGAACTCGAAACCGCGAATGCTGCCGTGGCCGCCCGCAAAGAACCGCTCGAAGATGGGGACGTCGCCTCCAATGAAACCCATCCGGCCACGCACCGCCAGGACGCTCTTGCGGTCGAGCACGTCGCGGGTCACCGTCCAGTACCGGCGCGCATCGACCACGAACTTGGTGAACGTGTAACTGCCGCCCAGCGCCCCGGCCTGCTCAACCGACCCGCTCACGCGGTACCCCTCGGTCGGGAACAGGTAACTGTCGGTCGTGTCCTTCACGAGGCCGACCTCCAGGCTGGTGAGGGCCGACGAGCCCTCCACGTCGAGGACGTCCTGGGGGACGCCGGCCTCGACGTTGCGGATATTGATGCTCTCGAGGCGAAGGTTCATGAACGCGCTCAGGTCCTCGCGGAGTTCCCGTCCGACGCCGAAGTGGCCGCCCACGCGTCGCTCGTCGTACGAGTCGCGCACGCGGTCGAAGTAGAACAGGCTCGACGAGAAACTGAACTCGGAGTCGAAGACGTGCGGGTCGCGGAAGTCGACGCGGTAGCGTTGGAGTTCGGTGCCGGGTTCCAGCACGATCTGGAAGGTCTGGCCCGCGCCGCGGAACGACTCGCCGCGCCAGAACTCCTCGTTCGACTCCGGCCAGTCTTTCAGGTCGAAGTTCCGCTGGACGAGCGAGATGTTGCCCAGCACGCCGCTGTTGCTCGAGATGCCGGCCCCGAGGATGAGGCTGGCGGTCTCGGCCTCGTCAACCCGCACGAGGACGTCGGCCACGGCCGGGTCGGCCGTCGGAATCGTGGTCACCTGGACCGAGCCGGGCCGGTAGAGGCCGGTGCCCTCGAGGCGCCGGCGTGCCCGGTCGATGAGTTTCGTGTTGACGGGCTCCTCGGGGAAGAACCGGAGTTCCCTCCGGATGACCTTGTCCTGGGTCAGGCGGTTGCCCTCGACGCGAATCTCGCCGATGCGGACGGCCGTGCCCTCTTCGACCTTGAAGGTCACGTCCACCTGGCCGGGCTCGTCCGTGAAGTCGATGACGGGCCGGACGAACGTATCGATGTACCCGATTTCGCCGTAGGTGCTCCGGATCAGTTCCACGTCGGTCCGGACCGTGTCGGCCGTGTAGGGTTTGCCCGGCGCCAGTTTCATCTGTTTCTGGAGCAGGGGGCGGCTGAACCGCTCGACGCCCTCCAGCGCCACCGACCGGGCCTGGTACCGCGGGCCTTCCTCGACGATGACGCGAATGGTCAGCTTCGTCCGGTCGGGGCTGAAGTCCAGTTCCCGCCCCACGCGCACGTCCAGGAACCCCTGCTCGACGTAGTGGTTGCGGACGGCGACGACGTCGCGCCCGAGTTGCTCCTCGTCGTACGTGCCGGGAACCAGAATCGGGAACCACTTGCGGGTCTCCATCCGCTTCTGGAGTTCGCCGGACCCGATGGAGACATTGCCGACGAAAACGATCTGGCGGACGCGGACGCGGGGCCCCTCGGCCACGGTGTATCGGGCCACCCGGCTCTTGGCCAGCAGGTCCTCGTCGAGGGAGACGGAGATGAAGTAATAGCCCTTCTCGCGGTACTTGCGTTCGATGGCACGGGCGCCGCTGAAGACCTTGTGGCGGTCGAGCAGGTTGCCGGCGGTCACACCGACGGTTTCGCGCAGGGCCTTGTCGTTGAGGTGCCGGTTGCCCTCGAATTCGAGGCGTTCCAGCGCCGGCCGCTCGGTCACCTCGACGACCAGGACGAGGCCGTCGGCCTCCCGCTCGGGCCGCAGGACGACGTTGTCGAACTCACCCAGGTCGTAGATGCGCTTGAGGTCCTCGTCGACGGCCGACGGGCTGTAGACGCTGCCCTCGCGCAACCGCATCTGACCGAGGATCCGGTGGGCGGTGGCCCGGACGTTGCCCCGCAGGACAACCCGGACGATCCGCTCGCCCGACGGCTGGGCCTCGCCGGCCGCCAGGGCGCCCACCAGAAGGGCCGCCAGCGCCAGTCCCATCGTGCCAAGCGCCAGCCACCTGGGTGCCCTGCCATGCCGAACGCCGGTAGCCCGTGAGTGGGTCATGCCTTGCGTTTCAACTCCGCCGCGGCCCCGTGCCGAAACGCCGGTGGTTGGCATTCTACCGGCCCCGGCGGCCGCATGTCATCAAGAAACTCTGAGGATTCCCCGGCCGGGCCCCTAGACCTCCGCCCCAACAGTCCGGTCGGGCCGGAAGACGATAAGCGGCCACAGCAGCGGGAACAACGTGATGATAGGCAGAAGCAATCCCGCCAGCGTCGCGGCCGTGTCGGGACTGCCGCCTCCGAGTCGGTTCTTGACGAACCATACCACGCCCAGCCCCACCAAGACCACGTTGGCCGCGATGAACGTCTTCCGGGCCCACGACCGGGCCCTGGCATACATGACACCCACGAACACGCTCACGCCCAAGCAGACGGCCGTGGCGGCCAGCGCCGTATAGTAGACCGCCGCCAGGGACATCAGCAACTCGCCGCGGCCGCTGAGCCGCAAATCGAGTTGAAGCAGGTAGGCCGAGAAGACCGAGTAAAAATTGGCGGTCAACGCCACCGCTTCGGCGGCCGCCAACACGTAAGCGACGTTCCTCCTGGCCTTCGGATCGCGTTGCCACCGTGCCATTGGCCGTCCTCCACCCCCCTGCGTCCCGGACAGGTCGCTGCGCCCCCCGGCGGTCAGCGCCTCACGACTCGTCGAACGTCGGGCCGACAAGAACGTCAAAGGCGTCGATCGTCGATCGGTCGCCGCTCGTAATCAGTCGGAGCGTGTGCTCGCACCGTGGCACCGCCCGCCGGATAAACCGTTTCGCCGCCACCGACTTGGCACGCGAGTGCCGCGCCATCTCCATCCACAGGTACCCCAGGTAGACGTCGATCGCCACGTCGACCAGGGGGCGGGCCATGAGGTCGAGATAGTCGGCCGAGTGTCGGGTCTTGAGGGCGTCGACGGCGGCGGCGAGTTTCGCCCGGACGCGCTTCAGGCCCCCGGCCAGCCCTTTGAAGCCGCGCGGCGGCTCGAGGGCCTCGAGCTCGACGAACCGCTTCTCGGCCGTGCCGCTCGTCACGCCGCGCACCGCCGCCATCACCTGGAGCTGGCTCGTGCCCTCGTAGATGCTCGTGATGCGGGCGTCGCGGTACAACTGCTCGAGCGGGTAGTCCTTCATGTAGCCGGAGCCGCCCAGAACGCTGATGGCCTCGTAGGTTACGCGATTACACATTTCGCTGAGCCAGTACTTGGCGACGGGGGTCATGAGAGAGGCCAGGCGTTTGTACTTCTTCTGTTCCTTGTTGAGGGCGTTACGCCGCTCGGGGTCGGTCTCGCGCCCCTTGGCCTCGTCGAGGACGTACTCGTAGTCGGCCGCCAGGGTCGCCTCGTAGAGGATCGCCCGGCCGGACTCGACGGCGAGTTTCATCTCGGCCAGCAGGTCGGCCACGGCGGGGAACCGATCGATGGGCCGCCCGAACTGGATGCGCGCCGCCGCGTAGTTGCGGGCCGCGCGGAACGCCGCCTCGGCAATGCCCAGGCTCTGGGCCGCAATGCCGATCCGGGCCCCGTTCATCAGCGCCATGACGTACGTCACCAAGCCGCGACGCCGCTCGCCCACCAGTTCGGCCGGGGCGTCGTTGAACTGCATCTCGCACGTCGGCGACCCGTGGATGCCCAACTTGTTCTCGGTGCGGCGGATGACGATGCGGTCGCCGCGCTCGACCAGGAAGAGACTCAGGCCCATGCCGCCCGTCTCCTCGGTCTCGCTACGGGCCAGCACCAGCAGCACCTCGCCGCAACCGTTCGTGATGAACCGCTTGACGCCCGTGAGGCGCCACTCGCCGTCCTCGTCCTGGTACGCCCGCAACTGGACGTTCTGCAGGTCGCTGCCGGCGTCGGGCTCGGTCAGGACCATGGCGCCGGTGACCTCGCCCGAGGCGAACCGGGGCAGGTACGCCTGCTTCTGGTCCTCGGAGGCGAACATATGGATCGTCTCGGCAATGCCCTGAAGGCCGAAGATGTTCATGAGGCTGGCGTCGGCCCGGCTCACGATCTCGGTGGCCATCGCATACACGATGCCCGGCAGGTTGAGGCCGCCGAAACGCCGCGGAAGCGTGGCCCCCATCAGATCGGCCTGAGCGAGGACCTTGAGGGCCTTCTCGATGCCCGGCGCGTAGCGGACGCACCCCTCGTCCGCCGCCAGGTGCGACCCGTCGGTGTCGATGTCGGGCGACAGCGGCGCGATGGTCTCGCCGGCGATCTCGCCCACCAAGTCGAGCGTGCGGCGATAGTTGTCGAGGGCGTCGGCCACGTCGGTCGGCGCGTAGTCGAATTCGCCGGCCTCCGCGAAGTCCCGTTCCCGCAGCCGGACCAGGCGATCGAGGTCCATGTGGTCCAGGTGGAACCGGATGTCGGCGTTGTCGGTGTAGAAATTGGCCACGTCTTACACTCGCTTCTTGACGGCGTCGATCATCATCGGGATGACCCGGTTCAAGTCGCCCACGATACCGTAGTGGGCCACCTGGAAGATAGGGGCCTGGGGGTCGGCGTTGACGGCCACGATCTTCTTGGCCTCGCCCATGCCGGCCCGGTGCTGAACCGCCCCACTGATGCCCACGGCGATGTACAGCGCGGGCCGCACGGTCGTGCCGGTCTGGCCCACCTGGTGGTCCTTGTCGATCCATCCTCTGTCGACGGCGGCGCGGCTGGCGCCGACGGCGGCGCCCAGCGCGTTGGCCAGGTCCCAGACGAGTCGGAAGTTCTCCTTGCCGCCGACGCCCGCGCCGCCGGCCACGATGATGCGGGCGGCCTTCAGGTTCACCTTCCGCTCGGCCCGCTGGTGTTCGAGAATCCGGAGGGGGAAATCGCCGTCGGCCAGCTGGGGCGTGAACCGGACCACCTCGCCCCGGCGCGACGCGTCGGCATCGGGCATCCGCATGACGCCCTCGCGGACGGTGGCCATCTGCGGCCAGCGCTCCGGGTTGACGATCGTGGCGATGATGTTGCCGCCGAACGCCGGGCGAATCTGGTACAGCAGCCGATCGTACTTCTGCTTCGTGCCGGGCTCGGTGTGGTCGCCGACGCCCAAGTCGGTGCAGTCGGCCGTCAGGCCCGCCCGGACGGTGCTGGCAACGCGCGGCGCCAGGTCGCGGCCCAGGGGCGTGGCGCCGAAAATGACGATCTGCGGACGGTGCTCCTCAATCAGCCGCGAGATGACCTTCGCGTACGGATTCGTCTGGTAATGCGACAGCCGCGCGTGCTCGCCCACCAGCACCCGGTCGGCCCCGCAGTGGATGAGCCGCTCGGCACTGTCGCCCACGCCGGCGCCCAGCAGGACGGCCGTCAGGCGGACGCCGAGGGCATCGGCCAGTTCGCGGCCCTTCGAGAGGAGTTCCAGGCCGACGTCGTGGAGGCGGCCGTCGTTCTGCTCGGCCACGACCCACACGTCGCCCTGTCGGTTAGGTTCGATCATACTGCTGAACGTCTCCTGTGACGTGTTCCCGTCTCAGCCGATGGTGTGGTCGGCGATAAGTTCGTGAACCATGCCGGCGATGGCCGCTTCGGCCGGCTCGATCTTCTTGAACCCGCTGCCCGTGAGGATGACCGACTGGATGCGTTTGACCTTGGTCGGGCTGCCGTCGCGGCCGCACC
>DATKZB010000283.1:0-7789 GCA_035528235.1 Phycisphaerae bacterium
CACCGCTTGGGCGCGGTGGGTCCCCGTACCCACCGCGCCCGCCGTCGAACCTCAAGCGCGGCGGGTGCGGGGACCCGCCGCGCAAACACGCAATGCTAAACTGCGGTAGCGTGTGCTGCGGTTTACATCCACCCCCCAAACGGGTGCCGATTGGCTGCCAAAATGGCGGTTTGGACGCAAATCCGGGGGCCTGGCCCATTTCCCTCTTGACAGTTGGCCCGGGTTCAACAATGATAGTGTTAGCGAATAGATTTCTGGCCGATACTGAGGTAGCGGCCGCGACCGGTCGCACGGTGCAATAGGAGAAACTAAGGACCCATGAGTTGGGATGCGGGGCGAAGCAGCGCTCCGTGAGTGGTTGAGCCTAAGGCCAACGGACTCGGCCGCCGCCCTGGTGGGGCGGCCACGCTGAATCCGGCCCGTTTTGTCGTCTAGAGGATTGGACCGGGACCCCAGGATCTGCCCGCCGCACGGGGCAGGTCAAGACGCCGAGGTACGGCGGAAAGGCAGGTTTGTTCGTGCAGGACGCGTGGGCGAGGTGTGGTCGGTCGGAACCGATTGTGGGAGAGACCCTCGCGGCCTGAATCTGCCACTCGATGCCTGGTGTGTTTCCCGGTAGTCCTTTGCCGTCGGAGCGGCCTCTAGGTTGCCCCCCCGGACGCCTTCAGTCCCCCGCAGAGCGTGCGTGCGCCGCCGTTGTGCGCGCGGCCCTGCGTTTCCCTGGAAAGCGAGTCACACCATGACGTTACTAACCCCCGTGTTGGCGCTGGAGCCGGAAACCATCGGTGCCATCGCCGTCTTGGTCGTCTCTGTGGTCGGCGTTGCGGTTGCCGCCGTCGTCTTGTCGAAGCGTTCGCACGCTTCGCAGGGCGAGGCCGAGCAGGTGCTGGCCCAGGCCCGCAAGGAGGCCGAGGCCATCGTCAAGGAGGCCAGGGTCGAGGCCAAGGGAGAGGCCATCCAGGCCCGCGAGGTGTTCGAGAAGGAAACCGCCCAGACCCGCGACGAACTCCGCGAACGCGAACGCCTCGTCGTCAAACGCGAGGATACCATCGACTCGAAGATGGACACCCTCAACCGCAAGGAAAAGACCGTCGAGGCCGGCGAACGACGCGTCTCGGAGATCGAGGACAACCTCAAAAAACAGTCGGCCGAACTCGAACAGATGGTCGCCGAGGAGAAACAGCAGTTGTTCAAAATCAGCGGTCTCGGGGCCAGCGAGGCCCGGGCGGTCCTCCTGGAACGCATGGAGGCCGAGGTCCAGCACGACGCCGCCGCCCTCATCCAGCGGGCCTCTGAGCGGGCCCAGGAAGAAGCCGACCAGCGGGCCCGCGAGATCCTGGCCACGACCGTCCAGCGCCTGGCCTCCGATTACACGTCCGAGGCCACCGTCGCCACGGCCGACATTCCCAACGACGAGATGAAGGGCCGCATCATCGGACGCGAGGGCCGCAACATCCGCGCCTTCGAACGCGTGACCGGCGTCGACGTCATCGTCGACGACACGCCCGGCGTCGTGGTCCTCTCGTCGTTCGACCCCGTCCGCCGCGAGGTCGCCCGGCGGTCGCTCCAGACGCTTATCGCCGACGGCCGCATCCAGCCCCCGCGCATCGAGCAGGTCGTCTCCGAGTGCCGCAAAGAGGTCGAGAAGGAAATGAACGAGACCGGCAAGCAGGTGGCCCTCGACACGGGTGTCCGCGGCCTGCACGCCAAGGAGATTCAGTTATTGGGGCGACTGAAGTTCCGGACCTCGTACGGCCAGAGCGTGCTTCAGCACTCGATCGAGGTCTCGGCCCTGGCCGGCATGCTGGCCGACGAGATCGGCCTCGACGGGCAGTTGGCACGCCGCGCGGGGCTGCTGCACGACATCGGCAAGGCCGTCGACCACGAGGTCCAGGGCGGCCACCCGGAGATCGGCGCCGACCTGGCCCGCCGGTACGGCGAGAAGCCCGAGGTCGTTCACGCCATCGGCGGACACCACGAACCGAACATGCCCAGCATGCTCTATACGGTCATCGTGGCGGCGGCCGACGCCGTCAGCGCCAGCCGGCCCGGCGCCCGCCGCGAGACCCTCGAAAAGTACGTCCAGCGGCTCGAAAAACTCGAGGCCATCGCCACCCGCTTCGAGGGCGTCGAAACCGCCTACGCCATCCAGGCCGGACGCGAGGTCCGCGTCATCGTCAATGCCGACAAGGTCGACGACTCCCTGGCCATGAAGGTTTGCCGCGACATCGCCAAGGCCGTCGAGGACGAACTGACGTACCCCGGCGAGGTCCGGGTCACGCTCATTCGCGAGCGCCGCATCGTCGAGTACGCCCGGTAGCCGACCGGTGCCCGGCCGTCTCTTGCGGCGACGAGTGCTGAAGGGTGAGGAGTGCCATGGAATTTCGCGCCCTGTTCGTCGGCGACGTGGTCGGCCGGCCCGGCCGCCGCGCGCTCGGCGCCGCCCTGCCCGGGCTCCTGAAGGCCCACGCCATCGACGTCATCATCGTCAACGCCGAGAACGCGGCGGGGGGGTCGGGCCTGACGCCGCCCATCTTCGCGGAGCTCCGCGGCCTGGGTGTCGACGTCGTCACCCTGGGCGACCACGTTTACCGCAAGAAGGAAATCGCGCCGCTGCTGGTCGAGTCCGACCGCCTGCTCCGCCCGGCCAACCTGCCGGCCGAGGCCGCCGGACGCGGGTGGACCGTCCTGGAGAGCCAGTCGGGCTTTCCGTTTGCCGTGGTCATCGTGCTGGGCCGCACGTTCATGAAACCGGCCGAGTGCCCGTTTCACGCCATCGACGCCGCCCTGGCCGACATCGGCGAGAGGGCCAAACTCGTCTTCGTCGAGGTCCACGCTGAGGCCACCAGCGACCGCATTGCCATGGGATGGTATCTCGATGGCCGCGCGACCGCCGTCTTCGGCACGCACACCCACGTCCAGACGGCCGACGAGCGTGTCCTGCCCGGCGGCACGGCCTACATCACCGACCTGGGCATGACGGGCCCGCACGAGGGCATCCTCGGCCGCCGCAAGGAGAAGGTCCTGTCGGCCCTCATCACGGGCATGCCCACCCACTTCGACGTGGCCGGAGGCGACCTGCGGGTCTGCGGGGCCCTGGTGATGGCCGACACCCAGACCGGCCGGGCCACGGCCATCCGGCGCATCGTCGTTCCGGTCGACCTGGCATCCTCCGGCCAGCCCCCCAAGGACGAACCTGCCGAGGCCGAGCCGTCCGACCAGCCACCCGAGTAGACCCCGCCCCGGCCAGTGCGGCCCAGGCAAGTCTTGCCGCGCGGGCCCGCCAGGTGTATCCTCTCTGGTGCCCGGCGCGCCGCCAGGCGTGCTTCGTGGAGCGCGCCCGGGCCGCGAAAGGCCGACCATGCCCGACAAACCGCACCTGTTGGTGAACCTGCCCGCGGGGTTCTTTGCGTCGCGGGACCTGCGGCCGGTCTTCGCGCGGCTGGGCCGGCTGGCCCGCGTCCGCAAACGCTCGCACGATACGGCCGAAACGTTCGCGAAGGACATCGCCTGGGCCGACGCGTGCATCAAGTGGTCCTGGCCGCCGTGGACCGACGCGCTGCTCGATGGGGCCCCGCGTCTGACGTTCTCGGGCCAACTCGACATTACGCAGGCCGCCGCCCGCGTGGCCCTGGACCGGGGCCTCAAGATCTCGGTCTCGCGCGGCGGGTCCCCGCACCCGCCGCGCTCGGGGTCCGACTGCGGGTCGGCGCGGCGGGTACGGGGACCCGCCGCGCAAACACGTAATGTCAAATTTCCATAGACAGGAGGATGGCCATGAATCGACGCGAGTTTCTGAAGACGGCGGCCGCGGCCGGCGGCGCAGCACTGGGGGCGGGGGCATCGCAGGACGCCCGGGCCGCTCTGGCTACCGGGGCCGCGCCTCGGCCCGCCTCGGGCCGCGCGCTCGCCAGAAAAATGCCCAAGTGGCGCGGGTTCAACCTGCTCGAAAAGTTCATGGTCCACTCCAACAAACCCTTCGTCGAGACCGACTTCGTGTGGATGAAGGAATGGGGTTTCGACTTCGTCCGTCTGCCCATGGACTACCGCTGCTGGACCGACAAGGATGACCCGTACCGCTACGACGAGAAGGTCCTCAAGGAGATCGACGAGGCGGTGGCCTTCGGCGCCAAGCACGGCGTCCACGTGTGCCTGAACCTGCACCGCGCGCCGGGGTACACCGTGGCCAAGCCGCCCGAGAAACTGAACCTCTGGAAAGACGAGGAGGCCCAGAAACAGTTTGACGCCCAGTGGGCCCACTTCGCCAAGCGGTACCAGGGCATGCCGTCGACGGCCGTCAGTATCGACCTGGTGAACGAGCCCGCCAACGTTCCCTCGGCCGAGTACGCCAAGGTGGCCCGCCGCGTGGTGGCCGCCATCCGGGGCGTCGACGCCGACCGCCTCGTCATCTCCGACGGCAACTCCTGGGGCAACGACCCCGTCATGGAACTGGCCGACCTCGGAATCGCCCAGTCGACCCGCGGGTACCAGCCGTTTCAGCTGACGCACTACAAGGCGTCGTGGGCGGGCGGCAACTGGGCCGAACCCACCTGGCCGCTGAAGGTGGGCAACGAGGTCCAGGACGCCGCGTGGCTCCGCAAGCGGTACATCGAACCGTGGAAAGCGCTCGAGGCCAAGGGCGTGGGCGTCCACGTGGGCGAATGGGGCGCTTACAATAAGACCCCCCACGCCGTCGTCCTGGCGTGGATGAAAGACATCCTGGCCCTCTGGAAAGAGGCCGGCTGGGGCTGGGCGGTGTGGAACCTTCGCGGCAGTTTCGGGCCGATCGATTCCCAGCGCGGAGACGTCCAGTACGAGGATTTCCGCGGCCACAAGTTAGACCGCCGCATGCTCGACCTCCTGCGGCAGGGGTGAGGTGGGTGCCGCCACGTTTAGCCGCGGGCGGCACGCCCGCGGGCCGTGCCGATGGACGCCTGGCGGCCGTTTCCGTCGCCGTCCCGGCGACGGCTAAACGCCGCGCGGGTCCGGCCGCAAGCCATGGCACATGCGCCGCTATCTCGGGCGATTTGATTCCGGCCGTAATGTGAGGTATACTCTCCTCGGATACAAACAGGCGACGGGTGCACCCGGGGCTTGTCCGCATGGTGCGGACCGGCCCCGTTTTGTTGATGCACCGGGTGCCCGCGCGCTGACACCCGTTTCGGGAGACGCCTATGCGACGCCGGTCGGCAATCATCCTGGCGGTTCTTGGCCTGCTTCTGGCGGTTGCTCCGCGCGCCTCCGCCGACGCCATCGGCGACATCGTGGCCCAGGTCGGCTTGGCCACGTACAGCGGCTACCTCGACGACAGCCTGTACACCCACGCGGGCGACGACCGCGGTTACGGGCCCGAGCACGACCTGGCCCGGACGAACATCGCCGGTCACTTCGCGGGTCTCGGTCTGGCGACCAGCCTCGACGCCTTCACGTACTCGGGCGGCACATACTACAACGTGGTGGCCGTCCAGACCGGTAGCGTCCGGCCCGGCGACGTCTACGTCGTCGGCGCCCACTACGATTCGTTCAACAACCCCGGGGCCGACGACAACGCCAGCGGCGTGGCCGCCATCATGGAGGCCGCGCGGGTCCTGGCGGCGTACGAGTTCGAGGCCACCATGATGTACGTCGCCTTCGACCGCGAGGAACAGGGCCTGGTAGGCAGCACGGCCTGGGTGGCCGCCCACGCCGCCGACAACATCCTCGGCATGATCTCGCTCGATATGATCGCCTATAACCCCCCGGCCGACCACGACAAGGTCCGCCTCTACGGCCACAATGCCTCGCTCCCCATCAAGCAGGACCTGGCCGACGCCGTCACGGCCTACGGCGGCGGCATCGTGCCGGTCATCGAGGGCGCCTTCGACGCCAGCGACCACGCCCCCTTCGAGGCCGCCGGGTTCCAGGCCTGCCTGCTCATCGAGTACAACCTCTGGGCCAACCCGCATTACCACGGGGCGGCCGACAACGTCGACACGGCCGGCTACATCGACTACGCGTACGCGACCGACCTGACCCGTGCCACGGTGGGTTGGCTGGCCGAGTCGGCCGTCCTCGTGCCCGAACCCGCCACGCTGGCCCTGCTGGGGTTCGGCCTGGCGCTGCTGCTTCGCCGCCGCCGCGCCGACGCGCGACCGTAAGGGCGTTGGCGCCGAAACCGCCCCGCGACCCGAGCCGTCCTTCCCGATTGATTCGCCGCCCGCCATGCGGTATCACATCCTGCCATGAGCGTCCTCTTTGACCCGAGCCGCGTACCCGTGCCCGACGACGAGGGGCCCGAGACGGTCTGGCAACTGACCGCCCGCATCCGCGACACGCTCCAGGCCGAGTTCCCCAAGACCTGGGTCGTCGGCGAGGTCTCGAACTTCAAGCGGCACTCGAGCGGCCACGTCTTCTTTACCCTCAAGGACGACCGGGCGAGCCTGCGGTGCGTCGTCTGGAAATCCGACGCCGGACGCCTGCCGCGCGAGATGACCGACGGCCTGGAGGTGGAGGCGCGCGGACACGTGGGCGTCTTCGAGGCCGCCGGCAACTATCAACTCTACGTCTCGAGCGTCAAGGCCCGCGGCGTGGGGCGGCTCGAGATCGCCTTCCGCCAACTCAAGGAGAAGCTCGAGCGGGAGGGCCTGTTCGACCCCGCCCGCAAGCGGCCGCTGCCGCGATTTCCGCGGCGCGTCGGCGTCGTGACCAGCCCCACGGGCGCCGCCGTCCGCGACGTCATCCAGGTGCTGGCGCGGCGGTGGCCAGCCATGGAGATCGTCCTGGCGCCCAGCCTGGTCCAGGGCGAGGGCGCGGCGGCCGACATCGTCCGCGGCATCCGCAACCTCAACCGCCTGGGCGGCATCGATGTCCTCATCGTCGGCCGCGGCGGTGGCAGCCTCGAGGACCTCTGGCCGTTCAACGAGGAGATCGTCGCCCGGGCCATCCATGCGTCCGGCGTGCCGGTCGTCAGCGCCGTCGGCCACGAGACCGATTTTTCGATTGCCGATTTCGTGGCCGACGTGCGTGCCCCCACGCCCTCGGCCGCGGCCGAGATGGTCGCGCCCGACGCCCGCGAGGTCTTGGCGGGCCTGGCCGCCACCGCGGGCCGGCTGACGCGGGCCCTCCGGCACCGGCTGGAGCTGCTGCGGCACGCCGTGGCGATGGCGGCGGGTAGCCGGTACTTCCGGTATCCGCAGGAACTCGTGCTCGGCCGCGTCCAGGCCGTCGACGAGGCGGCCGGGCGGCTCGTCGCGGCCGCGCGCGAGCGGGTCGGCGGGCAGCGGCTGCGGCTCGAGCGGGCGGCCGGCCGGCTGGCCGAGTTCGCCCCGCGCGTCGCCCGGCAACGGGCCGCCGCGGCGCTGGCGATGCTCGCCTTCCGCCTCACCACGGCCCAGCGGACGCTTCTGGCGCACCGCTGGCAGGCCCGCGTCGACCGCCTCGCCGGCCGGCTGGTCGACCTGGCCCCGGACCGGGTGCTGGCGCGCGGTTACAGCCGCACGGTCCTCGAGCGGACGGGGACCTCGCTGACCCGCGCGACCGACGCGCAGCAAGGCGACCTGTTGCGGACGCACCTGGCCCACGGCGAAGTGCTCAGCGAAGTGACCGCGACCGACGAGACGGCCCGCGACCGTAAAGGCCCGGCGGCCCCGACCCG
Organism: Phycisphaerae bacterium; assembly: GCA_035528235.1. Lineage (GTDB taxonomy): Bacteria > Planctomycetota > Phycisphaerae > FEN-1346 > FEN-1346 > DATKZB01. The sequence continues at coordinate 7,634 of DATKZB010000283.1, forward strand.
CCCAGGGCGGGGCGGCCCGCGCCGGGGTCGCCGGCCGAGCGCCGGCCCGACGTTGTTCGATGACCGTTAGCGTGGCTTGGCACGGCGTGTTTGCGCGGCGGGTCCCCGCACCCGCCGCGCTCGAGGTCCAACTGCGGGTGGGCGCGGTGGGTACGG
>DATKZB010000284.1:0-15090 GCA_035528235.1 Phycisphaerae bacterium
CGATATTCATCAGCCACTCCTTGCAAAGAGTGGCCGGAGCTTACTGGGGAATTGAAATCGATTCCGCTCATCTTGTGACGCAACCCATGGAAGAAACGTTAGTTACGCGACGACGGCAGTCAAACAACCGGACAGCAGTGCGTTCACCCGATTCACTGAGCCCGCGAACCACCGTGCCGCGCGCTGCCTGCGCGGCCGCCGGAACGTAGACCACGCGCCGGAACGTCGAATACGGATACTCGAGCGGCTCGACACCCTCCGGCAGCGGCTCGGTGCCCAGGACGACCTCGACGGCCTGCGGCAGGTCGCCGCCGCTCCACCCCTCGACCCACGCGCTGCCGTCCCAGAACCCGAACCGGATGAACCGGATGAGCGGCGTCAGCAGCGACGCCTGAATCTGGTCTCCCTCTTCGGCCTCGCGGGGCGTCAGGCTCTTCTGGCAAGTCCGTTCGAGTCCGTCGACCACCGGCTCGCCCGTCTCGTCCTCGGAGTACCGCAGCCGGTACCCGACGATCTGGAGGTCCCGCTCGGGCGGCAGGCCTTCGGTCTCGGTCACGCCCTGGACCAGCCACACGCCGCCGCCCGGCAGCGTCACGCTGGCGAACCGCACCTCGGTCGCCGACCCGTCCATACCCTGGCCCAGGAACTGGAAGACGAACGCGCCGCGCAGTTCCTCGGTCACCATGTCCATGACGGCCCGCTCGGCGGCGACGAGTTCAACCTCCTTCAGCACGGCCGCGCGGACGTCGACGGCCTGCCGGTAGAACGTCAGCATGGCCACCAGCAACATGAGCGCCAGCGACAACGCCAGCAACACCTCGAACAACGTGAACGCGCGCTTGAGTCGCCGATGCGTCATGGCCGACTCCCCCGCGCAACCTGCGCCGTCTCGCTGCCCTTGGCCAGAAGATAGTAAAGCCGGTGCGTATACCCTCCCGGCGTGTGGCGGATGGTGATCTCGACGCGCGTCAGTTCCAGGTCCGTCACGTTGCTGACGACCGGCGCGACGACGACCTCCCAGGTCCAGTCGGCCAGGGCCTCGTCCTCGTAGGCCATGGGGCCGGAGTCTTCGACCTCGACGACGCCCAGTTGCATCTCCGACAGAAGCGTTACCGCCAGGTCGGCGGCCTGGGCCTCCCGCCGCACGCGCTCGGCCGACCGGATGCAGGCGCTCAGCCCGCCCAGAACGGCGGCCGCTACGCCGAAGAAGATGGCCAGCGCCAGGACGACCTCCAGCAGGGCAACGGCCCGGCGGCCGCCCGGCACTTGGGGTTGTGAAACCACGTCTACTCCCCCTCCAGTTCCTGAATCTCTTCCAGCGTCAGGACGCGCCGGCTGACGGCGCCGGTCAGGCCGTCGAGTTCGATGCGTGCGCGGCGTGTCTCGGCGGCGTCGGTCGCGGCCAGGTCGACGACGACCGAGTCGCTCGACCCGTTCGGCTCGAAGGTGATGACGGCCCGGCCGGAGTCGGCCCCGGCCCCGGCGCCGGCGGCGGTGGCGTCCTCGAAGTTCCGGTAGGCGCTGGAGCCCACGAACTCGCAGCGTTCGACGGCAATGCCCTCGAACTCCAGAAAACTCTTCCACGGGCAGTTGGCGTACTCGACGAACTCGCCGGGCTCGGTGAGCGGCTCGGGCTCCCAGAGAAGCTGGAAGCGTCCGGCCTCGTCGTCGAAGGCGAGCCGTAGGCGCCGGCCTTTGTTGGCGGCCTCGGCCCGGGCCATGCGAAGCGCCGTCTCGATGCGCAGGGCCCCCTCCTCGAGCACGTGCCCGCGCTGCATCGCGGGGACGTTCATGATGACGACGCCCGCCAGCAGGACCAGGATGCTCAGGGCCAGGAGGATTTCAAGAAGCGTGAAGCCCCTGCCGGATGGCGGGGGCTCCGCCGCCACGATCTTCCGATGTCGCCGCGCGGCCCCGCTAGGGCGCCATGGTGTCTTCTTCGGGCATGTATTTGATGTCATCTTCGGTTTCGCTCACGCCGTCGGGGCCGTTGGACCAGAGGCGGAACTCCCGCGCGCCGGGCTCGTCGCTCGCCACGACGATCCGCTCGTAGTTGAGCACGTTGTTCCAGGCGTCAAGGGGCTCTTTCTTCAGGTACGGTCCGGACCATTTCTCGCCCTGCTTCTCGTTCTCGAAGGTGGGCATGACGCGCAGGGCCATCAGGTTGTTCTCCTCCTCGGTCGGGTAGTGACCGACGTGGAGTTTGTAGGTGTCGAGCGCGTTGGCGACGGTCGCCAGGACGGCGTTCGAGGCGTCGATGCGGGCGCGTTTCTGAATGCCGCCCACCGCGAAGATGGCCACGCCGGCCAACATGCCGATGATGGCCAGGACCAGCAGAATCTCGATCAGCGTGAACCCACGCCGATCCTTCGAGCGATTGCTCATGAGTCGACTCCTTCTTGTCTGTGACGGCTCCCCAGAGTTTCTTTTCCATGGTCCCGCGCCGCGGCTGCGTCGCGCCGCCCCGCCGCGCTACCGGATGGACCCCGCCATACTGAAGATCGGATACACCAGCGCGATGGCGAATACCGCAATGCCCGAGGCCAGCGCCACCAGGATGAGCGGCTCGATCAGGCGGACCCCCAGGTCGACCTGCCGGTTCGTACGGCGCTCCACCGTATCGGCAATCTGGAGCAAGGTCTTCTCCATCCGGTTCGATTCCTCGGCCACGGCAATCATCTCGAGAATCTCGACCGGGAAGAAACCGCTCTTGCTCAGCGGCTCGGCCAGCGTCTCGCCGGCCCGGACGTTCTCCGACGCCTCCTCGATGCTGTCGGCCAGGATGATGGAGCCCGTAGCGTCTTTCGAGATCGCCAGCGACTCCAGCAGCGGCACGCCGTTGGCGAGCATCGTGCCGAGCACCCGGCAGAACCGCGTAATCGCCACCAGCCGCGTCACGCGGCCCAACACCGGTATCCGCAGCCGCCACCCGTCCCACAGCCGCCGGCCGCGCTCGCTCCGGAAGAACCCCCACGTTCCCATCACCGACCCCCCCAGCCCCACCACGACCAACGGCCACAGGGTGCCCGCCACGTCGCTGGCAGCAAACAGCAGGCGCGTTGGCAGCGGCACGGCCACGCCATCGAAGAGCATCTTGAACTGCGGCACCAGAAACACCAGCAGGCCCACCCCCACGATGACGCCCACCGTCGCCACCAGCAACGGATACGCCATCGCCCCGAGCACCTTGTTCCGCAGTTCGTCCTGCCGCTCGAGGAAGCCGGCCAGGTTGGCGAGGACCTCTTCGAGGAACCCCGCCCGTTCGCCCGCCCGGACCATGGCCACGTGCAGCGGCCGGAACACGTCCGGGTAGTCCGCCATGGCGTCGGCCAGCGACTTGCCGGCGGCCACGTCCTCGCGGACCCGGGCGATGTACCCCGTCAGGCGCTTGTTCACGGTAGACCGCGCGAGGATCTCAAGGGCCCTCATCACGGGCACGTCGGCCCCCAGCAGGTCCGACAGTTGACCGTACAGCAGGCCCACGTCGCGCGTCCGGACGCGGCCCGACGTGCGGCCCTTGGCGACCTGTTCCTGCGGCGTAACCCGGACCGGAAAGAGCCGCCTCTCGTCGAGCGCGCGGACGACGGCGGCTTCGCTCTCGGCCTGGATGAGGCCCGCGACCTCCTCGCCGCCCCCCGTCTTGGCTATGTACTGGTATGTCGCCACGTGCCCTCACCGCCCGGTCCGCCGCCCGCCGCCAGGCCTGTCGCGCTGCCGGGCCGGGCGCCGGCGCCGCGCACCGCTCAGACTTTCGTGCTGCGCATCACCTCTTCGGGCGTCGTGATGCCGGCCCGGACCTTCATCCAGCCGTCTTTCCGCAGGAGCCTCAGTCCCTGTTTGACGGCCACGTTCATAATACTTCCGGAGGAGGCCCGCTCCATGATTTTCTCGCGGATAGGGTCGTCGGCAACCAAAAGTTCAAAGAGACCCGTCCTGCCGCGGAACCCCGTGCCGCGACACTTGCGGCACCCCGCGCCGCGCCACAGCCGCTGGCCCGGATCGAGCAGGAAGTCCGCCGGCAGTTGCTCGCGGTCCGGCTCGTACTCTTCCTTGCAGTCGGCGCAGACGGTGCGCACCAGGCGCTGGGCCATGGCGGCGGCCAGCGTGCTCGTCACCAGAAACGGCTCGACGCCCATGTCGAGCAGCCGCGTGGCGGCCGAGCAGGCGTCATTCGTATGCAAGGTGGATAACACCAGGTGTCCAGTGAGCGCCGCCTGGATGGCCGCCTCGGCCGTCTCAATGTCGCGGATCTCGCCAATCATCACCGAGTCGGGGTCGTGGCGAAGCACCGACCGCAGGCCCCGCGCAAACGTCAGCCCCGTCTTCTGCGACACCTGGATCTGGCTGACGCCTTCCAGGTGGTACTCGACGGGGTCCTCGATAGTGATGAGTTTGATCTCGGGGCTGACCATGGCCTGGAGCGCCGCATACAGGGTGGTGGTCTTGCCGCTGCCGGTCGGCCCGGTCACGAGCAGGATGCCGTGCGGCCGGGCGATGACGTCGCGAAACACGGCGAACGTGTCCTCGGCCATGCCCAGTTCGGGCAACGTGTAGAGGACGGTCGAGGTTTCGAGGATACGCATGACGATGCCCTCGCCGAAGAGCATCGGAATGACGCTGACGCGGACGTCGATCTGCCGGTCGCCCACCTGGAACTTGATGCGGCCGTCCTGGGGCAGGCGTTTCTCGGCGATGTTGAGTTTCGCCAGAATCTTGATGCGGCTGATAATGGCCGCCTGGAACCGACCGATCTGCGGCGGCATCGACGCCTCGTGCAGCACGCCGTCGATGCGGTACCGCACGACCAGCCGGTGCTCGTACGGCTCGACGTGGATGTCGCTGGCCCGCTCGTTCAGCGCCTCCAGGAAGATCTCGTTGACCAGTTTGATGACGCTGGCCTCCTGGGCCATCTCCAGGAGGTCTTCGTTTTCCTTCGCGGCATCGCCGATGACCTGGACGTCGTCGGTGCCCATCATCTCATCGATCGTGTTGCCGCCCACGCCGTAGTGCGTCTTGATGACCTTGGCGATCTCCTCCTCCGTGGCCAGCACCGGCTGAATCGCCAAGCCTGTCAGCAGCCGCAACTCGTCGAAGGCGTACAGGTCAAACGGGTCGCTGGTGGCCACGGTCAGCGTGCCGTCGTTGCGGCTGATGGGAACCAGGTTCTTGCGGTACACGAGTTTGGCCGGCAGGCTGCGGAGGGTCTCGACGTCGATCTCGACGTTTGACAGGTCGATCAGGGGAATCGACAACTGCTCGCCGGTGATCCGCAGCACGGTCTCCTCCGTCACGTACCCCAGCCGCACGAGGGCCCGGTCGAGGCGGATGCCCTCCTTCCGGCGGAGTTTCATGGCGTCGGTCAGGTGCTCCGGCTGGATGAGGCCCTTCTCGAGCAGGACTTCGACGATGCTCATGCGCGATCTCGCCCCGGTGGCCGGCCCGTGCGCACCCGCAGCGCACCCATCGCCCGGCTCTTTTCACTCTAACCCCCCCAGGCGACGGGGGTTCCGAGTTTCTTCCGGCCACGGGGGTATGCCGCAGGCCGCTTTTTCGCTTGAACGCGGCCGCTGGGCAGCGTATTTACTGACCTCTTGGGGCGCGCCCGGGACCCGCCAGGGGCAACGATGAAGACCATCGGCGTAGCGGTCGTCGGTTTCGGCACGGTCGGGACGGGGGTCATCCGCCTTCTGCTCGACGATGCCGCACGCCTCGCCCAGGCCGCCGGGTGCCGCCTCGTCCTCCGCCACGTCTGCGACATCGACCTGGACCGTCCCCGTTCCGTCCCGGTGCCGCGCGACCTCCTGACCACCGACGCCCAGGCCTGCCTGGCCGACCCCGATGTAGGCATCGTCGTCGAGACGGTAGGCGGCACGACGTTCGCGGTCGACCTGATGAAGCGGGCCCTGGCGGCCGGCAAGGACGTCGTCACGGCCAACAAGGCGGCCCTGGCCAGGCGAGGCGACGAACTGTTCGAGGCCGCGCGGGCCGCCGGTCGGTCCATCAGTTTCGAGGCGTCGTGCGCCGCCGGCATACCCATCATCCGGGCCATCCGCGACGGCCTCATCGCCAACCGCCTCTCGGCCATCACGGGCATCCTGAACGGAACCTGCAACTATATCCTGACGCAGATGTCCGAGACCGGCGCGTCGTACGACGACGCGCTGGCCCAGGCCCAGGCCAAGGGATACGCCGAGGCCGATCCCACCCTCGACGTCTCGGGCGAGGACGCCCGCCACAAACTCGCCATCCTGGCCGGGCTGGCTTTCGGGGCCCGCATCGACGTCGGCAACATCTACGTCGAGGGCATTGCCGGCGTCAGCCCACACGACATCGCGTTCGGTGCCCAACTCGGGTACGTCCTGAAACTGCTGGCCATCGGCCGCCACACCAACGCCGGCCTGGGCCTGCGCGTGCACCCGACGTTCGTGCCGGCCGCCAGCCCCCTGGCCACCGTCTCGGGCGCCGACAACGCCGTCCTCGTGACGGGCCACGCCGTCGGCGACACGTTTTACGTCGGCCCCGGCGCGGGCGAGATGCCGACGGCCTCCAGCATCGTGGCCGACATCGTCGACGCCGCGCTCGGGCGCGCGGCGATTACGTGCAAGCACGTGGCCTGGCTCGCCGGCCGCGGCGCGTCGCTGCCCGTCGAACCGATGGACGAGACGCGCACGCGGTACTACCTGCGGTTCGACGTCCTCGACCAGCCGGGCATCCTGGCCGGCATCGCCGGCGCCCTGGGCAGCCACGACATCAGCGTCGCCTCCGTGCTCCAGCACGAGCCGACGCGGACCGACTCGGTGCCGCTGGTCGTGACGACGCACGATGCCCGCGAGGGCGACGTGGCCGCGGCGCTCGACGAAATTCAGCGTCTGCCGTCGATGGCCGGGCCGGCGGTGCGCATCCGCATGCTCGAAGAGACCCGCCAGGGGAACGCATGAAGTACGCCATCGTCATTCCGGACGGCGCGGCCGATCGGCCCACGCAGGCGCTGGGCGGGCGCACGCCCTTCGAGGTGGCCCGCCTGCCGAACATGGACCGCATCGCCACCGAGGGTCGGCTGGGCACCGTCCAGACGGTGCCGCCCGGCATGGCCCCCGGCAGCGACGTCGCCATCCTCAGCCTCCTTGGCTACGACCCCCTCAAGAACTACCCGGGCCGGGCACCGCTGGAGGCGGCGGCGCGCGGCATCGAGGCCGGGCCCGACGATTGGATCTTCCGGTGCAACCTCGTGACCGTGGCCGACGAGCGGATGGTCGATTACTCGGCCGGTCACATCTCGACGCCGGAGGCCGAGGTCCTGATCCGGGCACTCGAGGAACGGTTCGGCAGCGATATGCTGCGGTTCTACCCGGGCATCGGGTACCGGCACCTGGTGGTCATTCGCGGCGAGAAGTTCAAGGTCCGCACCACCCCGCCGCACGACATCCTGGGCCTCGCGATCAAGAAGTACCTGCCCAAGGGCCGCCACTCGGGCCGGCTGCGGGAACTCATGGAGGCGTCGCGCCAGGTCCTGGCCGGCCACTCGGTCAACCAGGTCCGGCGCGACCTGGGCGAGAACCCGGCCTCCCAAATCTGGCTCTGGGGCGAAGGACAGCGGCCCGTCCTGACGTCGTTCCGCGAACGATGGGGCCTCTCGGGCGCCGCCATCACGGCCGTGGACCTGGTGCGCGGCATCGCCCGGCTCGTCCGATGGGACGTCGTCGAGGTCGAGGGCGCCACCGGCTACTACGACACCAACTATGCCGGCAAGGCCGCCGCCGCCGTCGAGGCCCTCGCCAGCCACGACCTCGTCGTCGTCCACGTCGAGGCCACCGACGAGGCCGGCCACAACGGCGACGCCCGCGAGAAGGTCCGGGCCCTGGAGGCCGTCGACCGCGAGATTGTCGGCCCCCTGCTGCGGGCCCTGGAGGCCGGCGACGAGCCCTGGCGAATCCTCGTGGCCCCCGACCACGAGACCCCCCTCGACATGCGGTCGCACGAGGCCAAACCGGTTCCCTTCGCCATGATGGGCTCGGGCCTGACGCCCGGCCGCGGCCGGCACGAGATGACCGAGGCCGCCGCACGCAAGACCGGGATGCACGTCGCCGTCGGCCACGAACTCATGGAGTACTTCCTGAAACGGTAGCGTCGGCCGTGGGCGAATCCGCAGACCATTCGGGCTCACCATCGTTTGCCTCCAGCCCCCGAGACCGCCGTCTCCTCTGGTTCCTCATCGTCCTCTGCTGGCTGGCCATCGGCCTGTGGTCGGTCTACATGCTGCGCGGACGCATGGCGCCCCGGTACCCCTGGCCCGACCCTGTGCCCGACGGGTCGTACCACACGGTCGAGGAGGTCCTCGGGCCGGTCACGCTCCGGCTGTCGAGGCTCGGGGTGGTCCGCCTGGCCGGCGTGGCCGACCCGCAGGAACCGGCCGACCGCCAGCGCGCCGCGACGTTCCTCAGGCAGCTGCTGCTGGCCGGCACGGCCGTGTACGTCGAGTTGGAGCCGCGGTCGAAGCGCGAGCCCGACGCGCCGGTCCCGGTTTCGATCTACCTGCCGCCCTCGGACGATGACCGCGCAGCACCGTTCCCGTACGCCGACGCGCGGCTGGTGGCCGAGGTACTGGTCCAGCAGGGCCTCGCGCGCGTCGACACCGAGCGGCTCTACCGCTACCGCGCCGAACTCGAGTTCCAGGAGGACGACGCGCGCCGTCACGGCCGCGGTCTGTGGAGCATTTTGCATCCACCGCTGTAGCGCGGGGGTTTATCCCCCGCGGTCATGGGGCTTAGGACATGTGGCGCGGGGGGTAAACCCCCGCGCTACAAGTCATGCTCCGATGGCTGGTTGCAATTCACGATGCAAAATGCTCTGTGGGCCACGGACTGACCCCTGCCCTTTTCGGTTGACCGCATCGAAGGCCACGGCCTATAATCGATGCACGAGAGCGATTCCGGGTTACGCCTGCGAGATTCCGCGATGCCAGAGAACAGCGACAAGCCGGACGAGGAGGCCCTGCGTCGAGAGATTGTGCAGCGAGTCGAGAAGCACGACGCCGAGTCGCCGTATCGGCTGAACCCCGACGAGCGGGTGGTCGCCGCGCTCATCAAGGGACTCGTCCGCCGCAAGGTCCAGTTCGGCGACTACTACTGCCCGTGCCGCGTCGTCACGGGCGATGCCGACGTCGACCGCCGCAACGTCTGCCCGTGCGAGACGCACGGCCAGGAGATTGCCGAGACCGGCAAGTGCCATTGCGGCCTGTTCGTCGGCGACCGCAAGCAGGGGTAAGACCGCGGCTCGCGTGCGGGCGCTATGGCCGCGCGGCAGCCCGCCCGCCGCAAGGGAACCTTGAAGACACGCGTGGTCCGGAACGGAGACAACCGATGGCTGACGGGGCGCTGGAACTGACGGATGCGAACTTCGCCGCCGAGGTCGAGAAGACCAAGGGCGTCTGCCTGGTCGACGTCTGGGCCGAGTGGTGTGCGCCGTGCCAGATGATGAAGCCCATCGTCGAGGAACTCGCCGCCGAGTATCAGGGCAAGGCCAAGATCGGCAAACTCGATTCCGACGCCAACCGCAACACCGCCGCCAAGTTCAGCATCTCGGCCATCCCGTCGCTCATCCTGCTCAAGGACGGCAAGGAAGTGAAACGCTTCGTCGGCGTCACGGCCAAGGACACGCTGAAAGCGGCCATCGACGCGGCCCTGGCCTGAGCAACCGCAAGACCCGCAGCGCGTTACACCTCGCCGTCGCCCGGCACGGAGCAGGCGTCCATCTGCCAGGGGCGCGGTTCGGGTGAGCGCAGGTAGGCGTCGATGTCGCGTGCGGCCGCCTGGCCGGCGCCCATCGCGCTAATGACCGTGGCGGCGCCGGTCACGATGTCGCCGCCGGCCCAGACGCGCGGCTTGGTGGTGCGGCCGGTGTGCTCGTCGGCCACGATGGTGCCCCAGCGGGTCGTCTCAAGGTCGGGGGTCGATTGCGGCACGATGGGGTTCGGCCGGTTGCCGATGGCCACCACGACCGTGTCGACGTCGAAGACGAATTCGCTCCCCTCGATGGGCACCGGCCGGCGGCGGCCCGAGACGTCGGGCTCGCCCAGTTCCATGCGCAGGCACTCCATGCCCGTCACCCACCCCTTCTCGTCGCCCAGGATGCGGGTCGGATTGGTCAGCAGGTTGAACCGGATGCCCTCTTCCTCGGCGTGATGGACTTCGGCGGCGCGGGCGGGCATCTCGGTCAGGCTGCGACGGTAGATGATGTACACCGCCTCGGCGCCCAGCCTGAGGGCCGTCCGGGCCGAGTCCATCGCCACGTTGCCCCCGCCGACGACCGCCACGCGCTTCAACCGCAGGATGGGCGTATCGGCCCGCTCGCGGTCGTACGCCCGCATCAGGTTCGTCCGGGTCAGGTACTCGTTGGCGCTGTAGACGCCCAGGAAGTCTTCGCCCGGGACGTTCAGAAACATCGGCGCCCCCGCCCCCACGCCGATGAACACGGCGTCGCAGGTGCCGAGCAACTCGTCGACGGTCTGGAGTTTGCCGACGACGGCGTTCGTGACCATCTCGACGCCCCGCGCCGCCAGCCGGTTCACTTCGTCCTGCACGATCCGCTTGGGCAGGCGGAACTCCGGGATGCCGTAGACCAGCACGCCGCCCGTCTTGTGGAACGCCTCGAAGACCGTCACGGCGTGGCCGCGACCGACCAGTTCGCCGGCGCACGTCAGGCCCGCCGGGCCGGACCCGACGACGGCGACGCGCCGGCCCGTGGCCTCGGGCACCGGCGGCAAGGGGCAACTGCCGCGCGCCCGCTTCCAGTCGGCGGCGAAGCGTTCGAGGTTGCCGATGGCCAGCGGGTCGCCCTTCTTGCCCAGCACGCACCGGACCTCGCACTGGGTCTCTTGCGGGCACACCCGGCCGCAGACCGCCGGCAGGGCGTTGACCAGCAGAATACGGTCGGCGGCCTCCTCAAACTTCCCTTCGACGATAAGCCGCACGAAGGCCGGGATGTCGATGCCCACCGGGCACCCGGCGACGCACTGCGGTTTCTTGCACACCAGGCACCGGCCGGCCTCGGCCTGGGCCTCCTGGGGCGTGTAGCCCAGGGGCACCTCGTCGAAGTCGGCGGCGCGGTCGCGGGGCGGGCGCTCCGCCATCGGCACACGCGGCTTGCGGCTCTTGGCTTCGCCCTTTGGGGTCGGCATGGTGCCGGGCTTTCGCTTTCCTGATGCCGGGCTTCGCGCCCGGCGGTTCCCTGGTTACGGGCGATCGAGACCGATGCGGCACGACTCGTGGTCGCGCCGCTCCTTGTCGCGGTACGTGCCAAGGCGGCGGGACAGCGACGCGAAGTCGACCTGGTGCCCGTCGAACTCCGGCCCGTCGACGCACGCGAATTTGACCTGGCCCCCGACGATGACGCGGCACCCGCCGCACATGCCCGTGCCGTCGACCATGATGGGGTTCAGGCTGACGACCGTCGGCAGGCCGACGCCGCGCGTCACCTCGCACACGGCCCGCATCATCGGCACGGGCCCGATGGCCCAGGCCTTCTCGAACGTCGTCCCCGTCGCAAGCAGATCGTCCTGGATGACGTCGGTCACGAAGCCGCGCCGACCGTACGAGCCGTCGTCGGTAGCCACGAGCACCTGGTCGGCAAAGGCCCGGAACTCGTCTTCCAGGATCATCAGGTCCTTCGACCGCGCGCCGATGACGGCGACGACCTCGTTGCCCGCGCCCTTCAACGCCTTGGCAATCGGATACAGCGGCGCGGCCCCGATGCCGCCGCCCACGCACAGGACGCGACCGTAGCGCTCGATTTCCGTGGGCATCCCCAGCGGTCCGACCAGGTCCAGGACGGCGTCGCCCTCGTTCAGCGCGGCCAGCAGAGTCGTCGACTTGCCGACGACGGCAAAGATGAGCGCGATGGTGCCGGCCGCCGGGTCGCTGTCGGCTATGGTCAGGGGGAACCGCTCGCCGTCCTCCGACACCCGCAGGATGACGAACTGCCCCGGCCGCGCCTTACGGGCCACGCCTGGATGGACGACGTCCATCCGGTACACGTCGGGTCCCAGTTGTCGCTTGGCCACAATGTCGTTCATTCCCGCCAACCTGCCTCCCCCCTAAGACCATCGAAGTCTAGTCGGGCCGCCCCACCGCGTCAACCGACTTGCTTGGCAAAAGACGCGTAAGGCCCGTGGCGCTAATCCTACAACGCAACTTCGCTACTTTAGCCCGCCTGGCGGCCTTCCTAGGCCGCCAGGAACATGCGTCCGGCCCGATCGCGGCGGCCTGGGAAGGCCGCCGCGCGACAAGTTGTGTTGGACTAATGCCTTGCGGCCAACGCATTATGGCCCTTTCTTCGGCTGCGGGGCCTTATACGGCAGCACTATGCCTATTGTGTGGGTCAAATGCAAGATAATACCGGAAATTCCCCTTGCTATTTCCGGCCAGCATGCTATCATTGGAGCGTTGGTTCTGCCCCAGCAGGCGGCAGCCGCGCCACAAAGGCGCGAACAGACCAGGCCTTTGGACTATTTGGGCAGAAGGAGACCTACCATGTCGCAGGCGTTCGTTGACCATGTCATGGAACGGGTGGTGGCCCGCAACCCCGGCGAGAGCGAGTTTCACCAGGCGGTGAGCGAGGTGGCGGAGTCGGTCAGCCCGGTCATCGACAAGCACCCGGAGCTCGCGAAGATGAAAATCTTCGAGCGCCTCGTCGAACCCGACCGCCAGATCATCTTCCGTGTCCCCTGGATGGACGACAACGGCGAGGTCCAGGTCAACCGGGGGTTCCGGGTCGAGTTCTCGAACGCCATCGGACCGTACAAGGGCGGCCTGCGGTTCCACCCGTCGGTGTACCTGGGCATCATCAAGTTCCTGGGGTTCGAGCAGATCTTCAAGAACGCCCTGACGACCATGCCCATCGGCGGCGGCAAGGGCGGCAGCGACTTCAACCCCAAGGGCAAGTCCGACAACGAGGTCATGCGCTTCTGTCAGGCCTTCATGCGCGAACTCTTCCGCCACATCGGTCCCGACGTCGACGTGCCCGCCGGCGACATCGGCGTCGGCGGACGCGAGATCGGTTACCTGTTCGGCTACTACAAGAAGCTCACCAACACCTACACCGGCGTCCTGACCGGCAAGGGTTTGGAATGGGGCGGCTCGCTGGCCCGCACCGAGGCCACCGGCTTCGGCCTGGTGTACTTCGTCAGCCGCATGCTCAAGGACGCCGGCAAGGACTGGAAGGGCCTCAACGTCACCGTCTCCGGCTCGGGCAACGTGGCCATTTACGCCGCCCAGAAGATCCAGCAACTCGGCGGGCGCGTCGTGGCCATGTCCGACTCCAACGGCTACATCGTCGACGAGAAGGGCATCAACCTCCAGACCGTCAAGCGGATCAAAGAGGTCGAGCGCGGTCGCATCAAGGAGTATACTCAGGAACACGCCTCGGCCAAGTACCACGACGGGTGCAACGGCATCTGGACGGTGCCGTGCGACGTGGCCCTGCCGTCGGCCACGCAGAACGAGATCGACGAGCCGTCGGCCAAGACGCTCGTCGAGAACCGCTGCATCGCCGTGGGCGAGGGCGCCAACATGCCGTCCACCCCCGAGGCCATCGCGGTCTTCCAGGCTTCCGGCGTCCGCTTCGGCCCGGCCAAGGCCGCCAACGCCGGCGGCGTGGCCACCAGCGCCCTGGAGATGTGCCAGAACTCCATGCGGCTGTCCTGGACGTTCGACGAGGTCGATAACCGCCTCAAGATCATCATGAACTCCATCTACGACCAGTGCATGGAGGCCTCCGAGGCGTACGCCACCAAGGGCGACCTCGTGGCCGGCGCCAACATCGGCGGGTTTCTGAAGGTCGCCAAGGCCATGGCGGCCCAGGGTCTCGTGTAGGCCCCGCTCGATTTCCGAATAGGTATCGCGCGGCGGGTACGGGGACCCGCCGCGCTGCACGTATAAGCGACCGCCCGGTCGACGGACATGGACGGGCAACGGCCCGGAGGCACTTGTGCACACCGACCGCCGACGAACCATTGTCGCCATCCTCCGGGTCCTCGACGAGGCCGGTCGGCCCGTCGGAAGCACCAAGATCGCCCGGGGTCTTCAGGCCTCCGGCATCGACCTCGCGCAGCGGATGGTCCGTAATTACCTGGCCGCCATGGACGCCGAGGGCCTCACCGTCAACCTGGGCCGGGCCGGGCGGGAACTCACCGCCCGCGGCCGCAACGAACTGGCCGCCGCCGGCGCCATCGACAAGGTCGGTTTCATCGACGCCCGCGGCGAGGAACTGGCGTACCAGATGACGTTCGACCTGCGTCGCCGTCGCGGCACGGTCATCCTGAACCTCTCGACCGTCCCGGCAGCGCAGATTGACGACGTCCGCCAGGCCATGGCCCCGGTGCTGCGGGCGGGCCTCGGCATGGGACGCTTCGGCACCATCGACGGCGTCGGCACCCACGTGCCCGGTCTGCTGGGGCCGGTTCGCGACGCCACCATCGGCACCATGTGCGCCCTGACGCTCAACGGTCTTTTGGCGACGGCCGGCGTGCCGGTCGTCTCGCGGTTCGGCGGCCTGTTGGAGATGCGCGACGGCGAACCGTTCCGCTTCGTCCACATCATCCAGTACGGCGGGACGACGCTCGACCCGATCGAGATCTTCATCAAGGCCCGCATGACGCGCGTCCAGGACGCCGCACGGACCGGCAACGGCATTATCGGGGCGAGTTTCCGCGAGGTGCCCGCTATCGCCCTGCCCCGCGTCCACAAGCTCATCCGCGAGATGGCCGAGGCGAGCGTGGGCGGCATGGTGGTCGTCGGCGACCCCGGCCGGCCGCTGGCCGAGATACCCGTCGACCAGGGCCGCGTCGGCCTGATCGTGGCCGCGGGCCTCAACCCCATCGCCGCCGTCCAGGAAGCCGGCATCCCCACCGAGAACCGGGCCATGGCCCGCCTGGCCGACTTCGAGACACTCGTGCCGCTGGTCTGACGGCCGGTGACTGGGTGACGAAGTGACTGGGTCACGAAGCGCCCGGGCATGAATGCCGCCGCGGCTTAGAACCCAATGGGGACACTCGGGCCGGGCAGGTCCCACGGCAAGGGATCTTCTCCTTCTTCC
>DATKZB010000285.1:0-2340 GCA_035528235.1 Phycisphaerae bacterium
CAGGGCTACCGGCAGTGGGCCAGGGCGATGAGGCAGTAGCTGGTCGGGACGGGCGGAAAGCCCTCGAACCAGCGGTCGGCCTCGTTGGTCCAGAACCCGGCGGCTTGCTGCCGGCGAAGGATCGCCTCGGTCAACTCGGCCTTCCAGTCGTGGGGCCGGCGTCGGGCGTCGAGGATGCGGTCCTCGCCCCAGGCCTTCAGGGCCTTGGCGGCGGTTTCGTAGTAGTAGTACAGGCCCTGCTCGCCGAGTTCGGGGTTCTCCTCGAAGGTCCAGTGCTTGCGGATCCAGCCCATGGCGGCCTGGACGCGGGGGTCGTCTTTCTTGAGGTTCGCGTACATGAAGCTCTTGAACCCGGCGTAGGTCATCGAGCCGTACGCCTTCAAGCCTTTGCGTCCGTCGGGCAGGGTGATGTAGTCGGCCTTGGATTCCCCGCCGCCGGCCGGGGTGTACACCATGCCGCCCGAATCCGTCCCGACGACCATGCCGTCGTTCGACTCGCTGCGGTCCTGGCTCCGGCTGACGAAGACGACGACCTTCTTCCAGAGGGGATGGTCCTTGGGAACGCCGGCCTCGTGCATGGCCTGGACGAAGTACTGCGTGTTCGAGAGGTCCGGCCGCTCGTGCTGGCCGTAACCGTGGCCGCCGTACCAGGGGTTCTTGGTGTCGATGCTCTCCTGCTCGTCCCACTGGTGCTTGATGAGGTAGGCCTTGGCCTTCTCGGCGGGGTCGGCGTACGCCTTGGGGTCGGCCTTCACGAGGACCATCAGGCCGATGCTGGTGGTGTAGGTCTTCAGGCCGACGTCGTCGTAGATGCCGCCGTCCTCTTTCTGCGCCTTGAGCAGGAAATCGATGGCGCGCTTGACCGGGGCGTCGCCCAGCGTCTTGCCGCACTCCAGCAGCGCGTCGGCGCACAGGCCCGTGATGCCGACGTTGCCCTTGCCCCACGACCCGTCCGGGGCCTGCTCGGCCAGCAGGTACGCCACGCCGCGCGCGATGGCCTCGGTGCGGCGCTCGGCCAGGGGGCGGGTATCGGCAGGAGCGTCGGGCGCGGCCGCGGGCGCGACGGTTTCCGCCTGGGTCGTGACGGCCGCGGCCGCGTGCTCGTCGGCGACGGCGGCCTCCTGCTGGAGGGTGGCTTCCAGGCGTGCCTGCTCGCCGGTCGAGGCCCGCATCCAGAACCAGCCCACGCCCGCGACCATCAGGCCGCCGACGACCAGGATGCCCAGGCCCACGACGACCGCGATGACGACACCCACTTTCGCGCCGCTACTCATGGCTCGGCCTCCGGTTCTCTCTCGGGTTTCCGCCATCTATTATACGAGCCGCCGGGCGGGAACGGCGAGACGGCGCCGGCCGGGACGCAATGGGGCGTCGTGGCCGTGGCGGCAGCCGTCAGGCGTCGGGCGGCGGAGGCGGCACCTCGGCGCCCGAGTCGGCCGAGGACGCGGCCGGCCCGCCGGCCCCCTTCTTCGACCGAACGGCCGCGAGGATGAGCGTGTAAACGGCGGCGGCGCCGAAGACGATCATGCCCACCAGTTGGAAGTAAATCGTCGCCGTCTGTTCGGCCTTGACCCACTCTTCCTTGGGGTTGAAGTAGTCGTGGGCGCACCAGGCGGCGATGATCACCAGGAACAGGCCGATGACCATCAGGACCCCCGGGCCGTAAGGCTGCTTCTGTGGGCGGGCCTCAGCGTTCTGGCTCGTCTCATTCTGTGCCATGCAAGTTCCTCCCGAGTCGCGGTCCCTGAAGCGGTCCCTATTCTACGGCCGCGGGCGCCGGTTGCAAGTGTCCTGCGGCCGAGGAACGCCTGCTCAGGGCTCGGGGGCGCGGCGGGGCCGGGTCACGTCGGGCGGGATGGCGAGTTTCGTTCCCACGCCGATGCCGTGGCGCGCGAACCACCCGGCGGGAACCTCCAGGACGAACCGGACGGGCTCGCGGCTGAAGACGCCCTCGGCGTCGTAGGCCTTCATGCGCTCGATCTGCGTGATGGTGCCGTCGGCGGCCACGTAGGCCAGGTCGAGGTCCATGGGGGTGTTCTTCATCCAGAACTGCCGGTTCTCATCGCGCTCGAAGATGAACAGCATGGCCTCGTCGGGCCCGAGATGCTCGCGGAACATCATCCCCTTGGCGTGCTCGGCCCGCTCGTCGGCCACCTCGACCACCAGGGGGACCTCGCCGACGCGGATCGTCGCCGTCGCCAGGCGCTGCGGCCGCTGGCCCTCGTCGGGCGCCGGCGCCGGCCCGGGCGCCGCATCGCAACCCGCCAGCGCCGCCAGTGCCACCAGGGCCACCAGCCCGAGCGCGGCGGGCATGCGTGGCGCGGCGGGGGGGGGGGGGGG
>DATKZB010000286.1:0-13859 GCA_035528235.1 Phycisphaerae bacterium
CTCCAGCACCCCGTTGAAAGTAGCGCGGGGGTTTATCCCCCGCGCGGCAGACGCGGGGGATGAACCCCCGCGCTACGGCCCGAAAGAGCCGTACGCCTGAGTTTTAGTGCCAGCCCGTGTGCCGCGGCGGGGCAAGACCCGCCGTGGCACACTCAAACGTGACATGCTGTGGGGGTATCCGATGCAAAGCCATCGCCTGAGCCGCAGGGCGTTTCTGGCGGCGTCGGCCGCAGCCGCCGCCGCGATGGGGGGCGCGGACACACGGGCCGCCGAGGCCGCGGGGGGATTCCGTTTTGTCGAGGAGACCGGCGGCCGCATCCGGGTGCTTGAAGGCGACCGGCCCATCCTCACGTACAACTGGGGCGACCAGTTGCCCGGCGGCGTCCCCAAGGACCGGACCCGGTCGTGTTACGTGCATCCCGTGTGGGCGCCCGACGGCACGGTGCTGACGGACGACTTCCCGAAAGACCATTACCACCATCGCGGCATCTTCTGGACGTGGCAGCGGATGAAGGTCGCCGGCAAGGCTGTCTCGCTCTGGGACATCCGCGGCATCCGGCAGCGGTTCAGCGCGTGGAACCAGCGGGCGGTCTCCGCGGAGCGAGCGTCGCTGGACGTCTCGAACGACTGGCTGCTGGACGACGGCCGGCGCGTCGCCCGGGAGAGGCTCCGGGTGACCGTGCACCGGGCGTCGGACGCGGGGCGGGCCGTCGATTTCGTCCTGACGCTCGAGGCCGTCGACGGGCCGGTGGAACTGTTGGGGGCCGAGGGCAAGGGGTACGGCGGGTTCTCGTTCCGCTTCGCCCCGCGGCGCGACACCGTCATCGTGGCCGACGGGCGGAAACGGGGCGGCGACAGCAACGACGGCACGTTCCGCTGGGCCGACCTCTCGGCCCGATTCGCGGGCGGCCAGGGTGAGGCCGGCGCCGCCATCTTCGTCCACCCCGAGGGCCGGGCGAAGCCCAGGGGATGGACCCTCCGCCATTACGGGTTTCTGGGCCCCTCGTGGCCGGGACTTGTGCCGCACACGCTCGAGCCGGGCACGCCCGCGACGCTGCTGCACCGCGTGTGGCTGCACCGGGGCGACGCCGCCGCCGGCCAGGTGGCCGAAGCGTACGAGGCATACGCCCATGCGGCGGTGCTCAAGGAGACATCCTGAGCACCGCTCGCGGCCGCCGTAAGAGCCTCCGGCAAAACTCTTGTGGACGATGGCCGCGGCAATCGTATGATGGTAGGGACGGTTCGTTCGTCGCGGACACCCGGAAGGAGCAGGTTACGATGGGAGGACTGACGCGTCGCCGATTCCTCAAGGGGGCCGCCCTGGCGGCGGGGGCGCCGCTGGTGGTCAGCGCGTCGGCGCTCGGGGCCGACGGCAACCGGCCGCCCAGCGACCGTATCGCGACCGGCCACATCGGGTTCCGCGCCCAGGGCAACGGGCACCTCCAGAGTTGCCTCAGGAACCGCGACACCCAGGTCGTGGGCCTGTGCGACGTCGATTACACGGTGCTCCAGCGCGGCGAACGGGACGCCAGGAAGGCCTACGCCGACCGCGCCAAGGACGCCGATTTCAAGGGCGTCTTTGCGACGCGCGATTTCCGCGAGTTACTCGATCGGCCCGACCTCGACGCCGTCGTCATTGCCGCGCCCGACCACTGGCACGCCGCCATCGCCGTGGCCGCCTGCCAGGCCGGCAAGGACGTCTACTGCGAGAAACCGATGAGCCTGACCGTGGCCGACGGCCGGGCCATGGTCGATGCCGTGAACCGTTACGGCCGGGTGTTCCAGTGCGGCAGCCAGCAGCGGTCGGACGGCCGGTTCCGCTTTGCCTGCGAACTGGTGCGGAACGGGCGGCTGGGGAAACTGCGGCACATCGAGGTCGGCATCCCCGGCAACAACAAGACCTGCGAGCCGTCGTGGCAACCCGAGCCCGTGCCGCAGGAACTGGACTACGAGATGTGGCTCGGACCGGCGCCCTGGGCCCCTTACCACAGCCAGCGGTGCCATTACCAGTTCCGGTTCATCCTCGATTACTCCGGCGGCCAGGTGACGAACTGGGGCGCCCATTACCTCGACATCGCCCAGTGGGGCCAGGGCGCCGACGAGACGGGGCCCGTCGAGATCGTCGGCAACGGCGAGTTCCCCAAGACGGGCCTCTTCACCACCGCTACCAAGGTCGACTTCACCTGCACCTACGCCGACGGCGTCACGCTCCAGTGCAAGACCGGCGGCGGGTACACCAAGTTCATCGGCGCCGACGGGTGGGTCTGGGTGACGCGCGGCAGTATCAAGGCCGAGCCCAAGTCGATCCTGGACGAAAAGATCGGCCCGGAGGAGACGAACCTCTACCGGCCGCACGGCGGGCACCTGGGCGACTGGCTTTACTGCATCCGGACGCGCGGCAAGGGGGCGGCCCACGCCGAGATCGGGCACCGCTCGGCCAGCGTGTGCCACCTGGGCAACACCGCCATGCGCCTCGGACGCAAGGTCCGGTACGACCCGGCGACCGAGACGTTTCCGGACGACTCCCAGGCCGCGGCCATGCTGGCCCGGGCCCCGCGGTCGCCCTGGTCGCTGTACTGAGCCGGCAAGGCTGCTTGTCTCGCGGCGGCCTAGGAAGGCCGCCGCGCACGAGCCGGAGGCGGGAGCCTCCGGCGACGTCGACGACGCGGGCCCATGGTCACCCTACGGGATGACCATGCCACCCGCGCACAAAGGAGGCAAACGATGACAGGTGCGAAATGGATTTGTGCCGCCGCACTGGTCGCCGCGCTCGGATGGGCGGCCGTGGGCATGGGAGCCGACGAGAAGGCCACGGACGCGAAGATCAACGTCGTCGTCGTCACGGGCGGCCACGGCTTTGAGGAGAAACCCTTCCTGGCCGTCTTCGAGACCATGGACGGCATCACGTTCACCCACGCCCCGCAGAAAGACGACAGCGAACTTTTCGAGGACACGAGCCAGTGGAAGTACGACGTCATCGTCCTCTACAACATGGGCCAGAAGATTTCGGAGAAACGCCGGAAGAACTTCATGGCCCTGCTCCAGAAGGGCGTAGGCGTCGTCACGATGCATCACGCCCTGGCCTGCTGGCAGGACTGGCCTGATTTCGCCAACAAGATCGCGGGCGGCAAGTTCTACCTCAAGGACACCGAGGAGAACGGCGTCGTGCGTAAGACCTCCGGCTACAAGCACGGCGTCGACTTCACGGTCCACATCGAGGACCCGAACCACCCCATCACCAAGGGCCTCAAGGACTTCGCCATCCACGACGAGACCTATTGCCGCTACAGCGTCAGCCCCAAGGTCCACGTGATTACCACCACCGACGAGCCTACCTGCGAGAAGGCCATCGGCTGGACGCTCGGCTGCGGCCCGGCCCGGACGTGTTACCTTATCAACGGCCACGACGCGAAGGCGTACGAGAACCCCAACTACCTGAAACTGGTCTCCAACGCCATCCGCTGGGCGGCGAAGAAAGAAAAGACGCCCTGACAAAAAGGCCTTAACGCAGAGGCCGCAGAGAGCACGGAGAGGACGCAGAGAAGACTTTTCTTATGAGAGAAGAATTTGGTCTGTCTCTGTTCTCTGCGATCTCTGCCTCCTCTGCGTGCTCTGCGTTCATTCTGTTAGAGGCGCAGGTAGCGGCGGGCGGCCTCGCGGTCGCCTCGCGGGCCATCGAGCCGAAAGGAAGGTCCCGGATATGCGTCGACGCCAGTTCCTGAAATCCTCGGCCCTCGCCGCCACCGCCATGGCGATCGGACCCACGGTCCGCGCCGAGGAGGCCGCCCCCAAGACCGACGACCTGAACGTCGCCATCATCGGCACGGGCCTGCACGGCCGCGAACTCATCAACCAGTGCCTGGCGATACCGGGCGTCCGGTTCAAGGCCGTGTGCGACATCTGGGAGTACTCGAGCCGCTACGCCAGCCGGCTCCTGAAGGCGCGGGGGCAGCCCGTCAGCGTGTACGAGGATTACCGCGAGATGCTCGCCGCCGAGAAGGACCTCCAGGCCGCCATCGTCGCCACGCCCGACGCCTTCCACGCCGACCAGACGGTCGATTGCCTGAAGGCCGGCCTGCACGTCTTCTGCGAGAAGGAGATGCACCACACCCTCGAGGGGGCCCGGCGAATGGTCCTGGCCGCACGCGAGACCGGCAAACTCCTCCAGGTCGGACGCCAGCACCGCTCGAACCCGCGGTACCACGCGGCCCTGGATTACATCGACGCGAAGAAGGCCCTCGGCCGCATGGTCCACGTGTACGGCCAGTGGCACGGGCACAAGCGGGTGCCGTTCAAGTGGCCCGAGAAGTACACCATCGACGCGGCGGTCCTCAAGAAGTACGGCTTCGAGTCGATGCAGGAGTTCCGCGACTGGCGATGGTCGCGGAAGTTCAGCGCCGGCCCCATCGCCAACCTGGGTTCGCACCAGGTTGACGTCTTCAACTGGTTCCTGCACGCCACGCCCAAGGCCGTGGCCGCCGGCGGCGGACGCGACTACTACGACCTCTACGACTGGTACGACAACGTCTCGTGCCTCTTCGAGTGGGACTGCGCCTGGCAGGGCAAGACCCGGACCGTGCGCGGCGATTACCACATCCTGACCACGACCGACGACGGCGGGTTCTTCGAGCGGTTCACCGGCGACGAAGGGTCGCTGACGATCTCGGAAAACGCCTCGCTCGGCGGCATCCGACGCGAACGCTCCGCCCCGCAGGCCGACTGGGAGAAGGCCCTCGCCGCCGACCGCCCCGGACGCGAGTATCCCCCCATCCCCTTCCCCGGTGACGAGAAGCCCGTGCACTGGTATCATCTGAAGAACTTCTTCGACGCGGCGCGCGGCAGCGCCAAGTTGACGTGCCCGGCCGAGGTGGCGTACACGGCGACCGCGAGCGTCCTGAAGGTGAATGAGGCCGTCCAGACCGGGCGGCGGATGGAATTCAAGAGCGACGAGTTCAAAGTCTAACGCAGTTTGACCTTGTGTGTTTGCGCGGCGGGTCCCCGTACCCGCCGCGCTCGAGGTCCGGTTGCGGATTGGCGCGGTGGGTACGGGGACCCACCGCGCAGAAACCCGATTTTGGAACGGTCTAGGGAATACGAACGCAAAGGAGACGGTGAACCATGACGCACCCTCTGTCGACGTTCCTGGCCCTGTCGGTCCTGGTCTGCGCCCTGGCCTTGCCGGCGTCCGGTGCCGGCTTTGACTTCAAAGACACCAAGGGCGACCACCTCGACGTCCTCTTCGACGGCCGCATCGTCGCCCGGTACATGTACGCCTTCGACCGCTCGACGCCCGAGCGGTTCCACGAGACCTACAAGCCGTACCTGCACGTCTTCGACGCCCAGGGCACGGCGCCCATCACCAAGGGCCCCGGCGGCCTGTACACGCACCATCGCGGCATCTTCTGCGGATGGAAGATCACGGTCGCCGGTAAGACGTACGACTTCTGGCACATCGGCCAGGACCTGGGCTACGCCAGGAAGGTCTTCGACAAGCCCCACTTCCTGATGCTCCACCGCCAGATCGCCGAGCAGAAGGCCGGCACCGACGGCGCCACGCTGACGGCCGTGATTCATTGGGCCGACCCCGAGGGCAAGCCGCTCGTCGAAGAGACCCGGACCATGGCCTTCGCCAAGCCCCCTGCCCCCGCCCTGCTCCAGGTCGATTTTCTGACGCACCTCAAGGCCGTCGCGGGCGACGTCCAGTTCGGCGGCGACCCCGAACACGCCGGCGTCCAGTACCGACCCGCCGACGAGGTCGATCGCAAGAAAACCAAGTATGTCTTCCCCGAGGGCGTCGCCGACGTGAGGAAAGAGAAGGACCTGCCCTGGGCGGCCGTCACGTACGTCCTCGGCCCGAAGACCTACAGCGTCCTCGCGATGAACCATCCCGACAACCCCAAGGGCACCGTCTGGTCGGCGTACCGCGATTACGGGCGTTTCGGGGCATACCCGAAGTTCAGCGTCACCAAGGGCGGCGAGCAGGTGCTGCGGTACCGGTTCCTCGTCCTCGAGGGCGACCTGCCCGGCCGCGAGCAACTCGAGAAACTGTCCGAGGCCTTCGCCAAGGCCTCGTCCACGAAGTGACGGGCGCTGGCACGATGCCCGCGGGAGCGCGACGATGAAATTCAAGAACATCACAAGGCCCGCGGCGGCCCTGGCCGCGGTGGTCCTGGTGCTGGCGGCGGCCGCAGCGCCCGCGACGGCCGCCCGCGGCCGCGACCGCGATCGCGGCGATCCCCCCGCCGACCTGCCCACCATGGTCGAGGCCGACTGGGCCCTGCAGGAGACCCGCCTCGGCCGCGAGGCCGGGTCCGCCGAGTCCATCGAGGCCGCCCTGACCCGCATCGGCCGCCTCCTGACCGACCTGCGAACCATGCCTGCCGCGCCGGACATGGCGGCCGAGAAGGCGGCGCTTCAGGCTGCTGGGCAGGAGGCCGCCGGCGCCGCGTCGCTCTCGGCCGAAGGGCGTCTCGCCCTGTATCGCAAGATCCGCTGGCTGGGGCGGGAACTGGCCCTTAAGAACCCCCTGGTGGCCGGCAAGCCCCTGGTCTTCATGAAACGCCGCCGCTTCGTCTGCCAGATGCTCCACGAGTACATCGCCTACTTCGACGAGTACGGCCGCATCCTGGGCGGCGGCGTGTACATCCTCGAAGAACCCGGCCGGTCCCTCAAGACCCGCGAACTCCTCCAGGGCCGCCTCGGACCCGGCTGTTACACCACGCTGGCCCTGTCGCACGACGCCCGGCGTATCTACTTCGCCTATGCCTCGTGCGAGGGCCGGCCTGTCCCGTTCGATTCCATCGAGCAGCCGTTCTACCACATCTTCGACGTCGACCCCGAGGGCAAGGAGTTGCGGCAGTTGACGAACGAGCGGTTCGACGACTTCGACCCGTGTCCCCTGCCCGGCGGCGGCATGGCGTTCATGTCGACCCGGCGCGGCGGGTTCACCCGCTGCAACAACCCGTGGGAACCCATCGCCGTCTACACGCTGCACCGCATGACCGACGACGGCGAGAACATCCAGGCCCTGTCGTACCACGAGACGAACGAGTGGCACCCCAGCGTCCTGAACGACGGCCGCATCGTCTACACCCGGTGGGACTACGTCGACCGCTCGGCCGCCAACTTCCACGGCCTCTGGGCCACCAACCCCGACGGCACCGGCGCCGTCTCGCTCTTCGGCAACTACACGCGGCGCATCAACGCGTGCTTCCAGGCCCGGCCCATTCCCGGCTCGCACCGCATCCTGTTCGTGGCCGGGGCCCACCACGCCGACGTCGGCGGGTCGCTGGTCCTGCTGGACCCGTCGCGTGCGCGGCTGGACCGCGAGGGCGGCCTGGATGCGTTTGACGCCATCGAGGTTCTCACGCCCGAGGTCTGCTTCCCCGAGGGCGACCAGGCCGATGGCGGCTGGCCCACGAGTTACTTCCACAGCCCCTGGCCGCTGTCGGAGAACTACTTCCTGGTCTCGTTCGGTTTCGGGCCGCTGCCCGGCATGTCGAGCGGCGGCCAACGCGACACGACGGGCCTCTATTACCTCGACCGTTTCGGCAACCTGGAACTGCTGTACCGCGACCGGCGGATCGCGTGCATGTACCCGATTCCGCTGGCGCCGCGGCCCGTGCCGCCGGTCATCCCCAGTACGCTCAACCCCGAGTTCGGCAACGAGGGCGAGTTCATCCTGACCGACGTCCGCCGCAGCCACCTGCCGCTACCTGAGGGGCGGCCCATCCAGGCCCTGCGCATCTTCCAGGTCCTGCCCAAGACGACGCCCGTCGCCAACCAGCCCCGCATCGGCCACGCCAACGCCGAGGGCGCCCGGATGCTGCTGGGCACCGTGCCGATCGAGGCCGACGGGTCGGCCTACTTCCGCGCCCCGGCCGGCAAGCCCCTCTACCTCCAGGCCGTCGACGCCCAGGGCCGCGCCGTCCAGAGCATGCGGAGCGTCACGTACCTTCAGCCGGGCGAGCGGCGAGGTTGCGTGGGCTGCCACGAACCGGTCGGGTCGGCGCCGGCCGCGAGGCAGGCCAAGACGCTGGCCGCGGGCCGGCCGCCCTCGCGCCTGCGGCCGGGGCCCGACGGCTCGCGACCGTTCGGCTATCCGCGCCTGGTCCAGCCCGTCCTCGACCGCCACTGCGTGGCCTGCCACGACGGCACCGAGGGCAAGGACAAGAGCCCGCTGGTGCTGACGGGCGAGGCGGCGGGACCGTTCTCGCGGTCGTACAACAGCCTGAAACCGTACCTGAAGTGGTATGAATGGGGCGGGGCCAGCATTACGCCCAACATCACCCGGCCGGGACGCATCGGCGTCGACGAGAGTCGCCTGACCCAGGTCCTGGCCGACGCCACCCACGCCCCGAAGGTCAACCTGCCGGCCGAGGACCGCGAACGCCTCTTCGTGTGGATCGACGGTAACGCGCCCTTCTACGGGGCCTACAGCGAGGCCGAGCAAGAGGCCCAGCGAAAGGGCGAGGCCATCGCCCCACCCCGCGTCCAGTAGCGCCGCCGGGTGGGTGGCAGCGTTAGCCGCCCGCCTTGGTGGGTGGCATGGTCATCCCGAAGGGTGACCATGTGTCTGACTTCGGGGGCGCGGCGCGCCGCACAGGGCCACCGCTCCCTTACGGTCGCGGCTCGGATACCGCGCCATGCGTCCCCGCCGCCTGCTCGTTTACCCGGCCAGTCTCTCGAAGAAGACCCGGACGTCGTCGATGAACTTGCCCTGGAGGAAGTAGACGAGGCTGGCCAAGGTGGCCAGGACGGCCAGGCCCATGCCGATGTTCCAGGCCCATCGCCGGCCGCCCGTGGGCGTGTCGGCGCCCAGGTAGGCCCGGCGGTTCTGGAGCACGAAGAACGCGATGTACGCGATCGGCAGCATCATGCCGCAGATGCCACTCGTCCACACGGCCACCCAGAACCCCATGGTCTCCCACATGATGACGCCCAGCACGCCGACGGCCGGAATCATGCATGCAAGCCTATATTTCCACCCCTCGGGCGGAATGTGGAAGATCTCGCATGCCGCGAACCCCGCCACGATCATGTGCGTCGTGATGCTGCTCAGCACCATCCCCAGAATGCCCAGGCCGAAGACGAAGTGCCCCACCGTCTCGCCGACGCCGGAGGAGGCGATCATCTGGGCCGCCTGAACCGGCTTGATCCCCCCCTGGATCGGATCCTCGGGGTTGTAAATGGTGCACGCCGCCGCCATCGTCATCAGGCTCACCGCCAGGACGAACGGAATCAGCATGCCCGTCATCAGGTCGAACCGCGCCAGACCCCGGTGCTCCTTGCCCCAGCCGCGGGCCAGTAGCGAGTACCCGTACAGAAACGTCATGTTGATGCCGACGGCGGCGCCGAAGGCCCCCATGACGGTGCCCACACCCCTCGGGTCGGTCGGCAGGTAGACCGGCAGGAAACCCTTCAGCACCCGCCCCCAGGGAATCTTGCCGGCCATGGCGGCCCGGACGATGACCACGGCGAACGACAGGATGATGATCCAGACCATCAGTTTCAGCGCCCGCTCGTACAGGCGGATGCCCTTCCAGCCGCTCCCGTAGTTCCAGGTGATGACGGTCGAGATGGTGAGGATGACGCCGCCGATACCCAGCAGCAGCGCCGTCTTGCAGGCCCCGACCGCCTCCCAGCCCGTGCCGGCCCTGATCATGTCCTCGGTCATGCCGGCCGCCAGGGCATACTGCGGGAAGTGCCAGATGATGGTCGCCACGAGGGTCGCCAGGGCCCACGCCCATCCGACGGCCGGGCTGACGAATCGGTTCATCGCCCCGAAGGGCCGGGCACCCGTCGAGAGCGTCTGGTACGACATGGCCGAGAGCATCATGATGCCCAGGAGCATCGCGATGGGCTGGACCCAGAGCAGGTCGTAGCCGAAGAGCGCCCCGATGGTCAGCGACGCCGCCGCGCTGCCCCCGCCCAGGGTCATCGCGCTCTGGAGCCATCCGGGCCCCGTCCGGCGGGCGTACCCGAACCAGCGCGTCAGGACGGGACCGGCCGCCAGGGCCGCCAGGTCGGCCTTCTCGCGGGCCAGGGCCTCGGGGTCGCCCGCGCGGAACATCGGCAGCCCGCGCTGCAGGTCGACGCCGCCCGACGGACTCGGATTGGCTGCGCCCATGTCGCCTCCCGCTCTCTTGGACTGGTCGGACGATGATGCGCCCTGCCCGCGCCGAATTCAACCAATTCTCCGTGGCAGGACGTTGCCCCGCCCTACATCGGCACACACACGGCGGGGCGTTGCCCCGCCCTACATGGGCGCGGCCGTCGCCGGATTTTCGTTCGCAATCGGGGGCCGGGCCGTGTATGAATGGTCGATACCGTAGGCCGCGCTGGGCGTTCAAGGTTACGTGTTTTCTGGGGCCCGGAGGCTACCCGACATGGCTGGAACACGCCGCGAGTTTCTCAAGGCCGCCGCCGTCGCTGCGGTGGGCGGGCCGTACATGATTACCTCGGCCGCCCTGGGCGCCGACGGCCGCGCGGCCGCCAGCAACCGTATCACGCTCGGTTCCATCGGCATCGGCAGACAGGGCGAGTACCACTTTCGCAGCCTGATCCGCAACGGCGACTTCCAGGTGGTGGCCGTCGCGGAGGTGTACAAGAAGTTCCGCGACATGGCTGTCGAGTTGGCCCAGGAGGCCCTTCGTGCCGCCGGCGGCAGCGAGGCCGGTGTCAAAGGGTACGTCGATTACCGCGACCTCCTGGCCCGCGACGACATCGACGCCGTCCTCATCGCCACGCCCGACCACCAGCACGGCCTCATGGCCTGCCTGGCCGCCAAGTCCGGCAAGGACGTCTATTGCGAGAAGCCGCTCTCGCTGACCATCCGCGAGGCCCGCGCCATGGTCGACGCCGCACGCCGCTACGGCCGCGTGTTCCAGACGGGCAGCCAGCAGCGGTCCGACCGCGAGTTCTGGCAGGCGTGCTCGATCGTCCGCAACGGATACATCGGCCGCATCAAGACGGTCCACGTGTCGGTGGGCGGCCCGAGCCGGCCGTGCGACCTGCCGGAGGAACCCGTGCCCGACGGTCTGGACTGGGACCGCTGGCTCGGCCCCGCGGCGTGGCGGCCGTTCCACCCGGTTCTCAGGCCGCCGCACAACGACTCCTTCCCCGGGTGGCGGAGCTACCGCGTGTACTCCGGCGGCGGCATGACCGACTGGGGCGCCCACCACTTCGTCATCGCCCAGTGGGGCCTCGGCATGGACTCGAGCGGCCCCGTCGAAATCTGCCCTCCCGGCACCCGGCACCCCCAATCGCTCACCTACGTGTACGCCGACGGCGTCACCATGTACCACTCGGGCCGGACCGACGACGGCCACAACGTCAACGGCGTCCTCTTCACCGGCACCGAGGGCAAGGTCGAGGTCAACCGCGGGACCATCCGGACGTGGCCCGCGTCGCTGGTGTCGGTGCCCTTGCAGCGTGCCCCCGTGCCACTGTACCGCAGTCGCGGCCATCACCAGGACTGGGTCGACTGCATCCGGTCGCGGCAGCGGCCCGTCTGCGACGTCGAGATCGGCTGCCGTAGCGTCTCGGTCTGTCACCTGGGCAACATCGCGTACTGGCTCAAGCGGCCGCTGAAGTGGGATCCCGCCAAAGAGGACTTCATCGGCGACCCCGAGGCGTCGCGCTGGCTCAGCCGGCCCATGCGGGCTCCGTGGACGATCTGATTCAGGAAAGGTGCGTGCCATGAGACGGTTTGTCGCCCTGGTTGCCGTGATCATCTTGGTTGGCGCGGGCGCCGTCTGCTGCCGCGCGGCCGAAGCCGACGTCGGCGCCCTCATCAAGGAGTTTTGCGGCACCGCCGAGGCCGTCCAGCGAACGCCCGCCGAGTTGCAGGCGGCCTACGCCACGGTCGTCGATTCGCTCTTGCCCGACATGGGCAGCGACGACCTGGGCAAGCGCGCGAGCGCCCAGAACACGCTCGAGGACATCAGCCTGCGCGCCGGTGGGCCGGGGGCCGATGTCCAGCGCGAGGCCCTCGCCAAGGCCGTCGCCGCCAAACTGTCCGCGGCGCCCAACGCCGTGGCCAAGGTGTGGATGCTGCGGCAACTCCAGCACGTCGGCCGGGCCGAGTGCGTGCCGGCCGTCGCCGCCGCCATGAATGATAAGGAAGCCCGCGTCCAGGAATGTGCCCGCCGGGCCCTCCAGGAAAACCCGTCGGACCAGGCCTCCAAGGCCCTGCGCGACGCCCTGGCCAAGGCATCGGATGCGCCGTGGCGAGTGGCCCTGGTCAACGCCGTTGCCGGTCGGCGCGACGCCGCCGGCGTGGCGGGCCTCGCGGCCCTCCTGAAAAATGCCGATGAGTCGGTCGCCCTGGCGGCGGCCGCAGGGCTCGGACGCATCGGCGGCGCGGAGGCCGCCCAGGCCCTGGCCGCCATCAGGAAGACGGCCGCCGGCAAACTGCGGTTGGTCGTCCTGGACGCCTACCTGGCCTGCGCCGACCAACTCGCCGCCAAGGACAAGGATGCCGCCTTCCGCATCTACAAGGAAATCGACGACTCGTCGAGCCCGGACCGGATGCGGATGGGTGCCCTGCGCGGCATGGTCATGGTCCTCGGCGAGCAGGCCGTGCCCATCCTGACCAAGGTGCTTACCGGCAAGGAACCGGCCATGCGGGCGTTCGCCCTGTCGCTGGTTTCCGACATCCCCGGCGAGGCCGCCACCAAGGCGTTCGTCGCCATCCTGCCGAAACTGGGACTCGCCGAGCAGGCCGCGCTGATAACGGCGTTCGGGGGGCGCGGCG
Source organism: Phycisphaerae bacterium (assembly GCA_035528235.1). GTDB lineage: Bacteria > Planctomycetota > Phycisphaerae > FEN-1346 > FEN-1346 > DATKZB01. Next base: position 12,758 of record DATKZB010000286.1, read on the forward strand.
ACCCCGCCGCCAAGCCCGCCGTCATCAAGGCCCTCAAGAGCGAAGACGAGGCCGTCCGCTCGGCCGCCGTCGCCGCCATGGCGGCGCTGGGCGACGCCAACGACGTCGGTCTCCTCGCACAGATGGCCGCCGACGCCGACGGTAAGGACCGAGACGCCATCTTCCAGACCCTCTTCAGCCTCAAGGGCGACAAGGTCGACGCGACCATGACGGCGGGCCTCAGGAAGGGCGATCCGAAGGTCCGCGTCCAACTCATCCGCGCCCTGGCCGCGCGACGGGCGAAGGACGCCACGGGCGATCTCGTCAAGTCGGTGGCCGACGCCGATGCCGAGATCCGCACCGAGGCCGCCAAGGCCCTGGGCGTCGTCGGCGACACGACGGCCCTCGGGCCGCTCACGGGTCTGCTGAAGGCCCAGGCCGACGCCGAGCGCGACGCCGCCGAGAAGGCCGTTTCGGCCATCTGCCTGCGGACCGACGACAAGGAGGCCTGCGCGGCCCCGCTGCTGGCCGCCTACGCCGGCGCCCAGGGCGCCGCCAAGGCGTCTCTCCTGGCCACGCTCGCCAAGGCCGGCACGGCCAAGGCCCTCGACGCCGTCCGAGGCGCCCTGAAGGTCGGCGACGAGGCGGTCAAGGAGGCGGCCATCCGCGCCCTGGCCGACTGGCCGACCGACGCCCCGTCGGCCGACCTGCTGACCGTGGCCAAGACCGACCCGAAGGCCACGCACCAGGTACTGGCGCTCCGCGGATACGTGCGGTTGACGGGCCTCAGCGCCAAGCCCGATGCCGGGAAGGTCGCGATGTACCGGCAGGCCCTGGAGGCCGCCAAGCGACCCGAGGAGAAGAAGATGGTGCTGTCGGCCCTGGCCGACTCGCCCTCGGCCGCCACACTCGCCATCGCCAAGTCGATGATGGCCACGGCCGACCTCAAGAACGAGGCGGCCATGGCCACGGCCAAGATCGCCCGGGCTGTCAGCGGTGCGTACCCGGCCGAGGCCAGGGAGGCCGTCGACGCCGTCCTCGCCCAGGCCGCTGACGAGAACGTCAAGAACCAGGCCCAGGAGGTGCTGAACTTCCTGACGCGGTTCGAGGATTACATCGTGGC
>DATKZB010000287.1:0-10610 GCA_035528235.1 Phycisphaerae bacterium
CACGATGTACCGGCAGGCCCTCGAGGCCGCCAAGCGGCCGGAGGAGAAGAAGATGGTCCTCTCGGCCCTGGCCGACTCGCCCTCGGCCGCCACGCTCGCCATCGCCAAGTCGATGATGGCCACGGCCGACCTCAAGAACGAAGCGGCCATGGCTACGGCCAAGATCGCCCGGGCCGTCAGCGGTGCGTACCCGGCCGAGGCCAGGGAGGCCGTCGACGCCGTCCTCGCCCAGGCCGCCGACCAGAACGTCAAGAACCAGGCCCAGGAGGTGCTGAACTTCCTGACGCGGTTCGAGGATTACATCATGGCGTGGCTCGCCTCGGGGCGCTACGAGGCGAAGGACAAGGACGGCCCGGGCCTCTTTGACGTGGTCTTTCCGCCCGAGGAAGGCGATGGCAGCAAGGCCCGCTGGAAGCCCGCCCCGCCCGGCACCGCGGACCAGCCCTGGCACTTCGACCTGGCTGCCACCTTCGGCGGCGGAGAGAACTGCTGCGGGTACCTCCGCACCTACATCCACTCCGACAAGGACCGCGACGCCCAACTCGAACTCGGCACCGACGACGGCGTCAAGGTCTGGCTCAACGGCAAGGTCGTCCACGCCAACAACGCGACGCGCGGCTTTGGGCCCGCGCAGGACAAGGTCAAGATCTCGCTGAAACAGGGCTGGAACGTGCTGCTCATGAAGGTGACCCAGAGCGGCGGCGGGTGGGAGGCCTGCGCCCGCATCCGCGCACCCGACGGCGGCAAGATCAAGGGCGTCCGCACCCGGGTCGAGCCCGACGGCAAGTAGCCGACGCGACGTGTCGCACGTGCGTTGTATTGTGCACGGCTCGCCCAGGGCGAGCCGTGGCACGTGAAAGCGATGTTAGCCGCCCGGCTTGCCGGGCGCGACGCACGCGAACGTTAGCCGCCCGGCTTGCCGGGCGCGACGCACACGAACGTTAGCCGCCCGGCTTGCCGGGCGCGAGGCATGCCATAACATGAGGGAGAGCCTGCTATGAGTCAAACGATTCGCCTGTCGCGGCGCGGGTTCCTGAAAGGCGCCGCCGCCGCGGCCCTCGTCGGTCCGTACGTCGTCACGTCGGGCGCGCTGGGCGCGCCGGGCAAACCGGCCGCCAGCAACCGCCTGACAGTGGCCCACATCGGCATCGGCAACCAGGGCAGCGGCCACTTCGGCGGCATGCTCGGCAACCGCAGCGCCCAGATTCTGGCCGTCTGCGACGTCCGAAAGACCGTCCGCGACCAGCGCCAGAAAGAGGTCGACGCCCGCTACGGCCAGGAACGCGAGAGCGGCGAGTACCAGGGCTGCGCCGCCTACAACGATTACCACGAGGTCATGGCCCGCGCCGACATCGACGCCGTCATCATCGCCGTGCCCGACCACTGGCACGCCATCGTCTCGTGCGCGGCCGCGCGGGCCGGCAAGGACATCTACCAGGAAAAGCCCCTCACGCTCGACATCCACGAGGCCTGGACGCTGGTCGACTACGTGCGGCGGTACGGCGTGGTCTTCCAGACGGGCAGTCAGCAGCGGTCCGACACGAAGTTCCGCCACGCCTGTGAACTCGTCCGCAACGGGTACATCGGCAAACTCCAGACGGTCCACGTGGGTGTGGGCGGCCCGTCCGAGGAGAAGTACCTGCCCGAGGAACCCATCCCGCCCGGCCTCGACTGGGAGGTGTGGCAGGGCCCGGCCCCCTGGAAGCCGCACAACTCCGAGCGTTGCAGCGGCAACTACGGCGGCGGGTGGCGGATGATCCGCGACTACTCCGGCGGCATGATGACCGACTGGGGCGCCCACCACTTCGACATCGCCCAGTGGGGCATGGGCATGGACGGCAACGGCCCCGTCGAGGTCCTCGCACCCGACAAGGACAATAAGCAGATCCGGTACCGCTACGCCAGCGGCGTCGTCATGTATCACGGCGGCGCCAACGGCGTCCTCTTCACGGGCACCGACGGCAAGGTCGAGGTCAACCGCGGGCACCTCAAGACCTGGCCCGACGACCTGGCCCGGGCGACCATCGGCCCGAACGAAACCCACCTCTACGCCAGCAACGACCACCGGGGCGACTGGCTCCACTGCATCAAGACCCGCAGCCGCCCCATCTGCGACATCGAGGTCGGCGCCTCGAGCATCACCGTGTGCCACCTCGGCAACCTCTGTTACTGGCTGGGCCGCAACATCAAGTGGGACCCCGTCAAGAAAGAGATCATCGGCGACGCCGAGGCCAGCCGCTGGCTCGACCGACCGAAACGTGCCCCGTACCGGATCGCCTGATAGCCCCTGATAAGGAGACTACGATGAAGTCGCTTGCCCTATTCTGCATGGCCGCCTTTCTGGTGATTCTCGGCGCCGGCCGGTTGCCGGCCGCCGACGCCCCGGCCGCCGCATCGCCCGCCGACCTCAAGGCCCAGTTCGCCAAGGAACTCGACACCCTGCTGCCCGACATGTCGAGCGACGATCTGGGCAAGCGCAGGAACGCCCAGAACAAGTTCAGCGAGATGTGCCTGGCCGCCGGCCGGCCCGGCGCCGACGCGGAACGCACCGCCATCTGCACCGTCATCCTGCCGAAACTCGGCGCCGAGACCGGCGAAGAGGGACGCGTGTGGCTGCTGCGGCAACTCCAGTACGTCGGTCGGGCCGAGGCCGTCCCGGCCGTTGCCGCGCTCCTGGCCGACAAGACGCCCCGCATCCGCGAGTGTGCACGCCGCACCCTCCAGGCCATTCCCGGCGACGAGGCCGTCCAGGCCCTTCGCGGCAGCCTGGCGAAGGCCGACACGGACGAGTGGCGCGTCGCCATGATTAACGCCCTGGCCCAGCGCGGCGACGCGGGGTCGGTGGCCGCCATCGCCAAGTTCCTGACCGGCGCCAACGAGGCGTGCGCCCTGGCGGCCGCGGCGGGGTTGGGCAAGATCGGCGGCCCCAAGGCCGCTGCAGCGCTGGCCGCCGCCGAGGCCAAGGCCAGCGACAAGGTCCGGTTCGTCGTCCACGACGCCTAGCTCCTGTGCGCCGACCAGTACGCCGCCGCCGGCAAGAAGGCCGAGGCGGCCGGCATCTACAACGCCCTCTTCGCCAAGGACAAGCCCGACCGGGTGCGCCTGGCAGCGCTGCGCGGCCTGTGCGTGGTCCAGGGCGAGAAGGCCGTGCCGGCCCTGGCCACGGTGCTCAAGGGCAAGGACGAGAAGACGCGGCTGGTGGCCCTGGCGTTCGTCCAGGACGTCTCCGGCGCGAAGGCCACGAAGGCGATTGCGGCCCTCGTGCCGAACCTCGAGCCGCCGATGCAGGCGGCCCTGCTGGGCGCACTAGGCACCCGCGGCGACGCCGCCGCCAGGCCGGCCGTCCTGAAGGCCGCCGAGAGCACCGACGAGGCCGTCCGCGTGGCGGCCCTCAAGGCCCTGGCCGGCGTGGGCGGGGCCGACGACGCCCTGCTGCTGGCCAAGACAGCCGCCGAGACACAGGGCGCCGTCCGCGATGCCGCACGGACCAGCCTGGCCATCCTGCCGGGCGAGAAGGTCGACCAGGCGATGCTGGCGGCGCTGCCGAAGGCGGCGGTACCCGTCCGCCTCGAACTCATCGGCTCTCTGGCCGCGCGGCGGACGCCCGCCGCCATCCCCGTGTTCAGTAAACTGGCCGAGGACCAGGAAGACTCGCTGCGCGGCGAGGCCATCAAGGGCCTGGAGGTCATCGGTAACGATTCGTGCATCGACCTCTTGGTCCGCCTCGTCAAGCAACCCAAGAAAGACAACGAACGCGACGCGGCCGAACGTGCCCTGTCGGCGGTCTGCAGTCGCACGACCGACAAGGACGCCGCTGCCGCCGCCGTCATCAAGGCGATCGGCGGGACCAGCGGGGCCGTCAAGTCGGCCCTGCTGCGGCCGCTGGGTCGCATCGGCGGCGAGAAGGCCGTCGTGCCCGTCCGCGCCGCCCTCAAGGACACCGACGCCGGCGTCAAGGACGCGGCCGTCCGGGTCATCAGCGAATGGCCCGACGACGCGGCCCTGGACGACATGATCGGCATCGCCAAGGACGACCCCAAGACGACCAACCAGGTGCTGGCGCTGCGGGGGTACGTCCAGCACAGCCGCCAGCGCGACCGTAGCGAGGCCGAGCGGCTGAAGATGTGCCAGGCGGCCATGCCACTGGCCAAGCGGCCCGACGAACAGAAGATGATCCTGGGCGTGCTGCGCGACCTGAGGTCCATCGAGGCCCTTCGCCTGACCGCCCCGCTCATCGGCGAGGACAACCTCAAGCGCGAGGCCGCCGACGCCGCCGTCCGCATCGCCCGGAACATGGGCGACAAGGTGCCCGAGGAGGCCAAGGACGCCATGGAACAGGCCATCCAGGCGACCAAGGACGAGCGGATCCAGCGCGAGGCCCGGGAAGTCCTCCAGCGGATCGAACGCCAGAAGAAGAAGTGAGCGGTCTGCGGTGATGCTTTGTCAATTGCCTGACCTCGTGCGCGGCGGCCTTCCCATGCCGCCGCGTCACGTTGCCCCGCGCGAAGGTGCGCTCTCCCGAGACTGAAACATGGTCACCCTTCTGGATGACCATGCCACCCGGCCCGGTGGGTGCAGAGCACCCACCCTAGTGCTTCGGGCTGACCATGCCACCCGGCCCGGTGGGTGCGGAGCACCCACCCTACTGCGTCGCGGCGATGAGGGCGTCGGCCTCGGCGCGGGTGGGGAGGGCTGGAATGGCGCCCGCCTTCGTGCAGGCCAGGGCGCCGACGGCGTTGGCCCGGCGGCAGAGGCGCTGGAGCAACCCGGGGTCCAGGTCGTCGAGCGTGCCGCCCGAGTCCCGATGGTCCAGAAGGTCCACCAGGATGCTCGCCACGAACCCGTCGCCGGCGCCCGTGCACTCGACCACCGGCACGCGGAACCCGGCCACGGCGCCCGCGCCCGAGGCGTGGTGGAAGTAACACCCCTGCTCGCCGCGGCTGACGACGACCAATCGCGGCCCGGCGGCGAGGATCCGCCGGGCGCCCTCGCCCAGGTCGTCGGTGCCGGTCACGAGCCGCCATTCCTCCTGGCTGACCTTGACGACGTCGGCCATCGAGAGGGCCGTCCTAATCTCCAGGTGTCCGCGCTCGGGCGAATCCCACAGCGCGGGCCGCCAGTTGGGGTCGAACGAGACGAGCCGCCCCGCCCGCCGCGCCGCCTCGGCCGCCCGAATCGTGGCCGCCTTCGGGCCGGGGTCAATCAGGCTGATGGACCCAAAGTGGAAACACGCCGCCGCAGCCACGTACGACTCGTCGATGTCGTCGGGCCCCAGCAGCATGTCGGCCCCCGGGTTGCGGTAGAAGAAGATCTCCTTGCGGCCGTCGTCGTGGACGCCGACGAAGGCCAGCGTGGTCCGGGCCCGGTCGGTCCGGGCAAGGTGGCTGGTGTCGACGCCGGCCTGGCGGAGGGTCTCCTGGAGGAAGTCGCCGAAGGGTTCGGAGCCGATTTTGCCGATGAAACCGGCGGTCCGGCCCAGCCGGGCCACGCCGCACGCCACGTTGGCCGGCGCCCCGCCGGGGGCGCGCCGGAAGGCCGGCACCTCGGACAGGGGCCGATTGGGCTCCTCGGCCAGGAAGTCGATCAGGAGTTCGCCCAGACATACCACGTCGGGCATCGCGTGTTCCTCCCCGCAACGACAACCGGCCGGGACACGGGGCAAGGGGCCGTCCCCCCTGCCACCGGGCGCGCCGATTGTAGGCGTGCCCCGCGAGGCAGGCAACCGAGAAAAGCCGGCCCGTCCCTCGCTACGGCCCGCGCGCCGGGTTGCCAGGCCCCTCGATCCATCGGCCGGGCCAAGATGTGCTTGTAATCCTTTCGCCGGTGCCATAAGATTAAGGTGCAGAGGGGCGATGCTGAGTGCTCGCCCGGCGTCGCGTGGGTCCGATGGGTTGGAGCCGAGCAATCATGAGCCAACTGAGACGGCTGCCGCGGGGACGACGCCAAGCCTTCACACTGGTGGAACTGCTGGTCGTCGTTACGATCATCGGCATTCTGATAGGGGTCCTGCTGCCGGCGCTCGGGACGGTCATGCAGTACGCCGAGAACATCGAGTGCCAGAGCAACCTGAAACAGATCGCCACGGCCGTCCTGAGTTACGCCACGGACTACCAGGGGGCCATCCTGCCGACGAAGGTCGAGCCGGCAGACCTGTACTGGTGCAACCTGCTGGCGATGCGCGACCTGCCGTCGCAGAACTCGGTCAACCTGCCGACCGAGGAACGGTCCAGGCAGAAGACCGTCTTCCTGTGTCCGACGTCGACGGAACTCTACGTCCGCGAAAACGACGCGTCCGACGAGACCGGGGCCTTCAACCGGCCCGACCACAACATCGCCCAGGGGTGGTATCGCGTCGGCAATGACACCCTCATGACCGACTGCTCGTACTACTGGAACGGCTACGTGGGAACGGACACGACCCAGCGGGAACGGTTCCCCTCGCTGCGCGTCGACAACACGGCCCCCAACCCCTTGGCCAGTTACCACAACATTGCCGAGATCGCGCAGTGCAGCAACATGGCCATGGTGGCCGACGGCATCTTCTGGCTCGATTACAGCGGCAACGAGAGGCCGCAGCGCATTGCCGCGCGACACCCCGGCGCGTACGGCGCGCGGCTCCTGACCAACGTCGCCTTCTGGGATGGCCACGTCGAGTCTCTGGATCGGTACGCGGAAGGCAACTACCCGAACCGCGACTGGACCAAAGAGAGGCCCGCCGATCAGATTGACGACCCGGTCGAGAACTGGGAGTGGATACCCATCATGACCCGATCGAATCCGCTCGAGGGGGGCCCGCCCTTCTTCATGCTGCCGAAGCGATAACCGGCCCTATCGGCACGAACCTAAGCGCGCCGCGGCCCTTCGGGGCGGCGGCGCGTTCATCTTTCAGGCAGCCGGGCCCATCAGATGTCGGCGTTGGCCTTGAGCCAGGCCAGGATGCGGCCGGCGGCTTCGTCCGGGCCGAACCGGTCGGTCGGTATCCGGTAATGGCAGGCGCCGTCGTACCTCGGGCGGCGCTCCTCGAGGAGGTTCCTGACCTCGGCCAGGCCGCCGGCATCGGTCAGGTCGGGCCGCTCGGCCAGCGTCTTGGGGTCGGCCTTCAAGCGGTCCCAGATGGTGTCGGGCGAGCACGTCAGCAGAACCACCCTGCCGCCGTCGCGGAGGGCCTGGGTGTTGGCGTCGTCGAGGATGACGCCGCCGCCGGCGCTGACGACCTGGCGGTCGCCTGCGGCCACCTCGGCGACGACCTCGCGCTCGAGGCGGCGGAACTCGGGCCAGCCGCCCGCCGCCACGATCGCCTGGATGCTCCGACCGGCCCGATGCTGGACGAGCGTGTCGGTGTCGACCAGCGGCCAGGCGAGTTTCTCGGCCAGGATGCGGCCCACGGTCGTCTTACCCGTGCACCGGTAGCCGATCAGGACGAGGTTCATTAGCCCACCTCCGGCGTGCCGCGGCCGTCACCGCTTCTTGCCCTTGCGTTTGCCTTTGCCCTTGGCGGCGCCCCGGCGCCGGGCCAGGCCCTGGACCTTCATGGGCAGCCCGAACAGATGGATGAAGCCCGTGGCGTCGGTCGAGTCGTACGACTTGCCCATGACGAAACTCGCCAGGTCCTCGCTGTAGAGGCTGTGGGGCGACGTGGCCCCGGCGTACAGCGCCTGGCCCTTGTACAGTTTCAACCGCACAGAGCCCGTCACGGTCTCCTGCGTCTTGTCGACGAACGCGTCGAGGGCCTCGCGAAGCAGCGAGAACCATTGACCGTTGTAAACAAGTTCGGCGTACCGCAGGGCCAGGCCGTGCTTGTAGTGAAGGGTGTCGCGGTCGAGGCAGAGGGCCTCCAGGGCCGCATGGGCCGCATAGAGGATCGTGCCGCCCGGCGTCTCGTACACGCCGCGCGACTTGATGCCCACGAGGCGGTTCTCGACCAGGTCGATCTGGCCAACGCCGTGCTTGCCGCCGAGGGCGTTAAGGGTCTCGACGATGGCCACGGGCCCCAGCCGCTTGCCGTTGACGGCCACAGGCACGCCCGCCTCGAAGCCGACCTCGACGTACTCCGGTTTGTCGGGCGCCCGGGTCACGGGCGCCGACAGCACGAAGACGCCGTCGCTGGGCTCGTTGGCGGGGCTTTCGAGTTCGGCCCCCTCGTGGCTGATGTGCCAGAGGTTGCGGTCGCGGCTGTAAATGCTCTTCTTCGACTGGGCGATGGGGATGCCGTGGGCCTCGGCGTAATCGACGGCGGCCTCGCGGCTGGTCAGCGTCCAGCGCGGGTCGCGCCACGGCACCAGCACCGCCAGGTCGGGCGCCAGGGCCATGAACGTGAGTTCGAACCGGACCTGGTCGTTGCCCTTGCCGGTGGCACCGTGGGCGACGGCGTCGGCGCCGGTCTTGCGGGCGCACTCGACCTGCCGCTTGGCGATGAGCGGCCGGGCGATGCTCGTGCCCAGCAGGTACTTGCCCTCGTAGACGGCACCGGCCTTGAGCATCGGCCAGAGGTACTCGGTGACGAACTCCTCGCGGAGGTCCTCGACGTAGACCTCCGAGGCGCCGCTGGCCTTGGCCTTCTCGACGATGCCGTCGAGTTCACCGGGCCCCTGCCCCAGGTCGGCCACGAAGGCCACGACCCGGCAGCCGTACGTCTCGCGGAGCCAGGGCAGGATGACCGAGGTGTCGAGGCCGCCGCTGTACGCCAGGACGGCCTTCTTGATGGTAGACTTCGCCATGTGTGTTGCCTTTCGCACGCGCCCGCCAAGGCGGGCGGCTAACGGGGCCCTGTGCGACGTTTTGTTGCCCCCGAACGGCCCCCGGCTAACGGGGTCACTTACGACGTCTCTTGGCCTTCGCGCCGTTCTGGCGCGAGACGGCGCGGTTGATGGCGTTCAGGTACGCCTTGGCGCTGGCCTCCAGGATGTCGGTCGACACGCCTCGGCCCGAGATCGCCTGCGTGCCGCACTGAACCTCCAGGCGGACCTCGCCCTGGGCCTCCTTGCCGCCGGTCACGGCCCGCAACTGGTAGTCCTTCAGTCGGAGCCGCACGCCCGTGATGCGTTCCATGGCGCGGAAGATGGCGTCGACGGGCCCGTCGCCGGTGGCGGCGTCGCGGACGGGCTCTTTTTTGCCCCGCTCCAGAACCTCGACGGTGGCCGTGGGCATACCGCCGGTCCCGGTGGCCACCTGGATGCCGCACAGGTGCCAGGCCTCGGGCCCCGTCAGGATCTCGCTCTCGATGAGGACCTCGATGTCCTCGTCGAAGACCTCTTTCTTGCGGTCGGCCAGTTCCTTGAACGGCCCGAAGAACAGGCGGTCGATCTCCTTGGCCGTCAGTCGGAACCCGAGTTCCTTGAGGCGTTGGCGGAACTGGTGCCGCCCCGAGTGCTTGCCCAGGACCAGTCTGGTCTTGGCCACGCCCACCGACTTGGGGTCCATGATCTCGTACGTCGTGCGTTTCTTCAGGATGCCGTCGGCGTGCACGCCCGACTCGTGGGCGAACGCGTTCTCGCCCACGACGGCCTTGTTCCGGGCCACCACCAGGCCGGTCACGCGGCTGACGAGGCGGCTGGTCGGGTACAGCCGCTCGGTCTTGATGCGGGTCCGACACCCGCCGAACGCGTCGGGCCGCGTGGCGAGCGCCATGACGATCTCTTCCATGGCGGCGTTGCCGGCGCGTTCGCCCAGGCCGTTGATGGTGCACTCGACCTGGCGGGCGCCCGCCTGGACGGCCGCCAGCGTGTTGGCCACGGCCATACCCAAATCGTCGTGACAGTGGACCGCAATGACGGTCTTGCGGATGTTGGGCACGTTCTCGAAGAGGTACTCGATGAGCCCCCGGAACCCGTCGGGCGTCGCCCAGCCCACCGTGTCGGGGATGTTGACGGTGGTGGCACCGGCGTCGATGACGGCCTCGACCACCTGGGCGAGGAACTCGGGCTCGGTGCGCGCGGCATCCTCGGGCGAGAACTGGACGTCGGCGCAGGCGGCCTTGGCCCGCCGGACGCCCTCGACGGCCAGCCGCAGAATCTCGCCCCGGGCCTTGCGCAACTTGTACCGACGGTGGATGCGGCTGGTGGCCAGGAAGACGTGGACCCGCGGGTGCGCCGCCTCGGCCACCGCCTCGACCGCCCGGTCGATGTCCTTGGGCACGCACCGCGCCAGACCGGCGACGACGGGCCGGTGGACCTCGCGCGAGACGGCCCGGACGGCCTCGAAATCGTCGTGCGACGTGATGGGGAACCCCGCCTCGATGATGTCGACGCCGAGGAGTTCCAGGGCCCGGGCGACCTCGAGTTTCTCGGTCAGGTTCATGCTGGCGCCGGGCGATTGTTCGCCGTCGCGCAGCGTCGTGTCGAACACCCAGACGCGGTTCGCCGTCTTGCCTGGCATCGTCCTCCTCCTTCGGTCGAAAAGACTCTTATATAGCGGCGGCTCGCGGCCGCAATGGTTTTCTCGCCGGCCCTGCCGGCCGGCCGCGGCACGCTCGCCAAAGAAAAAGACCCCGGGAACGCTTCCCGGGGCCATCGTCCGTCAACTCGTCGCGCGCAGCGGCCCCGGGGGATTTACAGCCTAAGGCCCAGGGCTAGGTTCTCGCCGCGCGTCATCATAACGTTACAAAGGATATC
>DATKZB010000288.1:0-5465 GCA_035528235.1 Phycisphaerae bacterium
ATGCAAAATGCTCAAGGCGGCGTGGGCATGCCACCCGGCGTTACCCATCCATCGAAGAGCAACGGAGTACGAGGCCGGCCGGGGGGATAGCGAAGGAGGTCCGCCATGACCTTGCTTCACACGTATCAGCATGGCACCGCCTACAGCCGACGGACCATGCCGCCGCAGGACCCCTATTGGCGGAAGCGCGTGGAACCGACCAAGTCGTACGCCCGGGCCGGGGCGCCGGCCGTGACGCTGAAACGCCCGGCGGCGCTGCCGGAGGCCAACCTGTGGGACGTGCTCGGGGCCCGGCGCAGCCACCGCGATTTTGGCGACCAGCCCATGTCGCAGGAGACCCTCATGCTCCTCATCTGGGCGGCGCAGGGCATTACCGAGCCGGGGGCGTGGCCGCTGCGGGCCGCCCCGTCGGCCGGGGCGCTGTACCCGGTTGAGACGTACGTCTGTGCGGCCAGGGTCGACGCCGTTGAGCCGGGCGTGTATCACTGGGAACTGCCCGAGGAGCGCCTGGCCCAGGTGGCGGCCCGGGCCGACGTGGCCGCAGCGGCCGCCGCCGCGTGCCTTGGCCAGGACATGGTCGGCCAGGCGCCGGTCACGTTCGTCTGGTCGGCCGTCTGGGGACGGTCGGCCCAGAAGTACGGCGACCGGGCCCTGCGGTACGTGTACCTCGACGCCGGGCACCTGGCCGAGAACCTGCACCTGGCCGCCACGGCACTGGGGCTGGGGGCGTGCATGATCGGGGCGTTCCTGGACGACGAGATGAACGCCCTCGTGGGCGTCGATGGCGAGGCCGAGTCCGTCGTCTACGCCGCCTGCGTGGGGACGCCCGCGTCGGCGGATACGTGATGCGCGCGGGGGAGCCGATGGGTGAGCGGGGAAAGCCGCGCGTGGTCAGTCGTCCAGGCCCGACGCCAGCCGGCGCAGACGGTCGATAAACGCCGCCCGCTCGGCCGTCAGGTTCTGGCGGACCTCCCAGGTGTCGCGGTAGATCTCGAGCATGAACGTGCCGGCGAAGCCGACCTCGGCCAGCGCGCGGGCCACGTCGACGAACGGCATGGTCCCCATGCCGGGCAGGAAGTGCCCGTCGTCGGTTCCGTCGTTGTCGTGCAGGTGGACGCCCCACAACCGCGGTCCCATCGTGCGGACGATGCCGACGGGGTCCTTCGCGATGTTGGCGTGGCCCGAGTCGTAGGCCAGCCCCAGGTGCGGGCTGTCGACGGCGTCGACGATGCGGCGCAGCAGGTGCGCGTCGGCCCCGAACATGGGCGGCGGCATGTTCTCCAGGAGGAACCGGACGTCGGCCTCCTCGCCGAGGCGCGCCACGTGCTCGGCGCTTTCGGCCAGGGCATCGGGCCGGAATGCGTCGTCCCGGGTGCAGCCCGGCCCTACGGGGTGAACGATGATGTCGCGGCACCCCAGGACGTGAGCGTACTCGGCCTCGCCGCGCACGATCTCGAGGGCGGCGCGGCGGGCCTTGGGGGCCTTGGCCGAGAGGTCGAAGTGCGGCCCGCCGAGCATCTCGAGTTCGATGTAGCCGTGCATGCTGTCGGCCACCAGGTTCGCCTCGTCGAGGATTTGGCGGATGCGCTGGGCGGTAACGCCGTGGACGTAGTTGCGGTAGACTTGGGTCCGGACGACCCCGGCGCCGTGGACGATGGCGATCTCTTCGTCCACGTCCCACTTCTCGAAGTCGAAGGCGATGACGGCGCCGAGCGGAAGGTCGGGCATGGTCAGTTGGCACCCAGGCGTTTTCGGATGTAATCGGCCCGCGCGACGTCGCGTTCGGTTTCGCCGAGTTCGGCGCCACGGAACTTCTGGATGTGGCCCCGCCGCGTCATGAGGAACAAGTCGTTTACGGCCCCGATGTCGACGTCCTTCAGGCGACCCAGGTGCACGCCCAGGCGCACGGCCGACAGCAGCGTCAGCGTCTCTTCGCTGCACATGGAGCGGGCGTGCGTCAGCAGGGCCCACGAGCGGAAAACGCGGTCGTCGAGCGCGGTGGCACTTTCGTCGGCCAGCACGTCGCGGGCCTGCTTCTCGTACGCGATGATCTGGGGGATGACGGCCCCGAGGGTCTCGAGGATGTCGTGCTCGGAGCGGCCCAGCGAGGCCTGGTTCGAAATCTGGTAGATGTCTCCGGTGGCCTGCGTGCCCTCGCCGTACAGGCCGCGCACCGCCAGGCGCATCCGGGCCACGGCGTTGAAGACCTTCTCGATCTGTTTGGTCAGCACCAGGGCGGGCAGGTGCAGCATGACGCTGGACCGCAGGCCGGTGCCGACGTTCGTCGGGCAGGCCGTCAGGTACCCCAGGTGGGGCGAGAATGCGTAGGCCACGTGCTGCTCGATGCGGTCGTCGATGGCGTCGGCCTCTCGCCAGGCCTCCTGGAGTTGGAGCCCCGCCGCATAGACCTGCAGCCGCAGGTGGTCTTCCTCGTTGGTCATGATGGCGATGCGTTGCCCGGGCGCGATGGCCACGCCGCGCTGGCCGTCGCCGGCGGCGAGTTCGCGGCTGATGAGGTGCCGTTCGACCAGGCACTGACGGTCGATCTCCGGCAGGTCCTCCAACTGAAACCACGCGTACCGGTCGGGCTTCAGGGCCGCGAGGATCGCCTTCTTCAGATACGCCTCCAGGTCTCCCTGCTCGTCGGCCTTGAGGCGATTGAGAAACGGTCGGCCGGCGACGTTGCGGGCCAGGCGGACGCGCGTGGACAGAACGATGTCGTCGTGCGGTCCGCCCGGTTCGAGCCACGGGATGGGCGACAGGATGAGTTTACTGAGTTTCACCCGCGGCCTCCTTTTCCTGGATGAGGTCGCGGAGGCGGGCCGCCTCCTCGTACTTCTCGCTCTCGACGGCCTCCTGGAGTTGCCGGCGCAGATGCAGCAGTTCGCGCTGGGCCTGGGTGTCGGCCCCCGCGCGCTGGGGCACCTTGCCCAGGTGCTCGGTGGCGCCGTGAACCTTCTGGAGGACCTCGCGCAGCGGCTCGGCAAAGACCTCGTAATCGTGCGGGCACCCCAGCCGGCCCTGGTTGCGGAACTCGGCGTACGTGATGCCGCAGTCCGGGCACGTCAGGTTGGCCTCCTTGCCGGCGGTCTGGTGGGCTTCGAGCATGCCCGACAGGATGTCCTGGAGGTTGATCTGGGCCTTGACGGCCACGCCTTCCTCGCGGGCGCAGTCTTCGCACAGGTGACGCTCGCGCTTCTCGTTATGGAGGATCTCCGTCAGGTGGATGGTGGCCTGCTGTTTCTTGCACCGCTGACAGAGCACGGGGCGTTCCTTCGCATGGGCGAGCCGGCATCCCGATGTTATATCGGCCGCCCGCCACTGAATCATGATAGTTCCCGCGTGCGGCCGAGTCAATTCGCGATGCAGGTCCGCCGCGAGACGGGTGTGCCAAGAGTTCCTGGCAAGCCCCCGCTGTGGGCTCTTGGCACCCCTGTGCCGCGCGGCGGCCTTCCCAGGCCGCCGCGCAGAACCACTCTGCGCCAAGGCGCGGTGGCCTGGGAAGGCCACCGCGCGAAAGGTGGGGCGGCGGCTCTACTGGCCCTGGCGTCTTTCCCACTTTTCGAGGTAGGCCACCTGGCTCAGGGTCTGTCCGTCGCGGATGTCGGCCCGCATCCGGTTCTCGCTCTCCAGAACGTCCTGGGCCCGGTTGGCCATCTCGACGACGTTGGCGCCGGGCAGCAGCATGACGCCGTCGGCGTCGCCGACGAGCCAGTCGCCGGGCCGCACCTCCTGGCCGCCGAGCCGGATGGGCCCGCCGATCTCGCCCAGTCCCTTGGGGTACCCCGAGTGGCTGCACACGACCTTCGCGTGGGCGGGGAAGGCGAGGCGGCGGATCTCGTCGGCGTCGCGGATGGCCCCGTCGATGACCACGCCCGCCAGGCGTCGCCCCAGCGCGCTTTCGGTGGCGAGTTCGCCCCAGACGGCCGGCCCGACGCCGCCGGCGTCGATGGCGATGACCGTGCCTGGCTCGGCCCGGTCGATGGCCTCGACCGGCTTGGCGAAGTCGCCCGGCGCCGTGCGGACCGTCAGCACCGGGCCGACGAGTTTGACGCCCGGCGTTATCGGCGCCAGGTCCGCCAGGCACGGCCGATGGTGGCTGCCGTCGCTGAGGTTGGCCGTGGAGACGCGAGCCAGTACCTCGCGCACGTCGTCGAGGCCGGCGCGGCGGAACAGGTCGGTCTTGACGGCCTGGCCGGAGTCGAGGGCCTGGCGGATGTCGGCTGTCGCGCGGGCCGGATCGACCGCCTTGATGATGGCCCCGCCCACGACCACGATAGCGGCCCCGGCGGCCGCCGCGCGGGGGGCCGTCTCGGAGTTCAGTCCACCGGCGGCCGCCAGGGGCACGTCGGTTATCCTGGCCAGCCGCTCCAGCAGGTCGAACGGGCTGCCGCCGCGCATCTGAACGTCGATCGGGCAGTGGACGCTGATAAACGCCACGCCCCACTCGGCCAGGCGCTCGACCAGCGCCTCGGGTTCGGCCAGGCCCAGCAGGTCCACCCCGATGCCGAGGCCGTAGTGGCGGCCCACCTCGACGGACTCGCGGATGGTCGACTCGCTGGCGGCGCCGAGCACGATGGCCAGGTCGGCCCCGGCCTTGGCGGCGGCCTCCATCTCGACGCGGCCGGCGTCGGCCGTCTTCATGTCGGCCACGATCTTATGCTTCGGAAACCTCTCGCGCAGCGCCCGCACGGCGTCGAGCCCCTCGCTCTTGATGAGTGGCGTGCCGGCCTCGATCCAGTCCACGCCGTGGCCGACGGCCAGGTCCGCGATGTGCAGGGCCCGTTCAAGGTCCAGCAGGTCGAGCGCCAGTTGCAGCGTGACGGCCATGGTCATGCCTCCCCCCGGCCGGCGTCGGCCGGGTCGGGCCGGTACGTGGCGGCGCAGCGGTCCGACTCCCACGTGGTGACGGCGGCCACGCGGACGCCCGGGGGCAGCTGCGCGGCCACGGCCTGGGCAACGACCCGGGCCAGGTTCTCGCTCGACGGGTTCAGCCGATCGAAGGGCGCCACCTCGTTCAGGTAGGCGTGGTCGAACGGCTCCAGGGCCTGGCCCAGGATCCGCTTGGCCTCCTGAAAATCGAGGAGCATGCCTTCCTGGTTGAGGGTCTCGCCCGCCAGGTACAGGTCGACGTGCCAGTTGTGCCCGTGCAGGCGTTCGCACTTGCCCTTGTACTCGCGCAGGTTGTGCGCGGCACTGAACTCGGCCTGGACGAGTAGTTCGTACGCCATCGCGGGCCCCGAAAAACGCGGCCGGACCCCCACGGCGGCCGGCCAGAAACATTCTAGACTCGCGCCGCCGACCACACAAGACCTTTGTGCGGCCCTGTCGTGACCCAGTAGTAATGTCCGGTCCGGACCCAGTAGAAATGTCCGCTTCCAGGGGGCCAAAGGAAGCGGATGAACGAGGACCGGATCGAGATGAGCCAGCGTGAGCGAGATCGGCTGAAGGTGATGGAGCCGGTG
>DATKZB010000289.1:0-7174 GCA_035528235.1 Phycisphaerae bacterium
TGACGCCCGGCAGGGCCTGCACTTTCGGATGGTCTTCGCGGTCGCCCGCAAGGCCGGCTTCGCCCCGCCGGCCGTCAGCCTGGAGCACGTGGCCTTCGGGACGATGCTCGGCGCCGACGGCCGGCCGTTCCGCACGCGAGAGGGCGGCACGGTGAAACTCATGGACCTGCTGGACGAGGCCGAACGCCGGGCCCTCGACCTCGTGACCCAAAAGAACGACCAGGACGTGGCCGCTGAGCGGGCCGAGGCCCTATCGGACGACGAGAAGAAGGACATCGCCCGCGTCGTCGGTATCGGGGCGCTCAAGTACGCCGACCTCTCGCAGAATCGCACCAAGGATTACGTCTTCGCGTGGGACAAGATGCTGGCGCTCGACGGCAACACGGCCCCGTACATGCAGTACGCCTGCGCGCGGATCAACAGCATCGCCCGCCGGGGTGGCCTGGACCTCGCGGCCCTGATGCGCGGCCCGGCGTCCGGCGAAGGGTTCATGCTGGCCGAGCCGGCCGAGCGGCGCCTGGCGCTGGCGCTGCTTCAGTTCGCCGAGACGGTCGAGACCGTGGCCGACGACTGTGTGCCACACGTCCTGTGCGGGTACCTGTACCGGCTGGCCGGGGCGTTCATGGGTTTCTACGAGACCTGCCCGGTGCTGAAGGCCGACGAGCCGATCCGGACGAGTCGCCTGGCGCTCTGCGGCCTGACGGTCAAGGTCATCGCCAAGGGGCTGGATCTTCTCGGTATCGCGACGGCCGAGCGGATGTAACCGATTGCGGATTTGGGATTTCGGATTTCGGATTGCCGGGGAGGCACGGTTCTGCGCGGCGGGTCCCCGCACCCGCCGCGCGGGGGCTCCGACATCGCCAATCCGAATTCCGAATTCCGAAATCCGAAATGGATACCATGCGCGTGTTCGAAATCTTCCGGAGCATCCAGGGCGAAACGACGCGGGTCGGCGTGCCGATGGATTTCGTCCGTCTGGCCGGCTGCGACCTGGCCTGCTCGTACTGCGACACGCCCGCGGCTCGCGACGCGGCCGCCGGACGCGACATGACCGTCGGCGAGGTCGTCGGGTCGCTCGCGCGGCCGGCCCTCGGGTGGGTCATGGTTACGGGGGGCGAACCGATGCTCCAGGCCGGCGAGGTCAACGCCCTCATCGATGCCCTGGCGGAGGCCGGCCGCCGGACCGTCGTCGAGACCTCCGGGGCACACGACATCGGGGCCCTGGACGAGCGAGCCGTCCGCGTCGTCGACATCAAGACGCCGGGCAGCGGCATGGCCGACCGGGTGTGCTGGTCGAACCTCCAGCGCCTGACGGCCCGCGACGAGGTCAAATTCGTCCTGACCGACCGGGCCGACTACGAGTGGGCCCGCCAGGTGGTGGCGACCCGGCGTCTGGCGGAAAAAGTGCCGGTTCTTTTCGGTGCCGCGCTGCCGCATCTGGACGCGCGAAACCTGGCTAACTGGGTACTTGAGGATGGCTTGGCGGTTCGCCTGAACGTGCAGGTGCATAAGTTCTTGGGGCTTCCGTAAGCGGGCGGCAGGATGGCCGATTTTGCCACATGACGTGCTTGACAGAACCGTCGTGCGCTCCTATACTTACGACTCTTTGAATGGCAACTGGGGCCTTTTGACAGAGGGGAAGGCGTCTATGCGGGCTCGAGACCTGGAGATTTTCCGGAGAGTCCTGGTGGGGAAACGGCGCATCGTGGCCGGCGACGTGGACGGTCTCCAGCAGGCCGCCCTCAGTAACAGCCGCCAGGAGGCCAGCGGCGACCTGTCGAAGGTCCCCATGGACATGGCCGACGTGGGGTCCGACAACTACGAGCAGGAATTCACGCTCGGCCTGATTGAGACCGAACAGGCCACCCTCCAGGAGATCGACGAGGCGCTCGACCGAATCGACAACAAGACGTTCGGCAAGTGCGTATCCTGCGAGTGCTGGATACCCGTGGCACGCCTCAAGGTCAAGCCCCACGCGAAGTACTGCATCGAATGCAAACGCCGCCAAGAAAAGGGCTTGCTGTAACCGACGGGTGGAGCCACGTTCGCCTCTGGCTGACCGTCGGCTTGGGCGTTGCGGCGGATTGGGCAACGAAGCACGTCGGCTGGAACCTGCTGGGCGGTCCCCCCGAAGGCGGCGGACACGAAGTTGCCGTCATTCCCGGCTGGTTGCGCCTCGTGTGCAGCGAGAACCCCGGCATCGTCTTCGGGTTCAACTTCTCCGAGGACCTGGGCCTGGGCGAGCCAGCCGCCCGGGCCGTCACCATCCTGCTGACCGTCGCCACCTCGGCCCTCATCTTCTACGTCTTTGCCACCTCGCGCCGCACCCAACGGTGGGTCCACCTGTGGTGCGGCCTGATTCTGGCCGGGGCGGTTGGCAACCTTATCGACCGCGCCTGCTTCGGCCACGTCCGCGACCTCATCCAGTTCACCGTCCAGGTGGGCGGAAGGCCCGTCTGGCCGTTCGTCTTCAACCTGGCCGACGTGTACCTGGTTCTGGGCGTCGCCGCCATCGCGATAGCGATGCTGCGGGCCCCTGCCCCGGGCAAGCAGCCGGCCCCGCGCGGGCGATCCCGCAAGGAGTCGTGACGTGAGCGGCCCCCCCCGCGACGAACCGTACATGCGCCGGGCGCTGGACCTAGCGGCGCGCGGCATGGGGCGGGTCGAGCCGAACCCGATGGTCGGCTGCGTCGTGGTCAGCGGAGACCGGATTATCGGCGAAGGCTGGCACGCCCGCTACGGCGGCCCGCACGCCGAGGTCGTCGCCCTGGGCCATGCCGGGCCGGCGGCTCGCGGGGCGGAACTCTTCGTCACGCTCGAGCCCTGCTGCCATCATGGCAAGACGCCGCCTTGCACCGACGCCATCCTGGCGGCCGGGGTGCGCCGCGTCGTGGCCGCCGTCGTCGACCCGTGCCCGCACGTGGCCGGCAAGGGCATCGAGGCTCTGCGCGGGGCGGGTCTGGAGGTGGAGGTGGGCGTGCTCGGCGAGGCCGCCCGGCGCCTGAACGCCGCCTTTTTCAAACGACAGGCGACCGGTCTGCCGCTGGTGATCGCCAAGTGGGCGATGACGCTCGACGGCCGCCTGGCCACCGCCGCCGGCGATAGCCGATGGATTTCCTCCGAGGCCAGCCGCCGCCGCGTCCATGAGGTCCGCCGCGCGTGCGACGCGGTCGTGGTCGGCGCGCGGACGGCCGCGATCGACGAACCGTCGTTGACCGTGCGGCACGTCGACCCGCTGCCGGAGCGAGGCCAGCCGACGCGCGTGGTCCTCGACGGGCACCTGGCGCTGGACGCTGCGCGCGAGCCGGCGCGAAGCGCCGCCGCGGTGCCGGTGATTGTCTACACGACCGACGCGTCCCTGGCGTCGCGCCCGGACGCCGCTACGGCCCTTCGGCAGGCCGGCTGCGAGGTTGTGGGCGTGCCGCCGGGCGACGGCGGCGTGTCGGTGCCGGCGGTGCTGGCGGACCTGGGCCGGCGGGGCATGTCGCGCATTCTGGTCGAAGGCGGCGCGCGGCTGCTGGGGTCGTTCGTCGCCGGGGGGCTGGTGGACCGCGTCATGGTGTTCGTGGCGCCGCGGGTCCTGGCGAGCGCCGACGCGATCGGCTGCCTGATGGGTCCCCCGGGGCGCGCCCTGGCCGAGGCGCTGGACATCGTCGACGTGAGCGTTGAGCGCGTCGGGCCCGACCTGCTGGTTCAGGGCCGGGTGGGCGACTTCTAAACGGTCGCGCCAGCGCAGCTGCTACCGTTGGTTTTTTGCGCGGTGGGTCCCCGCACCCACCGCGCCAACCCAGCATCTCGTGCCAGAGCGTGGCGGGTACGGGGACCCGCCACGCACACGCACAGTGGTAGACTTCTTGAACGGGAAGCCATTCGGGGGGGAACATCGACACAAGGGCCCGGTCGCGGCCCGGTCTACCACGTCCCGTAACGGGCCTGCCAGAGTTCGAGGAGGCGGCGGGCCCGCTCGTCGTCGCCCATGCCGGCCAGGACGGCTTGGTCCTGCGGGCTCAGCGTATTCATGAAGGTCTTGAGTTTCTGGGCGCGGGTCCTGAGGAAGTCGCGGCGTTTCTCGGGCAGTTGGCGGAACTCGGCGTAGCGCTGGAAGAGACGGTCCTGCTCGTGGGTGTCCATCTCGGCCAGTCGCCAGAAGCGGTCGAGAACGGCCCGGCGGTGGTCTTCCGGCAGCGACGACCAGCGAATCGTGTTGGCCTGGGTCTCGCGCGGGTCGAGGCCGAGCCGGTCGGACAGGTCGAGCGGCCCCGCGACCTCCGCCGGTCTGGCCTGTCGCGGCGCGTCCTTCGGCGGTGCCGCGGGGCCGGGCCAAGTGTGTGAGATGCCGCCAATCAGAATCCGCGGCCCGGCAAACCCTGCCGCCACGCCGCACGCCAGCGCCATGGCCAGGCAGACGAGCATCAGGCGAACGCGGCGGCGGCGCCGGTTGAGCAACCGCATGAGTTGTTCGCGTCGCGGGTCCATTGCCGTCAGACTCCCTCGTCGGGCTGGTTGTCGCTCATCAGGCGATCCATGGCCTCGATCACGGCAATCTCGTCCATCAGATCAGCGTCTTCCAGGAACGAGACGTTCAGGCTGACTTCGCGTTCGATGGGGCTTTTGGGCTTCTCGGGCAGGCCCGTCCAGGTATGCAGGACCAGGCCGAGGATAAGCCCCGCGGCCAGCCCCAACACCGAGGCCACGACCTGCCGGCGGCGGCGGCGCGGCTCCAGGCGGGCCTCCAGGCGGTTGAGTTCCTTCTCTTCGACCAGCCGGGCCATCATCCGCCCGGTGAACCCAGAGCGGACGGGGGCCGGCGGCATCTCGTCGAGCAGCCGCCAACTCTCCTTCAGCAGCCGCGCATGGGCCCGGCACGACTCGCACTGCTCCAGATGCCGGCGAACCGCCTCGGCCGTCGAGACCTTCAGTTCGCCGTCGAGCCAGGCGGCCAGCACGCTACGCACCCATTGACACGGTGAAGGCATTCCGCACAACCTTACCTGAAACGGTGCTTCCAAGGGTTGAACACGGACGGGTCGGGCGGGTGCCGGGAAAACCGGGGAAAACTAACTGACGCGTTGGCGGCCGCGTCCGGTGCGGATGTACAGCAGGAGTTGGTCTTTGAGGTTGTCGCGTGCCCTGGCCAGGAGGCTCTTGACGGCCATGGTGGTGCACCCGACGGCCAGGGCGATGTCGGCGTAACTCAGGCCCTCGTACTTACTCAGGATGACGGCCACCTGCTGTTTCTCGGGCAGGGCCCGGATGGCCTCCTGGACCTTTTCCTGGAGTTCCCGCTGGTGGAGGTCGGTGTCGGGCAGGCGGCTGTCGGGGTCGGGCATGGCGCGGGGCCCGTCGCCGAAATCTGTGATCTGGTCGATGGAGACGTCGTCGCGGCGGTTGGACCGCGACCGCAAGGCGTTCAGACTGACGTTGGCGGTGATGCGGAACATCCAGGTCGAGAACTTGGCGGTGGGCTTGTAGGTCTTGCGGGCCCGGTAGATTCGCAGAAAGACTTCCTGGGCCAGGTCCTCGGCGTCGGCGGCGTCGCTGATGAAGCGATAGATGAGTCCGATGACGCGACTTTGGTTCCGCTCGACGAGTTCCTGGAACGCCAACTCGTCGCCCTTCTGAAAGGTGAGCATGAGCCCGACGTCGTAGTCTGCCGCCGCACGACGTCGGCCTTCGTGCTCGAACGAACCGGCAACAGCCGCAATGGCCTTAGCCATATCAACCCCGTTTGGCCCATGGGAAAGAGACGCCGTACGTCACATGCCCCAATGGAGCAATGGGCGCCCCGTCCCTCGCTCACATACTACTTATTACGAACCGGCCCGGGTTTTTCCAGGAAAAAATCCGGGGCCGGCGCTTCTCGCGACGTAGGCGGCCGCGACCCCCATTCTCACAGTTTCGTGAGAAGATTCTCGACGAACCCTCTGGCGGCCGTCAGGTCGCCGATGCGGTCGCTTCCCGCCTCGCGCTCGACGACCAGCGCCCCCGTGAAACCGCCCTCCTCGAGGGCCTTCAGGACGGCGACGAAATCGACGTGTCCCTGGCCCAGCGGCACGTCCTCGCCCCACACCTCGCCCGGCTTGGCCGAGCGGGTGCCGTCCTTCATGTGGGCCATCGAGGTGCGCGGGCCGAGTGCCCGCGCGGCCGCCACGGGGTCGTCGGACCCGTACAGAATGAAGTTGGCCGGGTCGAAGTTCACGCTGACGAAGTCTCGCCCCAGTTCGTCGAGCGACCGGGCCAGGGACTCGCCCGACTCCTGCCCCGTCTCGAACCCCACCGTGGGGCCGCAGTCGTGGATGGCGTCGACGGCCGTCGCGAGGCGGTCCATGAAGCCGGCGTACCGCGGGTCGCCCGGCTCGGGGATGAACCCCACGTGGGTGGTGACGTGCGTCATGCCGAGGTCGGCCATGGCCTTGGCCCAGACGCGGCACCGCTCGAGGCGCACGGGGAAGTCGTCGGGCCTGATAAAGCCGCCCGTGTTGCGGATCGTCTCGATGGTCGTGTAGTCCTCGCCGTCGAACCCGATCATGCCGGCCGGCACCTGGAGGCCGGTCCGCTTGAGGGCCTCGCGGATACGGGCCATGCCCTCGGGCGTCAGGTCCTGGTCCCCGCGGAAGGTGAACTGGATGGCCGGGTAGCCCAGTTCGGTCACCTTCTCGATCGACTGGATTGTGTCGGGCAAGCCCAGAGACCACAGGGTGCTGCCGATAAGATGCTTCGCCATAATCGGTTGCCTCCTTTGGCAGGCTGCGCCGCGCGGGGCGCGTTTACCTCAAGTTCCTCGCGTACCGGGTCCGATATCCCCCTGCGAAGGGATACCTTAGTATGGCCGATGACGACCGTCAAGGACCCGTTCGGCTTTATCGCATCGGCGACCTGGCCGAGAGGGCCGGCGTCTCGCGCCAGGTCGTCAGCACGTACTGCATGTACGGCATCCTTGCGGAGACCGACCGGACGCCGGGTGGCCAGCGGCTGTTCGACGACTCGGCCGTCCGCCGCATCCATCTCATCCAGGACCTGAACCGCCGGTACACCCTACGGGAGATCGGCGAGATCTTCATGCGCGACCGGGTTTAGGAAACCGACGATCACGGCTCGCCCGGGGCGAGCCGTGGCACGTGACCAAGCCTGACGCGTGTTCGTAGGGGCACGACATGTCGTGCCCCTACAACAG
>DATKZB010000290.1:0-2725 GCA_035528235.1 Phycisphaerae bacterium
GCCCGTCTCGCGAGGGGGGCGCCGGCGCCGTGCCGGCGACGGCGAAACGTGCCATGTCGCAGGAGGTGCATCATGCGCATTGCGCCATTCCTCATGATTGTGGTGGGGCTCGCCATGGTCACGCCCGTCCTGGCCGCCGAGTGGACCGCCGGCGCCGACGGCGCGCCGGAGCAGGTTCCCTTCGTGCGGCCCAAGCCGGAGTGGGACCGGTTCCTCATCCTCGTCTGGCAGTACAAGACGAGCGCCCCGGACGACCTGGCGCTGTACCGCGAAGGCGGCTTTCGCGGCTTTCACATCGACCGCGGTGCCGGGCGCAGCGATCGCGTCGAGTTTGCCGACCGCGAGAAGATGCCGTACTACGTGGACCACGCCGCCGACAAAGGGTACCTCCATCTGACGGACCGTACCGGCGTGGGCAGCGTCATGCGCAAGCGTAACCTTATCCCCCGCCCCCACAGCCTGGCCGACCCCAGGACGATGGACCTGATGAAGGGGCACCTGACGCGCAACGTCGGCGTCACGAAGCAGGGCCCGGTCGTCGCGTACGCCTTCGACGACGAGGTCAGCCTGGGCTGCTTCAACTCGCCGGCCGAGGTGGACGCTTCGCCCCTTAGCGTCGCGGCCTACCGCAAGTGGCTGAAGAAGACCTACAGCACCGTCTCCACACTCAACGCCACCTGGGGCACGTCGTACAAGGACTTCTCTGACGCCGAGCCCGTCTCGTTCGACGACGTCCGCCGCGCCCACACCAGACCCCCCTTCGCCAGGTGGAACCTGGCGCGCTGGATGGACTGGCGCGCTTACATGGACACCCAGTTCGCCGACTGCCTGACGGAACTCGCGCGGTACACCAACACGCTCGACCCGACGACGCCGGCGGGGTTCGTGGGCGGCCAGCAGCCGTCGGTCTACGGCGGATACGATTACGCCAAGGTCGCGCGGGCCGTCCAGTTCATCGAGGCCTACGACATCGGCGGCACGTGCGAGATCCTGCGGTCGCTCTGGCGGTGGCCCGAGCGGCGGCCGTACGTCCAGACGTGGTTTTCGAAGGGTGACGCCCGGCTCGACGCGTGGTTCCTGTGGTACTACCTCGTGCACGGCAACCGCGGCGTCATCGCCTGGCCCGACCGCGACGGATCGTGGTTCCACTGGAAGGACGGCGGCCTGGCGCCGTTCATCAAGGAGAACGCCGACACCATCCGCGAGGTCCAGGGCGACGTCTCGAAGCCGATCCTCGACCCCGACGCCCGTTTCGACGCCGACCCCATCGCCGTCTTCTACTCGCACCCCAGCATCCAGGCATCGTGGGCCATGGACGCCGTCACGCACGGAAGCACGTGGCCGAACCGCTCGAGCAGCCTCGACAACTCGTCCCAGACCCTCGGCCGCAACCGCCTGGCTTGGTTCAAGATCCTGGAGGACTGCGGATTCCAGTACACCGTGGTCACGGCCGACCAGGTGGCGGCGGGGGCGCTCGTCAAGGAGAAGTACCGCGTTCTCATTCTGAACCGCGCCGTGTGCCTGTCGGACGCCGAGGCGGCCGCCATCCGGCGGTTCGTCGAGGCCGGCGGCACCGTCATCGCCGACCATCTGGCGGGCATCCTGACGGAGCACGGCGTCGGACGGCCGAAGGGTGCGCTCGATGACCTCTTCGGCATCACGCGCGACGAATCGAAGGGCTACCTCGACGGCAAATCCATCACCGAGGTCGATGGCGAGAAGTACTCGAAGCCGTTCCTCGGGCGCCTGACGTACCAGGGGGCTCTCAGGCATGAGGGCATCGTCGTCTATGAACGGGGCACGCAGGCGGTGGCCGGCCGCCCTGCCGCCGAGCCCGCCGCGGGAGCGGCGGGTCATCGCCCCCTTGCGCCCGCCCCGCGCATCGACAGCGCCGACGTCATCATCGCCCGCACCACCGGCAACGGGCGCTCAGTGTACCTGAACCTGACGCCGGTCGCCTACAACGACCTGGAGTCGCGCCTCGGCGCCTTCGGCCGGGCATGGCGCGAGATCGTTTCGCGGCTGCTCGCCGACGCGGGCCTTGCCCCGCGGGCGCGGGTCCTTGCCGGCGGGGTGCCCATTCCGATGGCCGAAACGCTCTTCTGGCGAAAGGGCGACCGCGTCGTCGTCGCCCTCGTCAAGAATCCGCCGCGCGAGGCCGCCGTCACCCACGCCGGCCGCATCGACGGCGCCTTCGGGGTCCCCAGCGACGTCGTCATCGAACTCTCGAAGCCCGTCACGGCCGTCCGCAACCTCCGCACCGGCGAGGCGCTGCCCGACGGCCGGACGCTCAAGGCCGTCTGGAAACCGTGGGAAGCGCTGCTCTTCGAGGTGACCTGGCCGCAGCCGTAGGCGCGAGGCACGCACGTATTTAGCGCCGGGTGGCATGGCCACGCTTGCGTGGCCATGAGCATCAATGCGCGAAAGGTCCACCATGGCCACGCAAGCGTGGCCATGCCACCCCCGATAAACGGGCTGTGTCGCCAAAAACGTGGCGAGGCATGTCTCGCCCGGTCGTTCTCTTGGCCAACAGACAGGGCGCGCCCCCTCGACGCGCCCCGGTCGGTTCAGCAAAGCGGGCCGGCCCCGGCGCCCCCTATGAGGCGCCGGGGCGGCCCAAACGCTGTGGTTCATTCAGGAGCGGCGCAAGGCACGACGCCGTGCGACAATCGTCACCAGCGACCCGACGAGCAGCATGCCCAACGTGGCCGGCTCGGGCACGTGC
>DATKZB010000291.1:0-2497 GCA_035528235.1 Phycisphaerae bacterium
GTACCGCGACCGCCTCCTGGCGGTCGCGGAAGCCGACCCGAAGGGGCCTCTGGCCGACAACGTGGCCTATGACCTGGCGATGCTCGAGACGGACGACGTGCGGCGCTTGGAGGCGCTGAGGCAGGTGGTCGCCGCGTATCCCGGCTCGGACGGGGCGATGCTCGCCCTCATGGCCGCGGCCCGGTCTCTGGTCACCCGTGCGGCGACGGATCCGGCCGCCATGCGCCAGGCGCGAAAATACCTGGCGGAGGTCCAGGCCGACCTGGCCCGCCGCGGGGCACGCAACCCGCGGGACTCCTATGTGGCGGCGCTCGGCGACGCCGTCGAGAAGGAACTGGTTTACGTTCAGGCCCAACTCCAGACGCCCGCCGAGAACCATTAGATCGCGGCTCGGGCGCGGTAGAATAGGTGAAGCGAAAAGGAGCACGCGATGACTCATCGGACGTTGCAG
Source organism: Phycisphaerae bacterium (assembly GCA_035528235.1). Classification (GTDB taxonomy): domain Bacteria; phylum Planctomycetota; class Phycisphaerae; order FEN-1346; family FEN-1346; genus DATKZB01. Next base: position 452 of record DATKZB010000291.1, read on the forward strand.
GTTCGAGCGGCGTGGTTGATGCTGGCGGCGGTCGGCGTGGCGGCCGGGTGCCGGTCGGCGCCGCCGGAGCCATCGCCCGAAGCGGCCGCCGAAGCCGAAGCCGCCAAACACATCCGGGCCGTCAGCCCGCCCGATAGGACCCAGGAGGCCAGCCGCAGGCCGGCCTTCAAGTGGGTCTTGCCCTCGGCCATGCGCCGCCCCGAACAGGTCACCTTCAAGTTGTTCGAAATCGGTCCGATGGACGATCCCCGAAAGGCGCAGGCCGAGGAAAAGGAAGTCGTGCTGGTGACCGGCCTGGGGAGCATCAGCCCGACCGAGTTGGACCTCTTCAACCTGCCGACAGGCAGCAACACCACGGGCGACCTCTGGGACCGGAAGATGACCCAGTTGAAGCCGCAGACGTGGTATCGCTGGATGGTCCGCGCGATTGACGGGTCGAAGAGCACGTGGGCGGACTTCTATTTCCGGACGCGGATCGAAGAGTCCGTCGTGCCGCCGCCCAAACCTCCGGCGCCGCCGCCGGTGCTGCCGCCCGCGACGCCGCAGGAATCGCCGCAGCCGATCGCCCCCGAACCGTCGTCGTAGGCGGCCCTAAGAGCCTCTCCGGATAACCCTCTGGCTTCGGCCGGCTGCGGCAGCCGCATGCTGCGTTTGGCTGCATCGCCAGCCCAACAAGGGCTGGCTGCTTTGCCATCCTTGCCTGCGGCCGCCTCGCTCGGCCTCGGGCCGACGAGGGTTATCCGGAGAGGCTCTTACTCACCGAAACTCGTGCCGACCGCCCGGGCCACCGCCAGCAGCGGCTCATCGAGGCGGACCGTGCGGGACCCGCCGGCCACGTCCTCGATCGCCACGTCGGTCAGCCGCCCGCGCTGCCAGGAGGCCATGCGTCCCCACCGGCCGTCGGCGGCCAGTTGGGCCGCGCGGTGGCCGAGGCTGGTCGCAAACACCCGGTCGAAGGGGCACGGCGTTCCGCCGCGCTGGACGTAGCCGAGGGTGGTCTCGCGGCACTCGATGCCGGTCTCCTGCTCGATGGTCTCGGCGACGAGCCGCCCGACGCCGCCCAGGCGGACCGGCTCGGGGCTTCCCTCGACGCGGCGATGGACGACCATCCGGCCGCCCTCCGGCCTCGCGCCTTCCGCGACGCAGACGATGCTGAACCGTTTGCCGCGCCGCGCCCGGCCGCGACAGGCCTCGAAAACCGATTCCCACCGGAACGGTATCTCGGGGATGAGGATGACATCGGCGCCGCCGGCGATCCCGGCGTGGAGGGCCAGCCACCCGGCATATCGGCCCATCACCTCGGCCACCATGACCCGATGGTGGGCGCTGGCGGTCGTGTGGAGCCGGTCGAGGGCCTCCGTCGCCACGCCAACGGCCGTCTGGAACCCGAACGTGAGTTCCGTGCCGAGGACGTCGTTATCAATCGTCTTCGGGACGCCGACGACCGGGATGCCGAGTTCGAGGAGTCGGCCGGCCACGGCCATCGAGCCGTCGCCGCCGATCACCACGAGGCCGTCGAGCCGGTGCTTGCGGAAGACGGCCAGGGCCCGGGCGCTCCGGTCGGTCACGACCACCTTGCCGCGCCGCTTCTCGGCCCACGCGAACGGGTTGGCCGTGTTGGACGAGCCGAGGATCGTGCCGCCGAGCGTCAGGATGTTGGAGACGGCCTTCCAGTCAACCCGCATGGTGCGGTCGAGGACGAGTCCTTCGAAGCCGTCGCAGAAGCCGACGATCTCGGCCCCCTGCTCGTGGATGAGCGTCTTGGCGACGGCCCGGATGACGGCGTTGAGGCCGGGGCAGTCGCCGCCCCCCGTCAGAATCCCGATCCGCCTGAGGTGCGCTCTGGCCATAGGCGTTCCCTTCTTTCGGTCCCGGCAGGCAAGCCCCCGGCGGCCCGTCGGGGTGAAGTACCTTACCGCGCCGCGGCGTGCGATGCAACCCGGACACGCCTCCGCCGGGTGCCACCGGGTGCGCCAGCGATTTCTGGCACACTAGCCGGCCATGCGGGCCGGGGTTTCCCAGTACCTTTCCCAGAGGCGGCTGTGT
>DATKZB010000292.1:0-4203 GCA_035528235.1 Phycisphaerae bacterium
GCGAAGACCACGATCATCCGCACCAGCGGCCGGCGGAAGTCGGTCCCGGTCGCCTGGAGCCGCGCCTCCAGCACCGGCAGACACCGGGCCGGCCCCATCCGCCTCAGCAGTTCGGCCACGGTCGGCTCGCTCGGCAGCGGCACGGCGGCGTCGGACGTGGGCAGCCGATACTCATCCTCGAGGACGTCGAGCATCGGCGAGACCGCCGACTGCTTGAACGACCGCCCGACCGTGTCCACCAGCAGCCGCCGCGACGCGTCGTCCTTCATTCGCTGGAGCATGCGCAGCAAGACGGGCATCGATTGGCCCGTCGTGTACGGCCACCCGGCGGCGATGGCATCGAGCGCGACCACGTAGTTGACCATGGCGCGGCCCTGGGCCTCGGTAAGGCCCGACGCCGGCAGCCGCTCGAGCGCCTCGCACAGCGGCGCGACGGCCTCCGGACCCAGGTGGACGACCCGCGGGGCCAGTGTCGCATCGTCGGCGTAGGCCGAGACCAGGCGGCCGGCTCGGTCCTCGGGGAAGGCGAGCCAGGCCGCAAGCCCGATCGCCACCACTGCCAGCACGGCCGTCAACCACCTGCGTTTCATCATGTGCGTTCCGAGGGACCCCTGGACCGCCGCCCCCGCGGCGAGAGCGCGGGCTAAGATAACCGAAACCGCATGGGAAGGGAAGCATCAGGCCACAAGGGTTACGTGCCACGCCGAGAACACGATCGGACAAGCCGACCGTAGCACACGGCTGGAGAAAGCGATACAACCTTCCTGGAAACAGAACTCCCCAAGCGGGGGCACGCGCAACAGTCGGCTTGAAAGAGCCTCTACTTCAGGTTCGCGAGGATGCGTTCGAGGATGCTCTGTTCGAGGAGTTCGTCTCGGCCCATGCCGACCCACTCGTAGTCGGTGGGGGCCAATTCGTTCTGGCGCATCAGGTCGGTGTCTTCGGGGCTGTAGAGGTTGTACGTCTCGGCGATGGTGTGCGGGCCGGTATTGGGGGCGCTCTTGCGTTCCTTGACCACCTTGACAGAGAGTTGGGCCCCGCCGTCCTTGGGCGAGATGTTGACGGTGGCCCGGCGGCGGATCGTGTGGATGCTCGATTCCAGGCTCTGCATCGCGCCAACCGTATCGAGGCGCCAGAACTCGAACCACGAGGCCCCGGTCAGGGAATCGGTGGCCAGGCGGCCCTTGCTTGCCTCCGGGTACTCGGTGTCGAACCGCAGTTCCAGCAGCGTCCGCCGCGCGACGTGCTCGATGACAGTGGGATCGGTGTCGCTGAACGTCATGGGGTTGCTGAACCGTCCCGACGACACCGTGGCACAACCGGCCACGGCCACCGCCGCCGCCAGCCACGCCAGAGTCAGCGCCTGTTTCATGGGCTGTTCCTCGCCTCGGAGCCCGAAACGGTATGCACCCGCAACATGTCGGTGCTGCCCGGCTGCCCGGGAAAGTACCCACTGATGATAAGCATTCGGTCGCCGGGAGCAACCAATTTCCGATCGAGGGCCATCCGCTCCACCTGGGAGGCAACGTCTTCGTTGCGGATGAAGGCCGGCGAGTGGACCGGCACGACCCCCCGGTACAACGCCATCCGCCGGCAGGTGCGGACCGAATCGCTCACCGCCAGAATCGGCACGCCCAGCCACTGCTTCGACACCAGCAACGCCGTGGCCCCGCTGTGCGTCAGAACGACCACCAGCGCCACCTCCAGGTGCCGCGCGATGCCCGACGCCCCCACCACGATGGCCCGCTCGCTCCAGACGTAACGGTCCTGGACGGCCGACGGGGCCGGCCAGGCGGCCCGGTCGGCGTAGTCTTCCGAGAGGTCGATGATGTGGTCCATCATCTCGACGGCCCGGACGGGGTATCGGCCGACGGCGGTCTCGCCCGAGAGCATGACGGCGTCGGACCCGTCGAAGACGGCGTTGGCCACGTCGGAGACCTCGGCCCGGGTGGGCCGCGGCTCGTTCATCATGGACTGGAGCATCTGCGTGGCCGTGATGACCGGCATGGCCGCTGCGGCGGCCCGGCGAATCAGGTCTTTCTGGATGATGGGCACCCGGGCCACGTCCATCTCGACGCCCAGGTCGCCGCGGGCCACCATCAGGCCGTCGCTCTCGGCCAGGATGGCGTCGATGTCGTCGACGGCCTGGGGCTTCTCGATCTTGGCGATGACGTGGACGTCGGCCCCCGCCTTGGCGATGAACGCCTTGACGGCCCGGACGTCGTCGGCCGACCGGACGAAACTCAGTCCCACGTACTCGACCTCGTGCGCGATGCCCCACTCCAGGTCGCGCCAGTCGCGGTCGGTCATTGCCGTCAGGCTGAGGTGCGTCTCGGGCACGTTGATGCCCATGCCGGGGGCCAGCGCCCCGTCGTCCTCGCACTCCAGAACCAGCCGGTCGGCGGCCTTCTCGGCCACGCGGGTGCGGACGGCCCCGTCGCCGAAGAGGATGGGCTCGCCTACCGCAGCGTCGTCCACCAGGCCCGGCCAGGTGGGGGCGAGGTCGGCCGGCCCGCCGGCCTCGGGCAATGCCCGATGCAGGACGATGCGCCCGCCGCGGCTCACCGGCACGGGGTCGCCGCCGCGGACCGTGAGGCGCAGTTTCGGCCCGGCCAGGTCCTGAAGCACTGCCACGTACCGACCCCGCGCCTCGGCCAGGCGGCGCAGGCGGGCCACGACCTCGGCGTGGGTGGCGTGGTCTCCGTGCGCGAAGTTCAGCCGGGCCACGTCGATGCCGGCGTCGATCAGCCGCCCCAGCGTCGCCTCGTCCGACGAGGCCGGGCCCAGTGTGGCCACGATGCTGGCCATGCGAACCGGGATGCGTTTCATGGGCCCTCCCCTATCGTGCCGGTACCGGCTGGTTGAGCCACGGGTCGCATCAGGTGCCCTCCGGCGGACCGCCTGGAAACCATCCCAAGACTCCCGGCTGGTGGCCTTCCCAGGCCACCAGCACCCCCTTTCGCAACGACTCCGCGGCGGCCTGGGAAGGCCGCCGCGCGACAAGGGGCGTTCAACGGTCGCGGTACTTGCCCCCCATTTCCTGGAGGAACAGTTTTTCGCGGGTCGTCAGGCTGTCGATGCCCGACTGGTGGATCTTGTCGAGAATGCGGTCGACCTCGGCCTGTTCGTCGGTCCGGCTCCGCCCGATGGAATGGGGTCGCGTCCGCCGGGCGCGCTGGCCCAGGGCGGCGACAATCCGCGCGCCCCACTTCATCCAGATGAATCCCAGGGCCATGCCGCCGAAGTGCGCGGCGTGGGCCACGCCGTCGATCCACCCGGTTCGCAGCCCGAGCACGATGTGCCGCGTCTCGATGACGCCGTAGACGATGGCCAGCCAGCGGGCCTGGATGGGCAGGATGAAGAACAGGAGGAACACGGCCCGCGGGTTGATGACGGCGAACGCCACCAGCACACCCGCCACCCCGGCCGACGCGCCGACGGCGGGGATGTCGAGAAACGTCATCGGCCCGCCTCGCGTCATGAAGCCGCCGTACTCAAAATGCATGGCCAGGTTGAAGGCCACCTCGCACACGCCGCCCACGACGCCGCAGCCGACGTACAGCCATAGAAACTGCCGCGCACCCAACTGGCGCTCGAGCGTGGCGCCGAGCATCACAAAGATGAACATGTTCCAGAGAATATGGTCGATGCCGCCCAACGAATGCAGGAACATGTACGTGAACAGCCGCCAGACTTGAAGGTGCATCAGGTGCCGCACCGACAGGCCGCCCCACTTCGTCAGCGCCCCGGCCGTGAAGACGTCGAGAAAGTACACGCCCACCGTGACGATGAGCACCAGTTTGACGCCGGGCGGAAAGAACCCGCCGCGGTCCACCAGCCAGCCCGACCGGCGTTGGGGGGGGTCGTTCCAGGTGGTGTGCCAGGCCATCAGGCGTTCCCTTTCACGGCGTTGGACGCCCCCCGCCGCCACGCGTTCCAGAACAACAGGGCCACGATGGTCTTGGCGTCGGTAATGTGGCCGTCGCGGATCATGGCCAGCGCCTCGTCCACCGGCACGAGGAGGGTCTCGATCTGCTCGCCCGCCTCGAGCGCCGGCCGGCCCTCACGAAGGTCGAAGCCCAGAAACACCGTCAACCGCTCGGCCAGCACGCCCGGGCTCGGGTGGATCGAGATCAACGGTTCCAGCCGGCCCGCGCGGTAGCCGGTTTCCTCGGCCAGTTCGCGTGCCGCGCAGGCGGCCGG
>DATKZB010000293.1:0-2338 GCA_035528235.1 Phycisphaerae bacterium
CTACCGCCGCCTTACCGAGTCGCCCCCCTCGGCCCCGCTGCCGGGCCCCGCGACATCGAGCCCGACGCGGAAGCGTCGGGCTATCCCAACCTGCCGCATGACCGACCTGCCGAACCATCTCGGCACCGAGGTCACCGTGGCTGGGGTCCTGTTTGCCGAGCGGCGAGCACGCACCAAGACCGGCGAGTTCATGAAGTTCATCAGCCTCGAGGACGAAACCGGCGTCGTCGAGGCCGTCCTCTTGCCCAACGCCTACCAGCGCCTCGGCGGCCGCATCACCACGCGCGGCCCGTACCGCGTGACCGGCACGGTGGAGGACCACTTCGGCGCCGTGTCGCTCCTGGTGTCGGACCTGGTGCCGCTCGGGTCGCCCGCCAACCCTTGCGCCGTCGTTTAGCCGCGGCCGGCACGGCCGCGTGGCCCGGCGCGCTGGCATCGGCGCCCGCCCACGTCGCCGTACCGGCGACGGCTAAACGACCAAAGCCCGCGCGCCATCGTTTAGCCGCGGCCGGCACGGCCGCGGGCAGGTCAAAACAACTCGCCCTGTTCGCCGGGGGGCAGGCCTTCGGCGGCGACCGACCCGAGGAAGGGGTACGCCGCTACCAGGGCCGAGGGGACGGGCACGCGGCGGCCGCCCAGTTTCGCGAGGAGTTGGAGGGCGTTGGCGGGCGCCTGACCGCGGTAATGGTTGTTCGTAAAGACGTACATACGGTTGCTGGCCCGGGCGATGTCGTGGATTCGATCGATCCACTCCTCGAGTTCCTCCTCGGCGTACAGGTAATCGTACCGGGCGTCGCGGCCGGCGTCCTTGGCAAACCAGGCCTCGCGGTTTCGCCCGTGCAGGCGGACGTACCCCACGGGCGAGGTCACCAGCGACATGGGCCCCAGGCCGCTACGGCTGGCGGGCTGGTCGATGTTGGCGAAACCGAATCCGCGCGAGCGCAAGAATGCGATCGGCGCATCGTGCATCCAACTGGCGTGCCGCACCTCGACCACCAGCGGCAGGTCGCCGAAGTCGCGGTGGACGGCCTCCAGGTGCCGCAGGGCAGTCTCGTCGGCCCGGAACGACCACGGAAACTGCACCAGCACGGCGCCCAGGCGCCCCGCCTCGCGGACGGGCTCGATGCCGCCGCGGTACCGGGCCACCTCGTCGGCCGTCCAGGGCCGGTCGCGCTCGTGGGTGAATCGCTGGTAGAGTTTGAAGGTGAACTCGAACGTCTCCGGCGTGCGGCGGAGCCACGATTGCGTGGCCCGGTCGCTCGGCGGCCGGTAGAACGACGAGTTCACCTCGACGCAGTCGAAGTACCGGGCCAGGTAGGCCAAGTCGTCGAAACCGCGCGGCTTGTGCTCGGGATAGAACCGGCCCTGCCAGTCGGCGTACGACCAGCCGGAGGTTCCGACGCGGATCGCCGCCCGATGGCCGTCCGGTTGGGCGGGCATGGGCCACCCCCTGGATGCGCCGAGGCGGACTAATCGCCCCGTGCCAGCGTGCCGACAGGCAGCATCGCGCGCCGCGGGGTCGGTGTCAAGCGGACATGGATCACGGCTCGCCCGAGGCGAGCCGCGGCACGTGAAAGGTCGCGCGAGTTAGCCGCGGGGCTTGCCCCGCGCGGGCGCGTTGTGGCGCACGGCCGGGCAAGACCGGCCGTGGCACACGCATGATTGTGTTCACGGCTCGCCCGGGGCAAGCCGTGGCACGTGAAACAACATGGTTACGGCTCGGGCAGGCGCAGGCGCATGCCGACGTAGAGGCGGGCGTTGAGCGACGAGAGGACGTCCTTGTTGGCCTCGTAAATCTTCGGGTACATGGCGGCGTCGCCGTACATCTGCCGGGCGATGCCGATGAGCGTGTCGCCACCCTTGACGACGTAAACCTTCTGGCGTTTGGGCTCGGGCGGCGCCCCGGCGGGTTTCTTTTCCTCGGGTTTCGGCAGGACCAGCCGGTCGCCCACGCGCAGCCGGTCGGGGTCGACGCCGGGGTTCGCCTGGGTGATAACCTGAATGAACCTGGCGTTACCATACCTGGCCACGGCGATGGCGTAGAGCGTGTCGCCGGTCTGGATGACGTACGTGTTCTCGTCGGCCGCGTCGCGGCGTGTGCGCAGGGGCTCCGTGACGACCTCGCCCGCAATGCCACCGGGCCGCAGGACCGGCCCGGGCGGGTCGGCGCCGGCTACGTCGGTGTCGAGGCGCCGGGCGACGATGGTGCCTTCATCGCGCGACGTGGAGAGGAGGTCGCGGGCCGTATCGGTCCTGGGTTTGACGCCGGTCTTCGTCTTGGTGTCGGTCTTGGGCTTGGCCGCGTCGCCCTCGTCGCGCCGGGTCAGGCGCTCGCGCC
>DATKZB010000294.1:0-6305 GCA_035528235.1 Phycisphaerae bacterium
GTCTCATCGGCGGCTTCGGCCGGTACATGGAGGTTGAGAGCGACGCGCTGAAGACCGGCATGCCCCTGGTGACGCGCGGAACGTACCTGATGTCGCACGGGGCCGAGGTCCAGGTGCGGCCGAAGGAGGCGGTGCCGGCGGGCGTGGCGGTGCCCGGGGCCGCGGGGCGGGCAGGAGACGCCCCATGAAGTTGATCGCGTTCTGCGTCAAACACGCCGTGCCGGTGATCGTGGGGGTGCTGCTGGCCATTCTGTTCGGCGTCATCGCCATGGTGCAGATACCGCGGCAGTTGACGCCCACGGTCGAGGTGCCCGTCATCGGTCTGTCGGTCACGTACCTGGGGGCGGCCCCGCAGATCATCGAGCAGGACGTCATCGACAAGATCGAGGAGCAACTCAAGGCCGTCGAGGGATACCGCGAGATGACCTCGACGAGCCGCGAGAACGCCGGCGTTATCCAACTCGAGTTCGACTGGGGCACGAACCTTGACGTGGCCTCCATCGACGTCATCAACAAACTCAGCATCGTCAAGGACCTGCCCGACGACGCCGACGAGCCGGTCCTGTTCTTCGGGCAGCAGTGGCAGCAGCCGGTGGCCTTCATCGCGCTGACGGGCCGGGGCAAGACCGCCGAGGAACTCCGCGAGATCGCCGAGGACGAGTTCGAGGCCGCGTTCAAGAAGATCGAGGGCGTCAGCCGCATCGAGGTCTACGGCGGGCGCGAGCGGCAGGTCGAGGCCGTCTTCGACCCGTACCAACTGGCCGCCTACCGGCTGACGCCGCTCCAGGTGGCGGGCCTCCTGGCGGCCGAGAACGAGAACACGCGCGGCGGCCGCATCGACGAGTCGAAGAACCGGTGGGTCGTCCGCACCGTCGGCGAGTTCCGCACCGCCGAGGACGTTGAGAACGTCGTCCTCGAGCGACCGGGCATGGCCGACGTCCGCCTCGGCGAACTCCTCGACGTCAGCCAGGTCCGGTACAAGGACATGGAGGCCCACGTCCGCATCGACGGCCAGGAGGGCGTCGTCTTCGCCGTCTTCAAGAAGACGGGCCAGAACGTCGTCGAAATCATGCAGCGCGTCTCGGCGACCGTCAAGCGGCTGGAGCCCGACCTGACGCGTCGCGAGATGACGATGGAGATCGCCTACGACGAGTCCGAGTACATCCAGCGGTCCATCGACCGGCTCCAGATCAACGTCATTCTCTGCGCCGTCCTGGCGTCGGCGGTGCTCGTGTTCTTTCTGCGGAACATCCGGGCCATCCTGACGGTGGTCGTGACGATCCCCATCAGTTTCGTCGCCACGTTCATCTTCCTGTGGCTTCTGGGGCGGACGCTCAACGTCGTCAGCCTGGCGGGCCTGGCGTTTGCCGTCGGCATGCTGGTCGACAACTCGATCGTCGTCCTCGAGAACATCTACCGGCACCGGCAGATGGGCAAGAGCGCCGCCGAGGCGGCCCGGGCGGGCGCCGGCGAGGTCTGGGGGGCCGTCCTGGCGTCGACCCTGACGACCGTGGCGGTGTTCATCCCCATCGTGTTCATCCAGGAAGAGGCGGGCCAGTTGTTCCGCGACATCGCCCTGGCGGTTGCCATCAGCGTGTCGCTGTCGCTGGTCGTCTCGATGACCGTCATCCCGATGCTGACGGCCCGGATCCTGAAGACCGAGACCCGGGGGCCGCATGGCGGCTGGGGGGCCTGGATCGTCCATTACGTCCTGTTCGGGTGGCTGGCCGACCGGATGGGCGGCATCGGCCTCTGGCTTACGCGGAACATCATGCGCCTCCTTCGGTGGCTGCTGGCCGGCGCCTGGCGGCGGGTGGTCGTGGCCGGAGGCATCCTGGCCGTGTTCGGCACGGCCATGGTCCTGTTGTACTCGGTCACCCCGGCCACGTATCTGCCGAAGGGCAACCGGAACTTCGTTCGCGGCTTCGTCTTCACCGAGGCGGGGGCCAGCATCGATCACAACCTGGGGGTCTCGCTGGACATCGAGAAACGCGTGCGGTCGCTGCCGGGCGTCGAGCGGTTCTTCGTCGTCGCCCTGGGCGACCAGGTCTTCTTCGGCGCGCGGGCCGCCGACGAGGACGCGGCCCGGACCCTGGCCGAGCGGATCCAGGCCAGCGTCGGCAGCCTGCCGCCGGCGTTCATGCCCGCCTTCATTTTGGAGCCGTGGCTCGATCGCAACGTGGAGTACCTCCGCCAGCCGATTGCGGGGGTCAACGTCTTCGCCGACCAGATCGGCCTGTTCGACCGGGCCGGCACCTTCGGCGGCGAGACGATCAACGTTACCATACGCGGCGACGACATCCGGCGCCTGTACCGCATCGGCGGGGCCATCCGACAACGCCTCGAAGAGACCGAGGGCGTCCGCTTCATCCGCCCCAGTTACCAGATCGGCAAGTGGGAACTCCAGCCCACCATCGACCGCAAACGGGCCGCCGACGCCGGCCTGACCGCACGTGACATCGGCTACAGCATCGGCGCCCTGGTCACGGGCTTCAAGGTGGCCGACTTCCGCGAGGAGAGCGGCAACGAACTCGACCTGACGCTGCGCGGCCACTCGCGGTACCGCGAGCATACCGAGACCCTCGAGGACGTGCCGCTGTGGACGTCCCGTGGCACGAGCGTCCTGGTGGGGCAGGTGGCGCCCGTCCAGGCGGCCGCCGGGTTCAACGCCATCGACCACACCGAGCAGCAGCGGAGCGTCAATCTCGAGGTCACCCTCCAGGGCGAGGTCCCCATGGAGGCCGTCATCCGCCACATTCAGGAAGAGATCGTGCCGGCGCTGCGCGACGACGGCACGATACCGGTCGATTACCTGGTGGGCCTGCGCGGCACGGCGAAGGACCTGGCGCGGATGCTCGACGCGTTGAAGATCAGCCTGGTCCTGGCCCTGGTCATCACGTACCTGCTCATGGCGGCGCTGTTCGAGAGTTTCTCGCACCCGTTCGTCATCATTCTGAGCGTGCCGCTGGCCATCGTCGGCGGATACGCCATGCTGTGGGTCATCACGTTCTACAACTTCTTCGTGCTCGGCACCCCGCCGCCGCAACTCGACGTGGTGACGATGCTGGGGTTCGTCATCATGATCGGCATCGTGGTCAACAACGCGATTCTCGTGGTGGCCCAGGCGCTGAACTTCCACCGCAACGAGGGGCTGGCGATCAACGAGGCCATCGCGGCGAGCGTCGAGAGCCGCATGCGCCCCATCTTCATGAGCACGCTGACGAGCATCCTCGGCATGATGCCGCTGGTCCTGATTCCCGGCCCGGGTAGCGAACTATACCAGGGCCTGGGGGCGGTGGTCGTGGGCGGGCTGGCGGTCTCGACGGTTTTCACGTTGATTTTGACGCCCATCGTGTTTAGTTTCGGCTACCGGGCGACTGAGTATGTGCACGCCCTGGCGGTTCGCAAGGGGCTGGTGGTGGCCGACGAGACGTCCGACGCCGCCTCCCGAGGACCGAGAGGGCACCCGACCACGTGAATGGCATGAGGACGGTGGCCGCGGGGCGAGGCCCGTGTCGCGGGTGGACGCCCGACGCCGCAGCCGGCCGAAGCCGGAGGGTTATTCCGGATAGGCTCTAAGCCACGCGGAGTGCACGCAGGGGTTCACCCGGATGGACGACCGCACGGTGAGCGACGAAGACCTCATGCTTCGCGTCCAGCGCCGTCGCGACGAAGACGCCTTCGGCCTGCTGTTCGCCCGGTACCGGGTGCCCATCACCAGTTACGTGTACCGTCTCGTCGGCAACCGGTCCGAGGCCGAGTCGCTGGCCCAGGAAACCTTCCTGCGGGTCCTCCAAAAGGCCGACCGTTACGACTACCCCAAACGGTTCAGCACCTGGTTCTACACGATTGCGCGGAACCTGGCGACCGACTTCCTGAAGAAGAAACGCGCCATCGTGCCCGACGATTTCCACAGCCTGTCGGAGTCGGTGGTCGGCCCGAGCAACCCCGAGGCCGGACAGGAGGCCGCCTCGCGCGAGGAACTCGACCAGTTGGTCCGGGCCCTTCAGCAACTGCCGGTCACCTACCGCGAGGTGGTCGTCCTGAGGGCCCTCCAGGAACTCTCGTACCGCGAAATTGCCCTTATCGTGGGGTGCCAGGAATCCACCGCTCGCAGCCGCATGAACTACGGCCTGGCCTACCTGCGGAAGCATTGTCGCCGGACCGGGAGCGGAAAATCTCTGTTCGGCCCCGACAAAGCGCCGACTTAGTCGTATAACGGTGTGAGGCCGTTAGGAGGGCCGGCGGCCCCAAGGGGCATGTCTTGGAGTTGGGGTGCTACGCTCGTTCGACTCGGGGCGTGGCGATTACGGAGCAACTTGGCGGATAACTGGGGGGGGAAGTGTCCATTGATGGAATGCCCTTGCGCACATGAGTGGTACGAAGCAGCACGTGGGACCGCCTCGCGCGACCTGGCCCAGCGTCTGGGCAGGCATCTGGCCGAGTGCCCGGATTGCCGCACGCACGCCGACGGCGTTCGCGACGTCGCCGCGTCGCTCGAGAGGCTGGCGGGGCACACCCGGGCCGACCTGTCGGCCGATGCCGCCGAGTCGCTGTTCCGGCGTGCCCGTGTCCACGGGCTCCTCGGCCGTCCACTTAAGATGCCACTCGTCGCCCGTGCCGGCCTCACACGCTGGGCCCGGGTGACGTTGCCGATTGCGATGGCCGCCGCGGCGGTCGCGCTGGTGGCCATGGGCATCTGGATGGCCCTGCCCGGCGAGGTCCAGCCGCGGGGCGCCCTGGAACGGCTCGTCCGTGCCGGCCACGGCATCCGCACGGTCGAGGACCTGCGGCCCCTGGCGCGCCTGGCGCGGGCCGCCGTCAGCGAGGAACTCTCCGCGCCGGAGCCGGCGCCGGAGCAGGTGGCCGACCTTCTGCTCGTCGCGTACATTGTCGAGCGGCCGCGCGAGGACCGCCAGGTGGCCGACATAGACTTCCTGCTCGGTGAACTCTGGGGGCGGCGGGCCGGCGGCTTGGCCGCCACGCGCCTGCCTTGGCCGATGCTGGCCTCGGTCGTCCTGGCCGATGCGGCCGCGCCCGTCCCTGGCGGCCGCACACTCCTGGGCGACTACCGCGAGCGGCCGCTGGCCGCGGCCAAGGAGAAGGTCCTGGCCGGCCAGTACGAAGCCGCCCTCAAACTTCTGCCCACCGACGGTTCCGGCGCGGTTCTGAAGGCCTGGTGCCTGGCGTCGCTCGGCCGCGCGGCCGAGGCGGCCCTGACCCTGACCGAGGCCAAGGACCGGGCCGACGGGTCCGTGGCACGGCTCATCCGGGCCGATTTGGCGTTGGGCGCCCGGGACGTCGCCGAAGCCATGCAGCAGTACGAAACGCTGGCCGCCGACCACGACCGGTACTGGTTCACCGCCGGGTACCTCTACCGCTATGAACTGCGCGACGCACGCGGCGCGGGCGAGCGGTTCCGGCGGGTGCAGGAACCCCGGCTGGCCCGGTACGTGGCCCAGTCGTTTGCGACGGAACTGGCGCTGGCCAGGGAACCCGAGCCGGAGCCGCTGGTTGCCATCGACTTCGGCGATTACGACCTCGGGGCGCTGCCCGGGAACTGGATGCTCGTTCGCGTCCGCGGCGGCGAGTTCGAGGTCGTCGACGCCGGGGCCGACCGGGCCCTGAGTCAGGGCGACGGCACCGAGTTCGCCTGCGGCGAGACGGAGTGGGCCGATTACACCGTCCAGGCCGACGTGAAAGTCGTCTTGTCGAAGGGCGACTTCACGGTCGGGGCGTCGGCCTACCGTCGGGCCGACCGCACGGGGTACGTGCTTCAACTCACGCCGCAGAGCCTGCGAATCGTGAAACAGTTTCCGTCCGAGGCCGAGGACACCGCGCCGCTGGTGGCGCGCGAGCATCAACTGGTTCTGCCCCCGGTCGAGGGGTGGTGGTACACCCTGAAGATCCGCGTCCAGCGCGTCGACGATGGCGTGAGTGTCGCGGGCAAGGTCTGGCGGAGCGACGTGCCCGAGCCGCTCGGCTGGCACGTCGTCTGGACCGATGCGGGGCAGGCCCAGACCGGGCCGCTCGCGGGGGGCCGGGCCGGCGTCCAGGTCCGCGGCGCCCAGGTCCTGGTCGATAACTTCGTCATCACGCGGAACGTCTCATCCAGCGAGTTGGTTGTGGCCGCGCCGTAGCCACAAGGCATAGGGCTGTTCGTTAGCCGCCGGCCAGGCAAGTGGGGAACCGGGCCGGCGGCGTGGTTTTGCGCGGGGCGTACAGCGTTTGGAGATGGGGTTTTTGCGCGGTGGGTCCCCGCACCCACCGCGGCGATCGGCCACCGGACCCCAAGCGCGGCGGGT
>DATKZB010000295.1:0-11347 GCA_035528235.1 Phycisphaerae bacterium
CACCGAACGTCGCGGCGATCGCCTCGTGCGTGTGCACGCTCTCATCGCACGCCCGCACCACACGCTCCCGCAGATCTATCGAGTAGGTTTCCATGCCTACTCTTATCGGCACACGCTACATCCAAACGTGAACTGCTCTAGACGGTTGAGGGCGAGGGTTATTTCAGAAATTCGTTATCAAGTGTGAAATATTTCAGGGAGGGAATTGTCGGCACGGACGCATAATGGCCGTCCCGATTGGATTGCCCGGCCCCTCGGCCGGTAGGGCAGGCGGTTCCTGACCGCCTGGTTGGGGGTTCGAGTCCTCCCCGGGGAGGTCTTCGCGGCAGCGGCAAGAAGTACAAGAAGTGCTGCGGGCAGGGAACAGGAAGCGGGACGTGCTGGGGCAGCGGTTGCACGAGTATCTCTTGCCCCCGGAAGCTTGTCCCTGTAGAATACCGCCGTTATGAACAACCGTTTCCTGATCTTCTAACCTTCTAAGGAGCAGCAAAATGGCAAAGAGTGCCAAACCCGCAACGAAGAGCGAGATTCTGTTCAACATCGCAGAGGCCACGGAGCTTTCCCGTAAGCAGGTGGCGTCCGTGTTCGATGCCCTTTCCGGCCAGATCAAGGCCGCCGTGGGCAAGAAAGGTCCTGGCGTCTTTGCTTTGCCGGGCCTGCTGAAGATCATGGTCGTTCATAAGCCGGCCACCCCCAAGCGGAAGGGCATCAACCCGTTTACCAAGCAGGAGCAGATCTTCAAGGCGAAGCCCGCCCGTAAGGTCATCAAGGTCCGGCCCCTCAAGGCCCTCAAGGACATGGCGAAGTAAGGGGTCAATCGGCCGCGGCTCGCCGTGCGGATACGCGCTCTGGTCGGCCGGGTGCAAGGGCCCTACTTCATGGCTCAAAGTATTGCGGAATTCACGGGCCTCTCTTGAAACGCGAAGGAGACTCAAATGGGGAAAGGCAACAACGCTAGTCGTAAGGAAGTCAAGAAGCCCAAGAAGAACAAGGGCAAGAAGTAAGGCGACCCGCCAGGTGCACACCCGCACGGGCAAGCGTCTTGGCGATCCTGACCTTGCCCAGGCTTGGGCACAGGGCCTTCAATCATCGCACGATGTGCCGGACAAAGTCCGGCAAGCGGTTGACCGGCTCGGGCAGCTGCACAAGGGCATGGGGCTCTTGCTCATCGACGCGCCGATTTCACGACGCCACGGTCTGCGGCGTGACGAGCATGGCCCTGGTCGTCTGAACCTGCGCCCATCCCCGCGCCGCCCGCAGTTCCAGAATGGCCATCCGCTCCGTGGGTGGATAGTGCGGTCGCCGGTGGGCGGGAATCTGAGCCATACGGGCGTCCTTGATATGAGTTTCCTCGCGCCGGAGGGCAATCTCGGCCCGCGCCTGCTGGAGTTACGCCGCCAGACGGCGGGCATGAGAATCGCCGGACCAGCACACCGGAGCCTGTTTGGCCAGATGGTTGCCCGGTTCGGTGAGAACAGAGAGCGCCGGCGAGAGTTCCGAAGAAGATTGTCTTTGGGGAGCCAGAATCAATCTTGCGGAATAATCGGCAAGTCTGAGTTAACGCAGACGCCCGAGGGCCATGGCTCTCGGGCGTCTGCGTAACTCGTTGTCCACAAAGGCTTACGGCCGTTCCGCCACCCGCCGCGTCGCTCTCTGTTTCGCGAGCCGCCGGCCGGGGTCCGAGACGAAACGTAGACGTTCCGTCCCGGTGGCCGAAAACCTCGCCGCGAACTCTCGGACTCTCTGTTGAACAGCCCGCGAGTGGTTAACAGACCCGTTCGCACCGGGACCTACCGACACTTCGAACCTTCGCCGTGTGCGGTTCGGTTGCGGCCAGTGGGCCGAGGAGGTGGCAAAGGACGCCATCCCCGCACCAAGACGCCACGCGGGCGAACGGAACGCCAACGGTGGCAACGGTGATAACCCGCCCCCAAACCCGGGAACCGAAATCTTAATCGTCTTGTCCCTCGCCGACCTGCTCGCCGAGCCACCGTGCCGCCTCGGCGACGCTCTTCTTATCCTCGTTGCGATCGACCATGTAGTTGGCCTGGCGCATCGCCTCGGCGGAAATGCCATTGACCAGTCTCCGCAGCGCATCGACCAAGTGTGGGTCTTCCGCCGCCGCGGCGCTTACCAGCACGATCGCGTCGTAGGGCGGGATGACCTGCTCGGTGTCGGTGAGCACGACCAGATCAAACGCGGCGATGCGGCCATCGCTGGAAAAGGCGCTGATGACATCGACCTCGCCGTTGGCGATAGCGGAGTACATGAAAGTCGAGTCCATCTCCATCTGGCGGTTCATTCGCAGGCCGTAAACGTCGCGCAGGTCGCGCCACTCGGGTCGGCCGAAGAACTCGTAATCCCCGCCGATTTTCAGTTGCGGCGCGTGCTTGGCCATGTCGGCGATGGTACGGATGCCCATAGCCTGGGCCCGTTCGCGCCGCATTGCTAAGGCGTAGCTGTTCTCGAAGCCCAGCGTGCCGATACAGCGAATGCCATGGTTGATCGCCAGCCACCAGGTGACTTCGTCGAGGACGACCCGTGCCGGGGCCGAGCCGCTGCGCTGCATGTGGTTGGCCCAGATGGTGCCGGAGTAGTCGACATAGACGTCGATCTCACCGGCCTCCAGCGCATCGAAGATCACGGTGGAGCCGAGGCTTTCTCGGCGGTGGGCATCGTACCCAGCCTCGCGGAGCGTGTCCTGGATCAGCTGGGCGAGGATGAACTGCTCGGTGAAGGTCTTGGCCCCGATACGGATCGGGCGGTGGAGGCGAAGGGCGTCGCCGTCGTCGTGGGCGATGCGCTGGCCCGTGCCGGACTGACCAAAGGTCTGCACGAGTGCCGGGGCGGCGAGGCCTACTACCAGCACCGCCGCGAGTACGGAGCCGCACACCGTGGCCAACCCGCGCCGCCGTTGAGCGACAGACTTCTCTAATCCGCCGATAAGCATGTCCAGCACTACCGCCAACAATGCCGCCGACACGCAGCCGACCATCACCATCACCCAGTTCTGCGTTTGCAGGCCCTTGAAAATAAAGTTGCCCAGCGATCGCTGGCCGACGGGCGTCGAGAGCGTGGCGATGCCGACGACCCAGACCGTGGCCGTGCGTATGCCAGCGAGGATCACAGGTGCGGCCAGCGGCAGTTGCACCTTCCAGAGCACCTGCCAGGGCTTCATGCCTACGCCCAGCGCCGCCTCGGTGACCGCCGCGTCGATGCCGAGGATGCCCGTCACCGTGTTCCGAACGATCGGCAGCATGCTATAGAGCGTCAGCGCGATGACGGTCGGCCAGAAGCCCAGCGCGGACAAGTGAAACCCCAGCGCCCACTCGGTGATCCCGCCGACGCCGACCAGCACCGGCACCATGAGCGCGAGCAGTGCGAGGCTGGGGATAGTCTGGATGACGCTGACCAGCGTCAGCACGGGGTATCGCAGCCGCGCACAGCGGGCGATGGCGACGCCCAGCGGCAGACTAATGACCAGCCCCACCGCCAGCGCGATCATGGCGATCATCAGGTGGCTGGCGAGGTTGGCCGGAAGGGACGAAGCGATCTGGCCGATGCGGTCGAGTTGGTCGCTCCACATCAGGCGGGTTCTCCGTTGGGTGCGGCGAGCAAGGCTTCGAGTTGGTCAGCCTGCCGCCTGGGTGTCTCCATGAGTCGTCGCACGTACTCATCGCCCGGCTCGGTGAGCAGGTTGTGTGGCGTGTCGAGGCGGAGGATGTGTCCGGCGGACATCACGGCGATGCGGTCGGCCAGCAGCAGCGCCTCGGTCATGTCGTGCGTGACCATCACGGTCGTCAGGCCGAGCTGCTGGTGGATACGCCGATACTCATTCTGCAGGGCGTCGCGCGTGAGCGGGTCGAGCGCGCCGAAGGGTTCGTCCATCAGCATGATGCGGGGCTTGGCGGCCAGCGCCCGCGCCAGCCCCACGCGTTGCCGCTGCCCGCCGGAGAGCTGCCGGGGCAGGCGGTCACGGTAGATCGCCGGATCGAGGTTGACCAGCACGAGCAGCTCATCCGCGCGCGCGGTGATGTCGGGGCGGCTCCACCCGAGCAGTTGCGGGACCACCGTGACGTTGGCGGCGATGGTCATATGCGGGAACAGCCCGACGTTCTGGAAGACGTACCCAATGCCGCGACGGAGTATGGAGGCGTCGAGGGTCAAGACGTTTTGGCCCTCGATCTCGATGTGGCCCCGGGTAGGCTCGATGAGTCGGTTGATCATCTTGAGCGTGGTCGTCTTGCCACAGCCCGACTCGCCCAGGAGAACGATCAGTTGGCCTTCCGGCACTTCGAGGGTGAGCTTTTCGACGGCCCACGTAAGGCCATCGTCATAGCTCTTTCCGATGCCAACGAGATGAATCACCGCGTGAAGGCTCCTTTTCGGGTTAATAAGGCGGAACGGTTGGGTCGCAGGCCACGCCCGGTTCAACGCAGCATCGAGGCCGGGATTGGCTTGAGCTTGCTGGCGACCATGGCGATGTAGTGGAGCGGCTCGCCGTTGATCGAAAGGCGGTGCCGATAGCGGCGGTAGGCCTGGACCTGCATGTAGCCGTGCTTGCGGAGGCGGCGGATCAGGGCGCAGAAGCCGGTGCCGTCCTCATCCTCGTCGAGAAAGGTTTCCTTGATGTTGAACGCCAGCCAGCCGGGGGTGTCGATGAGGTTGCAGGCCTGCACAAACGCGGCGGGGGGGATGTCGTCGTAGCCCAGCGCGGCCACGAGCGTGAGGGCGTTGAGGTCGGCGGTGCGGATTACTTCGTAGTCGGGGTTGTTGGGCTGCGTCAGATCGCTGACGTGGTAGTCGGCGTAAATGCCCGGTCGATCGCGCAGGGCGGCCACACGCGCCTCGGGGATGATGTCGATGCCGTGGATAGTTTCGACACCCGCCTTACGCAGTTCACTGGCGACCATGCCATTGCCAGCCCCCATATCGAGCACGCGGAGGTCTTCCGTGGTCTGGGTGAAGTCGGAGAGAACGTCGTCAAGCAGGCCGACGACGCGTTCGGGGGAGCAGCACTTGAGGCGGCGGGAAAAGACCGCCTCGTACAGGCCGGGGATATTGTAGATCTCGTGGTAGTCGTGTAAGCGTATACGTCTCCACTGGTCGTTGAGCTTGACCTCACACCACTCTTCGTCCTGGTCGAGGTCAAACGATGTGTCGGAAAACCGCAGGGGGAAGCGACCGAACTGTTCTCCAATGGGACCGATTTGCTGCTGGGTCATGGCTGCTCCTTTCGCCCCTTCAAAGGGACATAAACAATGCGAAAGTGGCATTTACGACCCTGTCACACGACAGACCCGCTCTACCTACCTTTGTACGATTACTTGGGATACTATGGTATTGTGCCGTAGTTCGCAAGGAAAAAACCAGTCGAACTTCTTGGGGTGATCGAGTTAACAGAAACGCTCGACCATGAAAGTGGCCGGGCGTTTTCGTATCCCGTTGCGGGCAAAGAGTTACGACGCACCCACCCACGTGGCCCGCGCTCTCTGTTTTGAACCGGCTCAACCGAATCGCGAGGTAGAACCTACACGTTCCGTCCCGCACGCCGAGAGCAACGGCCCAAACTCTCTGATTCTCTGTTGAACAGCCCGCGAGTGGTTAACAGCCCCGTTCGCACCGGGGCCATGGGCGATTTCGAACCTTGGCCGGTTAGCGGAAAGGCCGTTACGCAGCAACTCCAAAGAGGGCTCCAACTCCCGCCGTCCGAGCGGAACCGCCGAGGATGCCCAGCTGCACGCCTTCCATGGTCATGCTCCTTCTCCCGCGCGCGACATCTCGAATCCGCCAGTAGGCAGGAGTTCGTTTCTCGCCGGCACCATGCTCAGAGATGCCGATCCTACTTGCCCGGCTTGGGCGTGTACGTTGGGGTCTGCACCAACGGATACGTCCCGCCGCCAGGACTCAACCAAGTCATTATGGTATCCCCTTTCCTGGCGGGCTACAATACCGCAACTGCTGTTTCAGGCCAACCCGGTGCGCAACACCTCGAACGCGCCTGCCGTAGATAGTGAAGGGAAAGGCCCGGCCCCGCTGAGGCTGCGCCGGGGCAGACGCCGCGCGGGCGGGGGGGGGCGTTGCTCGGGCAAGGGGGGGCCGCACGGTCTGGCCAAAGGGTCCGGTCTTGCCTGTGGCGGGGAATGTGCGTACTGTAGAGGCGGGGTGGAGGGGGTTTGCGGGGGGCGGCTGGCGGTCGCACGGGGCGGCCGGGCGGCCGAGTGCATGAACGAACCACGGGAGGTACGGTACTCATGACCCTGACGGCCGAGACGAAGAACATGGCGCTGTTCTGCGACTTCGAGAACATCGCCCTGGGCGTCCGCGACGCCAACTACGCCCAGTTCGACATCAGCAAGGTGATGGAGCGGCTGCTGCTGAAGGGCAGCATCGTGGTCAAGAAGGCCTACAGCGACTGGAGCCGTTACAAGGAGTTCCGGGCCGCGATGCACGAGGCGTCGTTCGAGCTGATCGAGATACCGCACGTCCGCCAGTCGGGCAAGAACTCGGCCGACATCCGCATGGTGGTCGACGCGTTGGACCTGTGCTACACGAAGGGACACGTGGACACCTTCGTCATCATCAGCGGCGACTCCGATTTCTCGCCGCTCGTCAGCAAACTGCGGGAGAACAACAAGGGCGTCATCGGGGTGGGCGTCCGGAACTCGACGTCCGACCTGCTGATCGCCAACTGCGACGAGTTCATTTACTACGACGACCTGGTGCGCCCGCAGCCGCCCCGCGACAAGCCGCGCAGCAGGACGCGCAGAGGAAAAGGCAGCGCCAAGCCGACGCCGTCCCAGGCGGCCAAGGCGGCCGCGGCGCCCACGCCGGACGGCGACAAAAAGCAGGAGGCCTGGGACCTCATCGTCCAGACCTACGAGGCCCTGGTGGAGGAACGCGGAGAGGGCGAGAAAATCTGGGGGTCCATGATCAAGCAGACCCTCAAACGCCGCAAACCCGGCTTCAACGAATCCTATTACGGGTTCCGGTCGTTCCGCCAACTGCTGGAGGAGGCCGGTGCCCAGGGCATCCTGGAACTGGAGCACGACGAGAAGTCGGGCGGATTCATCATCCGGAGTTGCCACGCGTCCTAGCGCTGTCTCGTTCAGGCGTGACGATGGTACTGCGGCCTGCGGCTACGTAGGGCGCGTCCATCCCCCGGCGGTGCCGGGGGCTTGTTCCGGCGCACATCAGGGCGGTGGCAAGGAGCCGCACCATGATGACCGGATCCGTCCACGTCGTGGCCGCGCTGTCGGTCCTGGGTCTGGCGTGCGTGGCGTGCGTGGCACAGGCCGACGCCGGGCGCCCGCTGCCGGGCCGCCGCGTCGTGTCGCTCGACGGCGAGTGGCTTCTGGCGCCCGACCCCACCGACGCCGGACGCCGCGAGGGTTGGCCGGCCAAACCGGCGGCCGACGCCGGGCCCGCGCGGGTGCCGTGGATCATCCAGGACACCTTGCCCGGCTACCACGGCGTGGCATGGTACTGGCGCCAGTTTTCGCCCCCGCCGAACCCCCACGCCGCCGGACGGTACCTGCTGCGGTTCTGGGCCGTCGACTACAAGGCCGACGTCTGGCTGAACGGCGTCCACGTGGGCGAGCACGAGGGCGGAGAGACGCCCTTCGTGTTCGACGTGACCGCCATCGCCAAACCGGGCGAGCCGAACCGGCTGGCCGTCCGCGTGCTGAACCCGACGCACGACCCCATCGACGGCATCGTCCTTAAGCAGACGCCGCACCGCAACAAGGCGCTGCCTTACACCGCCGGCAGTGCGTGGAACCAGGGCGGCATCGTCGACTCCGTCGAACTGCTGGCCGTGCCGGCGGTCCGCATCGACGACGTGTTCGTGCGGCCCGACGCCGACACGGGCCGGATCCACGTCCGGGCCACGGTCGTGAACAGCCTGGACGCCGAGGCAGCGGGTCACCTCGAGTTCACGGTCTCGCCGGCTGCCGGTGGCGAGACGGTGGCGGCCGCCAGGATCGACCGCGCGCTGCCACCGGGCGAGACGGTCGTCGAGACCGACCTGGCCGTCGCCTCCCCGCGCCGGTGGGACCTGGCCGACCCGTTCCTGTACCGCGTGACGGCCCGGGCGTGGGCCGACGGTGCCGCCACGGCCGACGAGCAGACCGTGCGATGCGGGTTCCGCGATTTTCGGTTCCGCGACGGGTACTTCCGCCTGAACGGGCGGCGCCTGTACCTGAGGTGCTCGCACACGGGCAACTGCTGCCCCGTGGGCCTGGAACTGCCGCACGACCCCGACCTGCTGCGCCGCGACCTGGTGAACGTCAAGGCGATGGGTTTCAACGCCATCCGGTTCATCTCGGGCATGGCCAAGCGATACCAACTGGACCTGTGCGATGACATCGGGCTGATGGTGTACGAGGAATCGTACGCCGGATGGTGTCTGGCCGACTCGCCCCGCATGCCCGCCCGCTACGACGAGTCCGTCCTGGGCATGGTCCGCCGCGACCGGAATCACCCCAGCGTCGTCATCTGGGGCCTGCTGAACGAGACGCCCGACGGCCCCGTCTTTCGGCACGCCGTCGGCCTGTTGCCCCAGATCCGGGCCCTCGACGACACGCGGCTGGTTATGCTGAACAGCGGCCGGTGGGACGCCCAGGGCGGCGGCGCCGCGGGCATCGAGGTCTGGTGCCCGGCCGACCGCATCGACCCGTGCGTCACGCGGAACCCCACGGACCACGTCATCCGGGCCCTGGGCATCACGTGGGCGCCGGGGCAACTGGCCTTCCATCCCGGCCAGGGCGGCGAGTACAGCGTCGTCCGGTGGACCGCGCCTGCCGCCGGCAAGGCCGACGTTGCCGCCGCCTTCAAGAGCATCGCCGAGAAGGCCACGACCGACGTCCACGTGCTGCACAACGGGCGGACGGTCTTCGACGGACGCATCAACGTCGGCGGCGCGGGGCCGGAAGCCGCGTTCCGCGGCACGCTCGACGTGAAGGCCGACGACACGATCGATTGCGCCGTCGGATTCGGCAACGGCGATTACGGGGCCGACACCACCGCCCTGGCCGTCACCATCCGCGCGGCCGACGGCAAGGTCCACGACGGCGCCGCCGACTTCTCGGTCCGCGCCAACCCCAACGGTCCGTGGTCCTACGGCCGCCTGGCGCCGGGGCCGGCGCCCGACGCGTCCACCTTTGCGGCCTACCCGCGCGGCATGGCCGAGACGGCCATCGGCAGCCTCAGTAACCCGGGGTCGGACGTCTGGGAAGACCTGCTCAGCGACCAGCACCCGTACCAGCGCGTGCCGCACACCGCCGACGTCATCCACACGCTGCGGACGCTGGAGGGCGACGGCAAGCCCGTGTTCCTGTCGGAGTACGGCATCGGCAGCGCGGTCGACCTGGTCCGCGTGGTGCGGCATTACGAGCAACTCGGCAAGGCCGAGGCCGACGACGCCCGGTTCTACCGGGGCCTGCGCGACCGGTTTCTGGCCGACTGGCAACGTTGGCGCATGGCCGAGGCGTTCGGCCGGCCCGAGGACTACTTCGCCCAGTGCCTGGCCAAGATGGCCGGCCAGCGACGGCTTGGCCTGAACGCCATCCGCTCGAACCCCGCCGTCATCGGGCACAGCCTCACCGGGACGGTTGACCAGGGCATGACCGGCGAGGGGCTGACCACGACCTTCCGCGAACTCAAGCCCGGCACCATCGACGCCGTCTTCGACGGGCTGGCCCCCGTCCGGTGGTGCCTGTTCGTCGAGCCCGTCCACGTCTACCGCAAGACGCCGGTGCGGCTGGAGGCGGTGCTGGCCAACGAAGACGGCCTGCCGCCCGGCACGTATCCCGTGCGGCTTCAGGTGTTTGGGCCGGACGCCTCGCGCGTCTTCGAGCACCGGGTCGACGTCACGATTCCTGACGCCCAAAGCGACCCCGAGCCGCCGATGGTGCTGCCCGTCTGGGCCGAGGACGTCGTCATCGACGGTCCCACGGGGCGATACCGTTTCGCGGCCACGTTTGAGCAGGGGGCCGCCGCGGCGGGCGAGACGGTCGACTTCTACGTGACCGACCCCGCCGACATGCCGCCGGTCGAGACGCCCGTCGTCTTGTGGGGCGATGACCCGGCCTTGGCCGAGTGGTTGCGCGGCCACGGCATCGGCGTCCGCCCGTTTTCGGCCGAGGCGGCGGCCGGGCGGCAGGTGATTCTGGCGTCGCGCGCGGCGGCGGCGCCGGGCGGGGCCGCGGCGTTTCGCGACCTGGCCTGCCGCATCGCGCGGGGGTCGGCCGTGGTGTTCCTGTGCCCGGAGGTCTTCCGGCAGGGCGACCAGGCGGTCGCGTGGCTCCCCTGCGAGAAGAAGGGTTCGCTGGCGACGATTCGCAGTTGGCTCTACCTGAAAGACGAGTGGGCGAAGCGGCACCCCATCTTCGACGGTCTGCCGGCCGGCGGGCTGCTCGACCTCGCGTTCTACCGGGAGTTGATACCCGACGCGGTGTGGTCCGGGCAGGAACCGCCGCCGGCGGAGGCCGTGGCGGGCGGCATCAACGCCGCCGTCGACTACTCCTCCGGGCTCCTCGTCTCGGTCCACGACCTCGGCGCGGGACGGTTCATCCTGAACACGCTCCGCATCCGCGAGAACCTGGGCCGGCATCCGGCCGCCGAACGCCTGCTCCGCAACATGCTGCGCTATGCCGCCCGCGACGCCGCCAAGCCCCCGGCCGACCTGCCGGCCGACTTCCCGCGCCAACTCCGGGCGATGGGATACGGCGACTAAAGGCCGGCCAGACAGGCTTGACCGAAAGGCCTGTCAACGCAAAGTAGAAATGTCCGGTTTCCCGCCAGATAGAACTGACCGCTTGAAGGGTTGACGCCACGGGTGGTCCTTGGCGGGGCGTCGGGGCGAGGCGGAGGCCGAGGGGACCGAGGCTGGAGCCGCGACCCGACGCCTGTCCTTTGTTGTTTCTCTGGTGCTCGCCGTTGTCGTTGTGGTTTGGGGTCTGGGCAAGACGCAGTGGTACCTCAGGTAGCGGCCCTGCCACCGCAGCCGCATCGACCCGTCCAGCCGCTCCTCCACGGTCACCTTGCCGCCACGCAGGCCGCCCGTGATGGACCGCCGCTCGATCTGGTACCGTCGCCCTCCGTGCCGCACCGTGTAGTCGTTGGCCACCGTCCGCACCGTCTGCACGCTCAGGATCGCCCCGAGGTCGTACCCCCGGATCGGCCGGTGGGCGTCCACCCGGGAGGCCGCCCGCACCGCGAACCGCCGGTTCAGCATCGGCACGTACTCACCCTCCAGATAGGCGTTGGCGGCCTCAATGGTCGTGATCCCCCGCAGCCGCAGTTCCTTCACCAGCCGGTCCTGGTCCGTCTGGAACGACCGTTCCAC
>DATKZB010000296.1:0-8049 GCA_035528235.1 Phycisphaerae bacterium
CCCTGACTGCGGAGAACAGAGAGGCCGGGGAGATCGTGCGGGCGTTGGCGGAGTGTTATGGAAATGTTGACACCCTCGCCAACCTCCATTTGCGGGCCCACAAGTGGGTCGAACAACGCGATGGAAAGGCGGGTGCATAATAATGGGCTTCTTGCTGGCGACGACGATCCGACTGGCCGATGTGACCCCCCTGGAACTCGTGCCGGCGGAGGAGAATGCAACATGAGCCTGCGCGCTGACAGCCCAGTGGGCAAGCAGGCCGCGCCGGCGAAGCGCAAAAAGGCTGCGGCGTTGGCCCAGGCCGAGCGCGAGAGCCAGGCCGCCGTCATGCGCGGCCGGCGTGCGGCGGGCCGGGAGATCGTCATCCCGGAATGCAAGAATCCTCGTCGGCGGCGGAAGTGCGGACGCGACGTGGAGTACTGCCTGAAGACGTATATGCCGGAGATCTTCTACAACCCGTTCACCGACTACCACCGCAAGATGATCGACTCGCTGGTCGAACGAGTGCACTACGGCGGCAATCAAGCCATCGCCGCCCCTCGTGGCGAAGGGAAGTCCAGCATCATCGAGGGCGTGGTGGGCGTATGGATGATCCCGTACGGCATCCGCAATTACCCGTTTATCGTTGGGGCAAGTCGCCCTTCAGCCCTGAGCAGGCTAGCGACCATCAAGGCCCAGTGGCAGTTCAACGACGTGCTGCTGGAGGACTTTCCCGAGATCGCCTGGCCCATCCGTTGCCTGCAAGGCTCTCCGCGCCGCGGCCACATGCAGACCATTGCCGGCGAGTTCACGCGGATTCGATGGGGCACGGACATGGTTGTCTTCCCGTACATAATGGGCTCGAAGGCCAGCGGTGCCGTCATCGAGGTTCGCGGCATCGAATCGGAGATCCGTGGCGCGAAGTTCGAGGACGGCCGGCGGCCCGACGTGGTGATCCTGGACGATATCGAACACGAGGAATCGGTGAAGTCCGAGGAGCAGACGAAAAACCGCCGCAATGCCATCGACAAGGCCTGCGCGGGCCTGGCCGGGCAGAACAAGACCATCGCCATGTTTATGCCCTGCACGATCATCCGCAAGGATTGCCTTGCCGACGAGTACACCGACCGACAGAAAAAGCCCGCATGGATGGGCCTGCGGTACAAGCTGCTGGTGCAGAAGCCCGACGACCCTGACAAGTGGGAAACGTACATGACCATGCGCCAGGAGGACCAGATGGGCGGCGACGCTTACGCCCGGCGGGCGCACGCGTACTACCTGGCCGACCGCGACGCCATGGACGCTGGGGCCATCGTCGGCAACGACCACCGCTACAGCCTGGACATGCTGGCTGATGGAACCCAGATGGAGGTCAGTACGCTCCAGTTCTGCTACAACGTGGTCTCCGACCGTGGATGGTCGGCGTTCCGTTCCGAGTACCAGCAGGAGCCGCCCGAGGAGGAGGCTCGCTCCAACGCTACACCCGACGAGAAGGTGGTCCAGTCATCGACCAACGGCGTGGCCCGCGGGACGGTCCCGGCCGGGTGCGAGAAGCTGGTGGGCTACATTGACGTGCACGGGCGTCACCTGGACTGGCTCGTGTGCGGCTGGCGGATGGGCGTGGGCCACATTGTGGATTACGGCGCGACGCGCGTGAACAGCCCCGACGGGTCGCTCACGAGCCCGGACAACGCCGAGGCCCTGGAACTTGCCATCTACGACGCCCTGTGCGAGTGGGCCGACTGGGCGGGCGACAACGGCTGGCCCGACGAGAAGGGCGGCGAAGTCAGGCTGCTGGACCGCTGCCTCGTGGACACCGGCTATCGCAACATTCCGGTCAACCGATTCATCCGTGGGCACAAACCGACGTTCCAGGCCACCCGCGGTTTTGGTACGGGCATGGGCCAGGCGAAGTACCGTCAACCCACGGTCAAGGGCAAGGGCCCCAATCGCAAGGAGATCGGCACGCACTGGTTCGCCGCGTGGCAGGCGCACCACCAGCTCTGGCTGTACAGCCTGGACGCCGACTACTGGAAGCTGTACGCCCAGCAGGCGTTCCAGGCCCCCACGGGCAAGCCGGGGTCTTTGGCCCTGTTCGGCGAGGATCCGGTGGTGCATCGGGCGTACGCCCTTCAGGTCACCGCCGAGCAGTACGTCACGGAGTACCGCACGGGCAAGGGCCGGGTGTCGTTCTGGAACAAGTTGGCCCGCGACAATCACTGGCTGGACTGCACCGCCGGCTGCTGCGGGGCGGCGGCGATCCTGAAGGTCGTCTTCACCGGCGAACAGCCCGTACCCGAAAAGCCCCCGGCCAAGACGCCGGGCAGACAATACGTTTCGAGATTCAAGAGAAAGGCGTAACTATGACGACAAGACGCACGGATGCACTCGACCCGAAGAAAATGAAACGAACCCGTCCCCGGCGGCGATCCCGATCTATCGGGACCCCGGCGCCGCCCCGCGCCCTTGAAGCCCCAGAGGCCCCGGTGTATGTGCTCAAAACGCCGGATGTCGCCGTGATGAGCTTCGAGGACATCGAGGCCATGGCGTTCGAGGACGCCGCGGTTTTGTGCCGCCGCCACCGCCTGCCGGATACCGGCACCATTGGCATGTTGCGAAAGCGGGTCCGAGCGGTGAAGATGGGCGGGCACGAGCATTACGTATCGGGTATGACGATCTGCCCGCTGTGCGGGAACTTCGCACGCCGCAACGGCAGTATCGCCACGGGCAGTACGGTCATACGCTACTTTGTTTGCACCGGGCGGAACCAGTGCCGGTTTACACTGGCCGAGGGGGTGTGAGAGAATGGCAATGACCGTCGAGTTCGACCGAATGCTGGAAGCATCCGAAGCCCACGGGGGCCTCAACGGCGTGTATCAACACGCTCGGCGGCTGTTCAACTTCTCCGAGGCGCTGGCGGAAACGCCGCGCTACCGGCCCACACCGGCCGAAGAGGGCGCGTGGCTCCGCGAGGCCATCCCGCACGTGGAGATGCTGCTGGCCGCCATGGTGTACCGCAATGACCTGCACGGCGCCATCCTCACGCGCCGCTGCCTGGCCGTACTGCTTCGTCGGGCAAAGCGGCTACTTGAGAAGCAGAAACACTCCTTATCGGGAGTAAAAGGGGTGTAAGGCCATTGTAAACGGTACGCGGGAAGGCCAATAATAGGGAGTGCCGATGGTTATCGGGACCGATAGATAGCGTCTGACAACCGAATAAAGCCCAGAAGAGCGCCCTGGCCGGGGTGAGCTTCCGGAGACGGAACTAAGCCCTCTGTCCTGCATGCAGGAGGACAGAGGGTTTTTCTTTTGGGCTTTTGGGAATGCGTTTCGGGAGCACGTATGGCCGCGCCTTCGTTGGCAACTCGACTGGAAAACGTCCAGACGACGATCAACACACTGATCGAGAACAAGATAGCGCGTATCGAGGCGTGGGGTGTCTCAACCTACTACCACGACCTGCGCACATTGCAGGCCGAAGAGCAGGGGTTGCTTGCGAGGATCGGTCGGCAGAGCCGCGGCATGTTGGTAAGGGCGGACGTCCGCTGATGGCCAAGGCGATCAAGAAATCCCGGTCGAACAAGGCCCGGAAGGCCAAAGCGCCAGAACCAGTCGCTGCGGCGCGGCCGTCGCTGTGGATCGCGGGCACGCATGAAAGCACGGTTCCTCGCACGATCGCCATGCCCATGCACGCCTCGCGCGATCCCCACACCGGCGGCCTGACCCTGGCGATGGGCTCCGGCTTCGACGTGGCGGGTTCCGACCGCACGCGCCGGACGCGGTCCTACACCGTGGGCGGGGCCGACCGACACCTCGACACCTCGAAACTCAGCAAGGTCCGCGAGATCGCCCGCGACCTGGACCGCAACTCCTGCCTGATCCACGGGCTGATGGACCGATTCTGCCACAACGTCGTGGGCGATACGTTCGGCTTCCGCCCCGAGACCGCCGACGACGGATGGAACGACGCCGCCTTCGAGTGGATGATCGAACAGCAGGGCCCCGACTGCGACGTGCGGGGCCTGTTCGACTGGCATTCGATCCTGTCCACCGCCCTCCGCGCGATCGGCACCGACGGCGACGTGCTACTCGCGCACAACACCGGCCGCAAAATCCAGCCCATCGAGGCCCACCAGATCGCCACGCCCTCCGACCGCAAGGACGAAACCATCGTCTCCGGCGTGCGGGTGGACAAGGCCGGCAAGCCCATGGGCTTCTACGTCGGCGCCGAGTCGTACAACGGCACATTCCCCTGGCGGGCGGACTATTCGTACGTCCCGGCCGGGGACTGCACGTGGGCGGGGTACCGCACGCGATTCACCCAGACGAGGGGCATACCCGTCCTGGCCGCGGCCCTGAAGCACTACGACCGGGTGGACGCCTATATCGACAACGAATCCCTGGCGGCGGAGATCGATGCGTGCCTGGCCTTCTTCGTGCAGTCCGATTCTGACTACGACGGCACGACACTGCCGCCGGACATGCACGAGGAGACCGACACGCTGGGCGATGGGTCCAACACGACCGAGACGCTTCAGAAGATCGAACCCGGCATGATCGCGCACATCCGGCGCGGGGAGACGGTTCAGCCGTTCGGGGCGAAGCGGCCCGGCAACCAGTTCGAGCCGTACCTCGTCACGTCGCTGCGAATCGTCGGGGCGGCCCTGGGCTACCCCTTGGAACTGGTGCTGCTGGACTTCTCGAAGACGAACTACTCCAGCGCCCGTGCGGCGCTGCTTCAGGCGTATCGCATGTTCCGCGTGTGGCAGCAGTGGCTTATTCGCACGATCTGCCTGCCGATCTATCGCCGGTGGATGGCGCAGGGAATCGCCGCGGGGGAACTGTCGTCCCGCACCGACGCCCTGAAGGTCAAATGGTTCCCGCCCTCGTGGGCGTGGGTGGACCCGCTAAAGGAGATCCTGGCGCTCAAGGAGGCCGTGGCGCTGGGGACGTCCACGATCACCGACGAGGTCGAGCGTCAGGGCCACACCATGCCCCAACACCTCACCGAGCGCGAGGCGGAGATCAAGGAGATGGAAGCGCGGGACATCCCCTCCACCGGCATGGTCGGCGCAGCCGTGACCGGCAGCACCGACCCGTATCGCGTGGCGACGCAGGACGACGAACCGCCAGGAGACCGGCCATGAACGAATCCGCCCTGCCCGAATCTGCGCTGTGGCAGTACGTCACGCAGGCCGCGTGGGCGATGGACTATCCCACGCTTCAGCGTGCGGTGGAGATCGTCGGGCGACACTTCTCCGGCGAACGCCTGGGCGAGGGGGAGATTGCCGAAATTGTGGCGGCGCGCCCGGTCGGCGAGACACCAGTAGACACCAAATACCGGATCGACCGGGGCACCGCCATCATCCCCATTACAGGGGTCATCGCCAAGCACGCCAGCATGGTCAACCGAATCAGCGCCCCCAGCGGTACGGCCACGAAGGTGGTCGAACAGCAGTTCGCGGACGCCCTGGCGGACCGGGACGTGACGAGTATCGTGCTGGCCATCGATTCGCCGGGCGGGACCACGGCGGGGATTGCCGATCTGGCCGGGGTCATCCGCGCCGCCAACGCCCGCAAGCCCGTCGTGGCCTACATCGAGGACATGGCCGCGTCGGCGGCGTACTGGCTGGCCAGTCAGGCGGGCAAGGTCTACGCCAATGCGGGGGCGATGGTGGGGTCCATCGGCGTGTACGCCGTGATCGCCGACACGTCCGAGGCCGCGCATCGCGCGGGGCTGACCATGCACGTGGTCAAGGCGGGCGACGCCAAGGGCATCGGCGTGCAGGGTACGGAGTTCACCGACGACCAGAAGGCCGAGGTCCAGCGGCACGTGGACGCCCATCGCGACCTGTTCGTTCAGCAGGTGGCCGAGGGCCGGGGCTTCGATTTGGACAAGGCAATGGCCCTGGCCGATGGGCGGATGCACATCGGCGCCGCGGCCAAAGACGTTGGCCTGATCGATGGCGTGAAGAACCTTTCCGAAACACTACGAACTGCGAGGACGTTGGCCACACAGGCCGCGGGAAAACGGGCCCCGATGAATCGGGATCGCGTCCGAGCTACCCATAAGGAGCCAGCAATGGCAGAGCAAAAAACGACGGAAGCCTCGATGGATATCGATATCGAGACGGCTCCCGAGGCGACAACCTCGCAGGAGCAAGACAACCGGCAGGTCGTGGACGTGGCCGCCGTGGCCGAGGCTGCGGCAATCAAGGCGGTGCAGGCCGACCGAAAGCGGCGAACGGAAATCGCCGCGGCCATCGCCGATTACCCCGATCTGGTGGCACAGGCCGACGGCGAAGGGCTGTCGGTGGACCAGGCAAAGGCCCTGGCCTTCGGGGCGGCGCAGACGCGGATCGGCGAACTCGGCAAGGAGCTTGTCGCCGCGCAGGGTCGGCTGAAGATCGCGGCCGACGCGGGGCTGGTCGAGCCGCTTGCGGCCGCGACGGACGCCGAGGTCGAAAAGCCCAACCCCTACGAGCAGCAGGTGCTCGACAAGGTTGCCGCCGGCGTCAGTGCCGACAAGGCGCGTTTCGACGCGGGCAAGCAGTTCCCGGCCGAGCACAAGGCGTGGCTGGCCGGCCAGCAGCCCGCGCCCCGCGCCACGGCGTAACGCGGTCGGTCTTCAGAAACCCATGACGTAGGAGAACAGCACCATGAGTGCAGAAAGAAACATCGGGCCGTTCACCATGACTTCCGGTGAGGCCCTGGCGAAGTACCGTTTCGTCAAGATTTCCAGTTCCACGGCGGTCTACGCCGACGCCGGCGAGGAGCCGGTCGGCATCACCTACGACGCGTGCGCGTCGGGTGACAATGTGGCCATCTACCCGTTGCAGGGTTGCATCGAGAAGATCACGGCCGGCGCTGTTATCGCGTCGGGCGCGGCGCTCTACGTCGCGGCCGACGGGAAGGCATCCAGTACGGCGGTCGGCAAGCAGATCGGCATCGCCTTCACCGCGGCAACCGCCGACACGGCGATCATCGACGGCATCATCTGGGGTCCCCGTGGCGGCAATGACCTGTTCGCCACGAAGGGCGGCAATATCGAGTTCTGGGACGACTTCTTCGCCTACGACGCCACGGCGACCGTGGGCGGGTACGCCGAGGTCACCGACGGCGGGACCATCGCCGTTACCGACGGCGCCGGTGGCGTGCTCAGCATCGCCACGGGCGCCACGGACGAGAACGAGTCGTACGTGTCCAGCATGACCGAGGCGTTCCTGTTCTCGACAACGAAGAGGCTCTTCTTCGAGGCGCGGGTCAAGCTGACCGAGGCGGCCACCGACGATGCGAATATCATCGTCGGCCTGTCCGATACCGTCGCGGCCAACAGCCTCGTGGACGCCGGCGCCGGCCCCATGGCCAGCTACGACGGCGTTACGTGGTCGAAGGTCGATGGCGGGGTGGTCTGGACGTTCGAGACCTCCAACGCCGGTACGCAGGTCACCACCGCCAGCGCCGGGGCGTTCGCCTCGGCCACCTGGTACAAGCTTGGCTTCCTGTACGACTACAACGACGGCGTGACGGCGCTCGTGACGCCCATCCTCGACGGCGTGGCCGGTACAGCCAAGAACCTCGTCATCGCGGGTCTCGCGGAGATGCATATCCTCCTGGGCGCGAAGGCCGGCGGGTCCAACGCCGAGACACTGCTGGTGGACTACGTACACGTGATTACCGAGCGGTAATCCGGCGCGATTGACAACCAAAGACATCGTCCCGATCGCCGCCCGGCCGGCGGCGCATCGGGACTGAGCTGAACGAATCGAAAGCCTCTGTCCTGCATGCAGGAGGACAGGGGCTTTTTTGTTTTCGTCCGGCGCACAAGGAGAACGACGAATGGCTGCACAGAAAGATTCCACGATCACGTACCGGCCAGAACTGGCCGGGGCGGTCCGGGAATTCGCGGCGGTGGACAACATCCGTACCATGTTCATCGGCGAGAAGGTCCTGCCGTTCAGCACCGTCGAGGAGGTCACGGGTCAGTACCCGTTGATCTCGAAGGAGAACTTCCGCAAGGCTGCGGAGACCAAGCGGGCCCCCGGTGGGGCGTTCCCGCGGGGCGACTGG
>DATKZB010000297.1:0-2484 GCA_035528235.1 Phycisphaerae bacterium
CGTACGGAAACGCCATCAGTTAGTAAGCAGCCCCCGCGCGGCGGCCGCGATGGGGTCCGCAGGAGGCAATCTGACAAGCCGGGTGGCACGGCTGGCTTGCCCAGCCGTGTTCCAACCCGCGCCCGGTGGCGACGCCGGCGCACAGCAAAGGAGCCGTGTCATGAGAGCAGTCGCTGTCATCGAACCGGGCAAAGTGGAAGTGGTTGACCTTCCCGACCCGGCGCCCGGACCGTATCAGGCACGCGTCAAGACCGAGGCGGCCGTTCTGTGCAACGCCACCGACGGCAAACTGGTGGCCGGCCACTTTCCCGGCGTCGACCAGTACCCCCTCATTCTGGGGCACGAGGGTGCCGGCATCGTCGACGCCGTCGGCCCGAAGGTCCGCCACTTCAAGGTCGGCGACCGGGCCATCGGCGGCCTGGTTTTCGACTTCGGCGACCCGGCGTACGCCAGCGGGTGGGGCGGTTTCTGCGACTACACCATCGTGAACGACCATGACGCCATGGTGGCCGACGGCGTGGCCGACGCCCAGCACGGGTGGTTCGAGTGCTACGAGATCCAGCGCCCCGTCGCGCCCGACATCTCGGTCGAAGCGGCCGCCATGCTCTGCACCTGGCGGGAGGTCTACGGCGGGTTCAGCGATTTCAACCTCCAGAAGGGCGACGACATCCTCGTGTTCGGCGCCGGGCCCGTCGGCCTCAGTTTCCTCGTGTTCGGCAAGTTGCTCGGCCTCGGCTTCATCGGCCTGGTCGACCCCCTCCCGAGCAAGCGCGAGAAGGCCCGGGCCATGGGAGCCGACGCCGTCTTCGCACCCGACAGCGCGGACCTGGCGGGCCTCGTGGAGGCGCGCGGCAAACCGCTGGACGCCGTCATCGACGCCGTCGGGAACCCCGCCATCGCCAACGCCGGTCTCCCGCTCATCAAGATGGGCGGGTCGATCTGCATCTACGGCGTCCTCGCCGAGCCCGCCATCACCATTGAGAAGGCCCGGGGCCCCTACAACTTCAACCTGTACATGCACCAGTGGCCCACGCGACACCGCGAACAGGCGGCGCAGAAACCCCTGTGCGCCTGGATCCGCGACGGGAAGGTCCGAGCCGAAGAGTTCATCACCCACGTTCTGCCCGTCGAGCAGATCAACGAGGCCCTCGGCGCCGTGGGGCGCGGCGAAGTCATCAAGTGCCTCCTGCGGTTCTGAGCCGCCGCCGGCAAGGTTGCCCTCATGAGTGAGAACATCCTGGCCCTGGACATCGGCACCCAGAGCGTGCGGGCGGCCGTCGTGACGGGCGGCGGCGAGATCCTGGGCATCGGCCAGTGCCCCCACGAGGTCGACACACCGCACCCGAACTGGGCCCGCCAGCGGCCCGACGACTGGTGGGACGAGGCCTGCCGCGCCGTACGCCACGTGCTGGCCGAGACGGGCGCCGCGCCGGACTCCCTGGCCGCCGTGGCGACCTGCGGCCAGATGCACGGGCCGGTGGGCGTCGACGAACGGGGCGACGTGACCACGCCCTGGGTGCAACTCTGGTGCGACAAACGCTGTGAGCCGCAGGCGCCCGCAACCCGCTGTGGAACCAGATTAAGGCCGACGTCCTCGGCGTGCCGCTTCTGCTCTCCGACGAACCCGAGGCCGGCCTCAAGGGCGCCGCCCTCCTCGGGGCCGCCGGCGCCGGCCTCATCGACGACCCCGCCGCCACGGCACGCGCCCGCCGCGCCTCCGGCACCGCCGTCCGACCACAGGCCGACACCCGCCGCGCTTACGAGGAAGCGCTGCGCGAGTTCACCCGGTACTACGACCACATGCTAGGGTACTGGCAGCCCCGCTGAGCCGCCCGGCCCGGCGGGCCTCCAGGGAAGACGACCCATGACGAAAACGACCTATCCCGCCGCCGAGAAGCCCACCCTGTACTTCGTCGGCGTGACGACCGCGAAGTCGTCCATCATGAAGGTATTCCCCGAGTGGGCGAGGTACCTGTCGCTGGGCGACTGTGCCATCCGCGGCATCGACCTGGAACAGCACGACGCCCCCGAGCGGTACCGCGAGGTGGTCCGCCACATCAAGGCCGACCCCCTGTCTCTGGGCGCGCTCGTCACGACGCACAAGATCGACCTGCTGAAGGCCTGCCGCGACCAGTTCGACCGGCTCGACGAGTTCGCCGACCTCATGGGCGAGGTCAGCAGCATCTCCAAGCGCGACGGCCGCCTCGTCGGGCACGCGAAGGACCCCATCACGAGCGGCCTGGCCCTGGAGGCTTTCCTTCCCCCGCGCCACTGGGAACGGACCGGCGCGGAGGCCTTCGTCATGGGCGCCGGCGGGTCGGCCATCGCCGTCACGTGGCACCTCATGAAGAAGGAACACGGGGCCCACCGGCCGTCGCGCCTCATCGTGGCCAACCGCAGCACGCCGCGCCTCGAAGAAATCCAACGGCTGCACGCCTCCTTCGGCGCCGACGTCTCTACCGAGTACCATCACACGCCCCGCCC
>DATKZB010000298.1:0-11357 GCA_035528235.1 Phycisphaerae bacterium
TCAGGGACCCCGGCCGAGGGACAAAAAAAGAAAGGCCGCGCCGCCCAGGCGACACGGCCCTCGGCCGTTCGTCCCGCCAAAGGACGCTCGGGTCGCACTCCTGCGGAGCCCTGTCCTGCCCTTGGCTCCCCCCATCCTACCGCCCACAAACCGCACCGTCCAGGCCCCAATCATCCGTGGAGAAAGGGCTTCAAACAACCACGCCGAAACCGGACATTCCTATTGGGTCAGAAACCGGACATTTCTAATGGGCCTTGACATTGGCCGCCCTTGTCGCTTGACCCCGCTTGGACCGCACGGTAGGCTCCTACCGAGGAGGGCCGCCGATGCCTGCGAGGATTGCCATCGACCGTGCCGCCGTGGCCGACTTCTGTTGCCGCCACCACATCCGCCGCCTCGCCCTGTTCGGTTCGCTCCTCCGCGACGACTTCACACCCACGAGCGATGTCGACGTCCTCGTCGAGTTCGAGCCCGGATGCGTGGTCAGGCTGATCCGCCTTGCCGCCACGGAACGAGAACTATCGGAACTGCTCGGGCGCAAAGTCGATATTCGCACCCCAGCGGACCTGAGCCGCTACTTCCGGGACGAGGTGCTCGCCGAGGCGGACGTTCAGTATGCCGAAGAATGACCTGATTCGGATTCGTCACATGCTGGATGCCGCCCGGGAAGCGATGGGCTTTGGTCAGGAATCCCGCAAGGCTATGAGGGCCTACGATGCCTGGTCGCGAACCAATTTGCTCTAAGTGCCCCGTCTGCCAGCAACCACTCGAAGTCGCCTATGAAGACCGATTCTCGGCCCTCGTGTGCCCAAACTGCCATTCCCAATTTGAGCTGCACAAGGAACTCTTGCGGAAGGAGGAACACGAGGCAAAACGCCAACGGGAAGAAGCAGAGGCAACACGCCAATGGCAAGAAGCAGAGGCAACACGCCAACGGGAAGAAGCAGAGGCAACACGCCAGGACATTCTGGTTCTCCGGCGCGCGGAGGAAGAGAACCAGCAGTTGCAGCGCCGGGCGCACTATCAAGCGGTTTTGGCTGGCGAGGTTTTCGACCTTGACCTGCTGGTTGAGGAACTCAAGAACGACTGGGTTGAACTTCAGAGACTCGGACTCACCAGAGCCCATATCACGCAAGGCTTCAAGGCCGCAAGCCCGGCTGCGGGAGGGGTGGCATGGTGGCTGGGGGCTCCGCCTTGGATTGCGGTTCTTATCGGCATTAGCACGTATCTCGCGTCCGGCCCAGCTGGCGAGGGCTACGTTGAGATCAAATTCCAAGAGTGGAGGGCTAAGTGGGCCATGATTCTCGCCAACTGCTCCGCAACACAACTGCAGGAGTTGTCTGAGACTCTTCGTGTACGCTACCCCATGGTCTACGGTTCCATGTCCGTGATGGGGCAATTCCCGCCACTGCAGGGGTAATCGCTTATGGTCCGCAAGGGGCCAGTGAAACGGCGAATATGCTCGAAGAATGCTTAAGATTGCTAGCCCACATTATTCACGAGATCTGACGGTGCGCGCATAGCAAAGGCCTCGAAGTCCTTGTAGAATGCGGCTCATCGAAGCCTGCAGTCCACGAGGCAAGGAGGCCTTTGCATGACAGCCTGTCGAGAGCCGGGTGCCATGCCTTCGCGCTTCTGCGAAAGCATGCGCTCCGCGCTGGCGACCCCCACAGTACCCACGGCGACCGCATCGGACGGTCCAGCAGACGGTTGGCGTCGTCGTCGCCGAACCGCTCCGCCTTCGGATCCCACCCACGCCACGCCGCATTTTCCGCTTACCTTGTCCGCCCCATGGGTTTAACCTGCATGCGCGCGCTGCGAAAAGGGACGCCCATGGACGATCGCCGACCCTCGCTCCTGGCCCTGGCCGTCGTCTGGCTGGTTGTCTGCATGCTCTGCACCGTCGCTTGCGGGGCGCCGGCGGAAGACCTGGGCCCGTGGCACCTCCTCTGGACGCGCGAGGCCGACAAGGGCCGGGCTGTCCGCGACGATGCGACCGTGGGCGGGGGGCAGGCCGTTATCCGCATCGACCACACCGGCCGGCAGGACTGGAGCCTGACGCACCGCGACCGAATCCCGGTCACGCCGGGCGACATCTTTGTCATCACGGGCGCCGTCAGGCTGAGCGGCACGGGATCGGCGACCCTCTGCGCGACGCTCTACGATGAGGCCGGCAAGCCCCTGGAGTGGGTCTACGGCGGCCGCACGGTCCACGTGTCGGGCGACTTTTGGGAACTGATATCGCGCTTCGCCGTCCCGCACGGCGCCGCCGTCCTCGTGCCGCGCCTCATCGGCACCGGCCCGGCCACCGTGTGGTTCGCCGGCTTCGCCATCCGGAAGGAGGGTACCGTGGCGGCCATGCAGGGCACGAAATTGCCCGGCCAACTCACCATCGAGAACAAGGCCCTGTCGGTCACGTTCCGCCCGGCCGACGGCACGTTCGCCGTCCTCGACCGCCGCAGCGGCACGACCTGGCGCCAGAACGCCCTGCGGCCGGGCCTGGTGGTCACCCAGGCCCATGCCCAGGC
Source organism: Phycisphaerae bacterium (assembly GCA_035528235.1). Classification (GTDB taxonomy): domain Bacteria; phylum Planctomycetota; class Phycisphaerae; order FEN-1346; family FEN-1346; genus DATKZB01. The sequence continues at coordinate 2,529 of DATKZB010000298.1, forward strand.
GGGCGTGCGGATTGGGTTCGACTGGATCGATGCCCCCTCGGGCCTCGCGGGCGCCGCCGCCGTCGCGCTGGACGGCGACGGGCCGGAGGTCGTCCTGACGCTCTCGGCCGAGGGCCCGCTCGAGTCGCCCCTGGCCTTCCCGCACCCCTTTCTGGCCGCCCCGCCGGCGTACCTCGTCGTGCCCATGAACGAGGGCATCTCGTACCCGGTGGACGACGCCTCCGTTTCGCCCATGCGGCTGGTCGCCTACGGCGGCCACGGAATCTGCATGCCGTTCTGGGGCGTGACCGACGGCACCGCCGGCCACATGGCCATCCTCGAGACGCCCGACGACGCCCAGATCCGCATCGAGCGCTCCGCCGACCGCCTGGTCGTCGCCCCCGCCTGGGAACCCCAGAAGGGCCGTTTCGGCTACGCCCGGCGGCTGCGATACGTCTTCTTCGACTCCGGCGGCCACGTGGCCATGTGCAAACGCTATCGCCGGTACGCCAAGCAGACGGGGCTCCTCAAGACGCTGGCCGAAAAACGCCAGGCCGTGCCCGCCACCGACCTGCTCGTGGGCGCCGTCAACGTCTGGAACTGGGACTGTAACGGCGACGCCGCCGTCGCCATGGTCAAGGCCATGCAGGCCGCCGGCATCCAGCGCATCCTCTGGAGCCATCGCCAGCCGGCGGAGACCCTCCGGGCCTTGAACGCGTTGCCCGGCGTCCTGACGAGCCGCTACGACATCGTCCAGGACGTCATGGACCCCGCGGCGTTTCCGCGTCTTCGCGGCGTGCATCCCGACTGGCCCGCCGAGGCGTGGCCCAAGGACCTCATGATCGGTGCCGACGGCCAGTGGGTCCGCGGCTGGCAGGTCCGGGCGAAGGACGGCACGATGATCCCCTGCGGCACGCTCTGCGACCGCCAGGCCCCGCCGTACCTCGACCGCCGGATGGCCGACGAACTCAAGACCCACCCGTACCGCTGTCGCTTCATCGACACGACCACCGCCTCGCCGTGGCGCGAGTGTTACCACGGCGACCACCCGATGACCCGCACCGAGAGCCGCCGCTTCAAGATGGACCTCCTGGACCGGGTGTCCGGGAAGTTCAAACTCGTCTGCGGTTCCGAGACCGGTCACGATGCCGCCGTGCCGTACGTCCACTACTTCGAGGGCATGCTCAGCCTCGGGCCGTACCGCGTGCCCGACTCGGGCCGCGACATGGCGCGAATCATGACCGACGTGCCCGAGCCCGTCGCCAAGTTCCAACTCGGCCACCGTTACCGGCTGCCGCTGTGGGAACTCGTGTACCACGATTGCGTCGTGGCCCAGTGGTACTGGGGCGACTACAACAACAAGTTGCCCGCCCTCTGGGACAAACGCGACCTCTTCAACGTGCTCTATGGCACGCCGCCCATGTTCATGTTCAACCGGGCCCTGTGGGAGGAGCAGAAGGACCGCTTTGCCCGAAGTTACGCCACCGTCTCGCCCGTCGCCCGGGCCGTGGGTTACGCCGAGATGACCGACCACCGATTCCTGACGCCCGACCGCGACGTGCAGCAAACCGTCTTCGCCGGCGGCGTGACGGTGACCGTCAACTTCGGCCAGAAACCCTATCGCCTGCCCGACGGCACCCAGGTCGGCCCCATGACGCACTACGTCTCGGGCCTGAAACAGTAGGGGCACGACATGTCGTGCCCCTACGAGCGCGCGTAAGGCCGTAGGGTGCGTGCTCCGCACGCACCGGCACGGGCTACTTCTCGAGGAGCAGAAAGACCGGCGTCTCGGTCCGCAGCGGCAGGGCGAGGTCCTCGCCCCGGGGCGTCCGCACCTCGCGCCCTCCCATCAGGTCCACGACCGTCACGGGCCGGTCGGCCGGGACCTTCAGCGTGGCCGTGCGGTCGTCGCCGATGGGCCACACCACCAGGACGCCGCCGGCGCCCGCCCCGGCCTGGTCGAACCGGTACGCCACCATGTCCGGGCCGAGGTCCACCGTCTGCTTGAACGTCGCCTTGCCCAGCATCCGTGTCACGGTTGCCAGGGCGCGGTAGGCGGGTTTGGGGCGGAAGTCGCGCGCGAGAATGCCCATGTTGTGCTCGAAGTTGAACGGGTCGGTGCCGTCATTGCGGAAATCGTACCACGAGATGTTGGGCGCCACGCCCGAGGCCACCGAGTCGATGTACGCCCGGGCCAGCAGGCACGCCTGGTCGCGCTGCGTCGTCACGCGGAACCCCTGGCTCATGCCGTTGTGCGGGACGTACGTGGCCCAGCCCATCTCGGTAATCCACACCTCGCGCCGAGTCCCGTCCGGCCGGCGCGCCAGGTCGGCGGCTTTCCGCAGGTCGGCGATGAAGGTCCGGTCGTTCAGCGATTCGCGGTAGGGGTGAATAGTGAGGACGTCGAAGGGCGCGCCGAGTTCCATCGTCCGCTCGATGAACTTGTAGTCGATTCCGGCCGTCGAGATGCCCAGCACGATCGCGTCGGGGTTCGCCTTCTTGATGGCGGCGTACGCCTTCGTCAGCAGGTCGGCGTACAGGTCGGGCGGGCCCTGCCAGAAGAAGATGTTCGGCTCGTTCCACACCTCCCAGTGCCGGATGTCGGCCTTGTACCGCTCGGCGGCCGCGGCGGCAAAGCGGCAGTAGTCCTCGATGCCTTCCGGCGTGTACGGTTTCGTCCACGACGACCAGTAGGAGAGCAGACCGTAGATGCTGATGCCGTGCCGCTTGGCCGTGGCGACGACCTGGTCGTAAAAGGTCCAGTCGAACCGGCCTCTCTCGGGCTCGACGCGGGCCCAGCCGAACTCCTCGCGCGACCACTTGACGCCCGCGTCCTGGGCCATCTGCGCCGCCCGGTCCATCTCGGCGAGGCCCGCCGGGTGCCCCGGGTAGCGGTACAGGTAGAGGCCCATGCCGAACGGCGACGCGGGGTCGAGGTCGGCCGCGCCGTGTGGCTCGATGGGCGCCATCCAGTAGGCCAGGGCAGGGGGAGTGACTTGGCCGGGGGCCTGGAGTTCGAACTCCGCCTCCAGGAACCCGTGCGGCTCGTCCGGCACGCGTGCCGCAACGTCAACCGGTTCGCCGCCGGGCGGCACGGTCACCTTCGACTGCCCCTGGCCGACGGTCTTGCCTGCCCAGTCGCGCAGCGTCCAGGCCACGGTCGCGTTCATCGGCGTGGGCGCCACGCTCCGGACGGTGGCGACGAACTCACCGCCGCCGTCGGCCGCGCCACGATGCTCGGCCAGCAGGACGCAGGCCCGGTCGGGGTCGCACCGCACCGTGGCGCGGATGTCCAGGAGTTCCACCTCGCCGCTGTCCGGTTTGTCGCCCGCGTGCAGGATGACGCGATGCAGGCGCAGGGGACCGTGGATCTTTCCGTCGTTCTCGCCGCCGAACCACCGCCACCCCTCGCCGGGCGGCGCCTCGAACACGAGTTCGCTCGTGCCGTCGCCGGCGTCCTTGAACCGGCCGACGGTCTTCTCGAACGTCATGAAATGCGTCGCCAGGTGGACGCTCACCGGGTGCTCGGGCGCCTTGCCGCGAAGGCGAATGCGGAACGCCTTCGGCAGGCCCAGGATGGAGTAGTCCCTCTGGCCCAGGTTGATGGCCGTCGCGCCCTTGGTGAAGTCGTAGACCAGGGAGCGCCCCTGGAGTTTCGTGGTCCCGCCGTTGCCGCTGGTCCAGGCCGACCATCCTTCGCCGGCCGCGAACGTGGCGGTGGCGATTTCCGAAGTCGTCATGCCTGCTCCTTCGCCGGGTTTGCCGGGGACGAGGCGGACGTCGTCGATGAGCAGCCGGCCCCGCACTCGCCCCGTGTTCTCGATGAGGAAGGCGATCAGTTTCGGCGGCCCGTGCGGGACACCGTCGTTCTTGCCGCCCCAGTGCCCGGTCCAGCCGTCCATGGGGATGAAGACGTCGGCCCATCGGTCGTCGGGCGCCCGGAACCCCCGCTGGAGGGTCTGGCCGGTGGGGTCGGTGTAGCGGAACGTGAGGCGGTGGTTGCGCGGTTTGCGAACCCGCACGCGCACGGCGGCCACCTGGGGGGCGTCGTCCAGCCGCAGGACGGCCGCGACGTAGTTGCCCCCGTCGGTGAAATCGAAATCGAGCCGCCCGCCGTATTGCCCTTCGCCCGCGGCGTCCTCCGAGCGGGCGAACGCGCCTTTGGCGCCGGGGAACTCGGGCCCGTTGGAGAAGGCCCACCGTCCTTCCTGCCAGGTCGCATCGAAGTTCTCGACGGGCCCCGCCGCCGGCTGGGCCTGGGCACACCCCGCCGCCAGGTGCGCCGCCAGCAACGCTGCCGCCACCACGGAATACCTCATGACGCTCCCTTCTTGCCCCGCCCTCGCGAAACGGTGGACAACGTGCTTACAGGGCTCTGCCGAAACGGTACAGCGGCGCGCGCCAAGTGGTCAATGGGAAACTTCCGGGGGACCGGCCGCGTGGCGGGAGATGCGAAGCCGGTTGACCGGCCGCTTGCGATGGGGGTATAGTCAAGCAGTGGAAGAGCAGGGGGGCTGCGGCGCTGCTGCGAGCGCCCTGCGTCGGACAATCCAGGAGGGTGCGATGGCCAGCATCGACCGCATTCGCGAGTACCTCGGCACCGAGGCCGACGACCTCTTGACGTACGAGGCTAAGGGTATCTCGAAGGACCTCCTGCATCTGCCCGGGCCGGACTTTCTGGACCGGGTGTACGCGAAGACGGACCGGCCGTCGCCGGTGCTGGTGCAACTGGCGCGGCTGTTCGGTCACGGCCGGCTGGCGGGCACCGGGTACCTGAGCATCCTGCCGGTGGATCAGGGCATCGAGCACAGCGGCGCGGCCTCGTTTGCGCCGAACCCCATCTACTTCGATCCGGCGAACATCGTGAAACTGGCCATCGAGGGCGGCGCGAACGGCGTGGCGTCGACGCTGGGCGTCCTGGGGGCGGTGTCGCGGCAGTACGCCCACCGCATCCCGTTCATCGTGAAACTCAATCACAGCGAACTCCTCACGTACCCCAACTCGTACGACCAGACGATGTTCGCCTCCGTGGACCAGGCCTACTGGCTGGGCGCGGCAGGGGTGGGGGCGACGATTTATTACGGATCGCCGGAGTCCCGGCGGCAGATTCAGGAGGTGAGCGCGGCGTTCAAGCAGGCGCACGAGCGCGGTATGTTCACGGTCCTGTGGTGCTATCTGAGGAACGACGCCTTCAAGACCAAGGAGGCCGATTACCACCTCGCGGCCGACCTGACCGGCCAGGCCAACCACCTGGGCGTCACCATCGAGGCCGACATCGTCAAGCAGAAGGCCCCCGAGTGCAACGGCGGGTACCTGGCCCTCTCGAAAGACACCAAGTACGGCCGCACGCACAAACGCGTTTACGACGAACTGGTGCCCGACCATCCCGTGGCGTGGACCCGCTGGCAGGTCGTCAACTGCTACATGGGGCGCGTGGCGCTCATCAACTCGGGCGGCGCGGCGGGCGAGAACGATTTTGCCCAGGCCACACGCACCGCGGTCATCAACAAGAGGGCCGGCGGCTCGGGTCTCATCACCGGACGCAAGGCGTTTCAGCGGCCCATGGAGGACGGCGTCAGGCTGCTGAATGCCGTCCAGGACGTGTACCTGTGCAAGGACGTGACGGTCGCATGACGCCATGCGGGAGACATCGATGAACGGTCGCGACACGGTTTTGCTGAAGGGCGGCGGGGCGCCGTACCGGGTCCGGTTTCTCGGCGCCGGGGCGGGGGCGGGTCTCGCCCCGTTCGTCGGGGCGTTCGATGTCGAAGGCATGCCGGCAGGCGAGCGGCGCGAGGTCCGCGTGGCGCTGGGCCTGAACTTCCTCTGGTCGGCCGATGCGGCCATCGACGCCGACGAGTCGGCCGAGCGGATCATGCGGACGGTGGGCCTGTTGTGCGTCGAGGCGCACCTCGCGGGAAGACTGGAGCCGGGCCGGGACGGCACCCTTCAGATCCGCGATTTCATCGGCACACGCTACCCGGACTACACGAGTGTCGAGATGTTCGTCGCGAGCCTCTCCGAACCGACCGGCCGCACGGACCGGATGTGCCGGGAGGACCTCTTGCGGTGCCTGGCCGAGCACGCTCAGCAGAAACGGTCCCAGGCCGATCCGACCGGGCCCGGCCTGACCGTTGCGGGGTTCCTGGCGTGGCCGGGCAAGCGCCGGTTCTACGCCGATGAGAGCGTTCGCGACGCGATCCTGGCGTGGGAAGGCGAGGACCTGGTCGAGACCATCGCCGACCGGGCGCGTATTCGGTCCGACCGGCTCGACGAGGTCCGGGGCCTGTTGGGCTAGGTGCAGCGCCTGCTCAGTCGGCCAGCGACGCCAGCCTCCCGGCCGGCACGAACCAGGCCAGGCGCCTGCGGACCTCGGTGAACCCGGCGCCGGCGTACAACCTGGTCGCGGGGATGTTGTTCACGTCGACGGCCAGTCCGACCTGGGTCAATCCCATCGTGGTGGCATCGCGCATGGCTTGGGCGAGCAGCGCGCGTCCGATGCCACGCCCGCGGGCCTCGGGGACCACGCCCAGGTAGATCAACTCGGCCCGGCCCTGGAGTTCGTTGACCATGGCGACGCCGCGCGGCTGCCGGTCGGCCACGGCCAGGCGCCACGTCTTGGGCGAGAAGCGGCCCGTGCGTTTGTGCGTCTCGACCGTGTCGTCAATCTCGCGCAGGCCGGCCAGTTTCGGGCAGTCCAGGCTGCCCTCGTACGTCCGGGCGATCGTGTCGGCGAACCGGCGATGTCGCAGAAACGAGTAGCGCTGCCACGCGAGGTCGGGCCGGTCTTCGGCACCCACGTCCACGGGCCCGATGCCGCGCCGCAGGTACGAGAGCATGGCGAGGGGCTCGAACCCGGCCGCCTCCAGGGCAGCGGTCATGGCCTGGGCACCGTCGGGGTCGATAAGCGATTGGATGAGCCGCGCGCCATGCGTCTGGTGCGCCAGCGCGCCGGCGGCGCGAATCAGACGGGCCGCCACGTCGCCGTCCCACTCAAGCATCCGTGGCGGCGGAACGGCGGCGCAACGGCCCGCGCCCGGAATGACGAGGCAGGTCCCGATGATCTCGCTGCCGGCGACGGCAACCACGTGACGGCGGACGTCGGGGAAAACCGTGTATCCGGCTGCCGGCGTGCCGGCGGGTCCGCGCGGCACGGTCCGGAGGAACGCGGCGATGGCGCCCGCATCCTGCCGCCGCGCGGGGCCCACTGCGATGCCCGACGAGTTGCCCATGGTGTTGGCCGCCGTTCCTGACCGCCTCAGCGGGCCTTGCCGAGGAGCGGCCGCACGTGCCGGTCCACGTCGGCCTCGTCCGAGATGGGCGGCACGTTCGGGAACAGGTACCAGTCCTCGACGTGCTCCACCTTCTTGCCGGCGCCCAGGGCGACGAGCGGGCCGAGCGACTCGACCTCGAGCATGTCGGAGTTGGTGAACAGTTCGGTGTTGCAGCCCGTGTCGGGGTACGCGGCGCCGGGGTCGAAGGCGAACCGTTTGACGAACAGGCATCCGTGGACGGCGTAGGCGGCCCAGCCCTCGGGGTTCGACAGGCCGATCTTCTGCGGTCGGCTGCGCGACCGGTGCCGGAGGAGGATCGAGCGCGTGCCCATCGCCAGCCGCGCGTCGCCCAGGTCGGTGTACGGCCAGAGCACCACGTGCTGGTTCGGCAGAAGGTCGCGCGGGTGGCTGCCGCGCGGGGGCAGGCCGATGACGGCCGTCCCTCCGGGGGCCATGACCGACAGGGCCCACGGGGCCAGTTCCACGGCCTTGCGGCCGATGTTCCGGATGCGGTGGACCAGGCGGACGTGGGCCTTGCTGCGGGCCAGAAAGACGTCGATCTCTTTCTGGATGCCGTTAGGCGTCTCGGGCTGGGGCACGAGGCGGATGCCGCCCTTGGGCAGTTTCCGCACGGTCACCGGCCCGTTGTCGGGGAGGTAGCTCTTGACGGGATGCTCGGGGGCGATCCAGAGGCGGTGACCGCCGCGTATCATCCACTCGCGCTCGCCCGATTTGCCCAGCATCTCGGTGTAGTTCTTCATGACGTTCTTGCCGCCGGGCACCGCCAGGTGGATGATGCGCGGCCCGACGTCGAGCGTGGCGATGAGTTCGATGCGGTCGTTGGCCAGCCGGACGTTCCGGCCCCAGCCTTTGTATCTCACGATTTCCATGGTCAGGTCTCCTGTCCGGGCGGCGGGCCCGCGTGCGTTTCCGGTACTCTATCGCCCGGCAGGGGACGGGTCAACCGGATGTGACGGCTTTTCCTGGCAGGGGGCATGCCATGCGGGCAGCGCCCCCGTTCGCCGCGGGGCTTGCCCCGCGCGAAGAAGCCCCCGGCACCGCCGGGGGACCTGCCTTGCGCAAGGGGCCGAGTTAGCCGCGGGGCTTGCCCCGCGCGGATGGCCCGGCCCCCCACTGTCATACACTTTGAGAAAACGCTATTCGGCCAGGTGGGCCAAAATGGGCCTTTTGGACGGCCCAAACACCGTTTTCGGCGCGCCAAGGCCGATTGGACCCCATTTTGGTAAGATGGGTAAGGGGAAACGCGCGGTTTTTGATCGTTTTTTTCTGTTTTTGATCGGAATGCGCCGGAATCGCTCCTTTTGCGTCCCGTTTTGAGCACAAATGGCAGGTAGTCGATATATGCTAAAGCATACGAGAACCGGGCCGGGCTGGTCGTTCAGGGCAACGAAGTGATATTCTCCTCGAACTCCCCAGGTGTGACTGCGGATTCCGGCCTGGGCTTTGAGGCCCATTTCATGGGCCTTGGCCCGCCGCAGGCCGGTGTAGCCCCGGCCCTTTGGGCCGGGGTCACGAAGCGCCCTGCGTCTGCGTTCTTGTTTCTCGCCGTGGGGCG
>DATKZB010000299.1:0-31237 GCA_035528235.1 Phycisphaerae bacterium
GCGCGGTGGGTCCCCGCACCCACCGCGCCAACGCGGCATCCTACGGGGAACGCGGCGGGTACGGGGACCCGCCGCGCACGATCGTGTTTCGCGTGTGCCACGGCCGGCGACTGACGTGCGCGGCCGATAGAAAAGCGGCCCGCGCTCAGCATATGGCGCGGGCCGCTTGGTTGTCACGTCACCAGCCTGTTCGGCGGTGGGCTACTGGCCGACGGACAGGTAGATTTCGACGCGCCGGTTCTTGGCCTTTCCGGCGGCGGTGCGATTGTCGGCCAGGGGCTGCGCTTCGCCCACGCCGCGCGTGCTGATGCGGCTGGCCTCGACGCCGGCGCCCTTGAGGACCTCGGCGACGGCCTCGGCCCGGGCCTCGCTGAGGCCCTGGTTGTTGGTGCCCTTGCCAAGTTCCTTGAGGAGGGCCACGGTGGCCGGTTTCTTGACGGGGTCGGTGTCGGTGTGGCCGACGATGGTGGACTGGATGCCCTTGGCGACGTCGGACGACAGGATGCCGCCCAGTTTCGTGATGGCGGCGCGGGCGTCGGCCTTGACGACGTTCGAGCCGGAATCGAACGTGATGTCGGAGGCGAAGCGCAGCCGCCCGGTGGCCTTGTCGAACTCGAAGAGGCCGGGGTACTGGTCGGCGAGTTGCTGGATGGAGATGGCGACCGCATCGGGGATACCGCCGCCGCCGCCCCAGTTCCGTCCGGCGAGTTTCTTATAGGCGTCCATGAGTTCGTCGAAGGCTTTGCGGACCTCGTCGCGTTCCTTCATGACGGTGGCCAGGTGGTCCTCCTTCTCCTGGAGGAGCCGCTGGGCGTCGGCCGACCGGGCCTGGAGCGCGCTGACCCGCTCGTTGAGGGTAGCCAGCTCGGCCTCCTTTTCCTGGAGGAGTTTTTCCTGCTCGCGGTTTCTCAGCAGGACCGCGTTGTACTTGGCCTCGTCCACGCAGCCCATGGACACCAGCGCCAGGCCGGCCGCGAGGGCCACCATGATGACCGCCGAAAAGCGTTGCATCTGTGTGCTCCTTTCCTGGGTCAAACGCCCTGCTACCGAACAGAACGCATCAGGTTCGTCGGGGCCTCCCCCCGAAAAACACCTGCTCCGAAATGGGGCCACGGGCCCGCTACGGTTCAGCCGCCGATGGCCTCGCGTGCCGAACGCTGCTTGTCCAGCACGTGGCCGACAAGGGTGGCAATACCCACGATCACGATGCCGACCACGATGAGGATGAGCGGCGTGCTCTCGCTCGCGATGCCATGAAGCATGCCCGGCACGGAGCCCTGCAACAGGGCAATCAGGCCGAGCACCGCCAGGCCCAGCGCCACGGTCGCCATGCCCAGCATAAACGTGAAGTGGGCGTGGTGGGCGGGCGGCTCGACCAGGGTAACGATGCGTGTGCGGCTGGGCGCCATGGCCACGCCCGAACCGGGCGCCATGACCGAGGCCATGCCGCTCTCGGCGTCGACGGCAATGACCGGCTCTTCGGCGAAGTCGCCGCCGAGTTCTTCGTCGCTCAGGACGGCCCCGAGGCTCGATTCGTCGGTCTCGGGGCTGAGCGCCAGGGGGGCCGGCTCGGTCTCGGGCGCCGCCATGGCTTCCTGGACGCCCAGGGGATGCTCGGACCCCGGCGCGGCGCCGCTCGGGAACACGCCCTCGGTGTCGGCGGCGATCCAGGTCTCGGCGGCGCTGTCGGCCGGCACTTCCTCTTCCTCGGCGAAGAGGATGTCGGCGTCGATACTCATGAGGGTGTCGCCGGCGTCTTCCTCGGCGTCCGCGCCGCCGGCCATCGATTCGATGTCCGGCTTGCGGAACTTCAGTTCGCCGCTGTCGCGGAACACTCGCAAGTCACCCTTGTCGATGAGTTCCTGGAGTTCGGCGTCGTTCTTGCCGAGACGCTGCTTGGCCTCTTCAAAATTGACGAATTCCACTGCCATGCCTCCTGAACTCGTGGGCCGGCCGCGCCGTGCGGCCCGGCATCCAGTTTAACCGATCAGGGCGTCGCTTCGGCCTCCGGCTTGGCCTGGGCGGGCCCGGCCGTCTCCTTCCACTTCTCGACGCGCGCCCGGACGTCCTTGGGCAGCGGCGGGTCGTTGTTGTAATCCGTCAGCGCCCAGTCGGCCTCGATGTCGCGGACCGCCAGCAGTTTCAGCCGGCTTCGTTTGCCGTCGGCCAGGTAAACCGCCAGCCGCTGACGGGCCGTGTCGACCAGGCAGATGACGACCTCGTTGCCAGACAGCGCCGTAACCGACACCACCACGGTCGGCGAGTCGGCCGGGCCGACGGAGCCCGCGGCGAACACGGCCGAATCGGCCCGGCCCGAAACCACCAGCCCGATTCCCGCCAGCGCCAGCCCGCCTCCCAGCATCGCCAACGCCAAACACCACGTCCGACCGAGACTCGGAATAGCCGATCCTCCCCGCCGCGAACCCTCTCGCGTGCGGCCAGATACGCCACGCCCGCACCGCGGACAGCCCGCGCCTCTTGCCGCATTGTAGGAACCGCCTAACCCATTGCAACCGAATTCTTGCGTATCCGGCAACCCGTAAACCCGTCCATTATGGGGGTGGCGTTGCACCCTTTCCGAGCCGCCACCGTGAAGAACTGAGCCGCGACCGTGAGGGAGCGGTGGCGTCGCGGCGGCGGGGCCAGTGTACCGCTCCCCTTCGGGTCGCGGCTAACACGTCGCCGCTCGGCTTCAACAGTCAGGCTCGGTTTCGCCCCCCCCCCCGCCGAAACCGAAGGCTCATGCAAAGACGCGGTTTTCGCTAGACACCCTCTCCGGGGCCGACTTATCATGGCTGTTTGCCACACACAGCCGCGGGGAGCATTTTGGACCCAACGATCCTGGCCACATCCGGAAAGTCGCTTGCGCCGCTGGTCTGGGCGTCCGCCGGGGCCGGGGCGGGGGTGGCCCTGTGGCTGCTGGCCCGGCCACGGGGCAAGGCCGGCCTGCCGTTGCGATTCCTGGCCGCCGTGGCCGCCGCCTGGGTGGCCGCCTGCCTCGTCTACCTGGCTGCGGGCCAGGAACGGACCTTCACGGACTACCTGCTCACGAGTCCCCTGGCCATCGAGGTCATTGCCGTCGTGGGGACGATTTTCTACCTGCGCGGGCTGCTGCGGTTCCGCTGGGGTGAGCGACGGTGGCGGCAGTCGAGCAACGTCCTGATCGGCGTGGCCCTGATGGGCGTGGCGTTTGTGGGGGCCTCGTATCAGCCGGCGGTCGCCCTGTGGATTCAGGCGCCGCTGGCGATGCTGTTCATCGCCACGGTCTGGCGGTTCCGGGCCGAGCCGCTGGTCTATCTCTCGATCCTGGGCGTGGCCGTGGCGGTGGTGCTGGGCGTGCGGAACCACTTGGCCGCCGGGCTCGACGCGCCGGCCGGCGCGTGGGTCGCGTCGACGGCGGCGGGGGTGTCGCTGGCCATGGTGCTGGCGGCGGCACTGCTGGCGATTTATCCGCGGCAGGAGTTCAACATCAAGTGGTACCGGCAGGGCCTGCTCATCGTGCCGCTGGTCGTCTCGAGCCTGGCCGCCATGGCCGCCGGGTACCTGGCCGTCTGGTACGGCGCCTCGTGGCACACGGTCTGGGCGCTGGGCGTGTGGTGGGCGGTGCTGCTGGTGTCGTCCATCGGGCTGAGGCAGCCGGACGTGTTCGGTTTCTCGTGCGTGGGCGCGGCGTTGGCGGCGGCGGTGGCGTTTGCCGTTCTGGGCGGCGACACCGCCCCGGGTTACTGGGGCCGGTACCCGTCGGTGCTCCTGATGATCGCGTTCGGGGCGGCGGTGCTGGCTTCGCTGCTGGTGCTGGTGCTGGGGGGCCGGTCGACGCGCGGTTTTCCGCGTGCCCTGTACCTGGCGGGCCTGGCCACGGCCATGGGGGCCCTGCTGCTGGAACCCTTCGGGACCAGCGCGAAATGCCTGGGCGTGGACCTGCTGATTGCCTCCGCGGTGGTCGTGCTCGCCCACGCCCACGGGGCGCCGCGATGGGTCAACTACCTGGTGGCGGTTCTGGCGACAGGCGGTCTGACCGCGCTCGGCCACGTCAGTCCGGGCCGGCCGGCGTCGGCCTGGCATCACCGGTTCGTCTACGTGATGGCGGCCGTGTCGGTGGGCTGGCTCGTGGTGGCCATCCTGGCGCGCGAGGTGCTGAAGCGGATCTCGTCGGACCGGACCGCCCGGCGCGAGATCGAGCCGTTCGTGGTGTTCGGGTTGTGCGGCACGATTGCCCTGGCGGGGTACCTGTCGGTGCAGCAGGTCCGCACGTACTCCCAGTTCCTGACGACCGGCACCAGCACGGCGCTCGCCCAACTGGGGCCGGGCGCCGGCCTGGCCGGATGGCTGGCCGTGCTGCTGGCGTTCCTGCTGTCGATGTGGCTGGTGCGGCACACGCTCCGGACGTTCCTGTTCTACTGCGTCGGCATCATGGCGATGGTGTACGTTGGCCTGTTCCGGCACACCGGCGACCTGTACGGCTACCTGATTTACGCCGTGGCCGGGTACGGCGCGGTGCACTTGCTCGTGTACCTGTACGAGGCGAAGTTCATGGCGCTCTTGTCGCACACGTGCGCGTTGTACCGCGACGAACGCCGGGCCTCGACAACCATCTTCACGCTGGCCGTCATCTCGTGCTTCATTGCGGCGATCCTGGCCATGTTCCGCCTGTCGAGCACCGAGGCGCTCATCACCCTGGGCCTGATGTCGGTCGTCTTTCTGGGCTGGTCGTTCGTGTGGCTGCGCGGCGAGATGCTGTACCCGGCGGTGTTCATGGTCACGGTCACCATTTTGGCCATCTGGCACAACACGGCCCGCCCGATCGAATGGAGCCCGCACCGGCTGGGGATGAACGCGCTGATTATGGCGGTCTCGGCCCTGGTGTGGATGGGTTTCGGCAACCGGCTGCACGCCATCCGGGGCGAGATTTTTCAGTTGGCGGCGCCGGCCCGGGCGTGCTCGGTCATCCTGGGCCTGGTGGGCATCGGGTTTGCCGTGGCGCTGGCGGTGTCGCCGGCGTTCGGGGCCGAGGTGTGGCGGCAGACGCGAACGCTGGGCGACTGGGCCATGGGCCTGGCCACGCTGTCGGCCCTCATCCTGTACTTCGCGTGGGCCGGGTTCGTGTTCGACCGCCGATTCTACAGCGTGATGAGCGGCGTAAGCGTCCTGTTGCTGGGGCTGTACGTCGGCATCTACGTGGGCGTGCACCTGTCGGCCTGACCGCACCCGGCGCCGGCTCTCCGCCGACACGACCCCGGCCGCGAGGGATGATCGCGCGTGGACCAGAACGCCCTGATGGAAAAAATCCGATCGTTCCCCCGGACGCCCGGCGTGTACCTGATGAAGGACGACCGGGGACGGGTCATCTACATCGGCAAGGCCGTCAGCCTGCGGCAGCGGGTGGGCCAGTACTTCCAGGCGTCGGCCAACCTCGGGCCGAAGAAGGAACAGATGGTCGCCGAGGTGGCCGACATCGAGTTTCTGCCGGCCGAGAGCGAGGTCGACGCCCTCCTGACCGAGGCTCGCCTCATCAAGGACACCCACCCCCGCTATAACGCCCGCCTGACGGACGACAAGACGTTCCCGTACCTGGAGATTACGGCGCGAGACGACTTTCCGGGGGTCTACTTCACGCGGACGCCCGCCGCTGGGGGCACGAAACTCTACGGCCCGTTCGCCAGCGCCGCCGGCCTTCGGACGGCGCTGGGCGAACTCCAGCGGATTTTCCGGTTCCGCACGTGCACGCTCGACCTGGCCGAGGGCGACCCCGCCCGGCGCTACGTCCGGCCGTGCATCCTGTACGCCATCCAGCGGTGCTCGGCCCCGTGCGCGGGGCACATCGACCGGGAGGCCTACCGCAAGGGCATCACGCGGCTCAGGCGGTTCCTGGAGGGCAAACGCGTGCGGGTCGTCCAGGACCTGACGCGCGAGATGAGGTCGCTGGCCCGGGGCCTGCACTTCGAGGAGGCGGCCCGCGTCCGCGACCAACTGCGGGCCATCGAGGCCCTGGCCCGCCGCGGCGACGCCCAGCGCGACCTCCAGCCCGAGGTCTTCGCCCCCACGTTCGACCCGGCCGAGGGCATGAAGGCCCTGACCGCCCTGCTCGGCTCGGCCGCGCCGGTCCGCAGCATCGAGGGCGTCGACATCGCGAACCTCGGCCCGACCGAGGCCGTCGGGGCCATCGTGTCGTTCGTCGACGGGCGTCCGTTCAAGCCGGCGTACCGGCGGTTCCGCATCCGGACGGTGACGGGGCCCGACGACCTGGGCATGATGCGCGAGGTGGTGTTCCGCCGGTTCCGCCGCCTGACGGAAGAGTTGTCGGTGCCGCCGGACCTCGTGCTGGTCGACGGCGGTCCCGGGCAACTCCACGCCGCCGCCGAGGCCATCGCGGCCGCCGACGCCCAGCGGCCGCACCTCGCGGCCCTGGCCAAACGCGACGAGGAGGTTTACATCCTGGGCCAGGCCGAGGACGAACCCCTGCGCCTGGCGCGGACCGACCCGGCCCTGAAGGTCCTCCAGGCCGTCCGCGACGAGGCCCACCGGTTCGCCCAGCACTACCACCACCTGCTCCGCCGCAAGGCCCTCTTCGGCGAAAAGGACGCCCGCGACCTCGCGCGGCGGAAACGAGCGAAGCGAAAGGGCGAGCGGAAACGAGACCGCCACGCCGGCGACGATCAGGCCGGCGCCGACCCGACGACTCCCCCCTGCGTCTGACCCGTCCGCACCACCCACCACAGCACGCCCATCAGGCCGGCCCCCAGGACGTTGGCCACAATATCGCCCGCCTCAAACATGCGGCCGGCGGTCAGCACCAGTTGGCCGATTTCCATGAAGACGCCCATCGCCGCGGTCCCCAGGACGGCCAGCAGGATCCGCGTCTTCAGGTAATGGGTCGTCGGCTTGGGGCCGAGGGCGTAACACAGCAGCAGGCTGACGACGCCGAACGCGCCGAAGTGCACGAGTTTGTCGCTGAGTTCGGGCCCGCCGGCGCCGGGCATCATCTCGTTCTCTGCCAGGCCCAGGGCGGCCAGCAGGCCCACCGCCGCGACGACGAGCGGCCAGCGCGACTCGCCCAGTTCGCGGGCCCGTCCCGGGCGCCACTCGCACCCGTGCCCCGCCCAGGCCAGGACGACGCCCATCACGCAGGCCAGGGCCAGGAGGTTCGGCGCCAGCAGCGCGGTCGCATCGACACGGAAGTACAGCAGGTTGGCGGCCAGCGCGCCGAAGCCCACCATCATGGCGGTCCTCGGCCACGGACCGCGGTCGCGTCGCCACGAAAAGACCAGCCGCACACCCGCCGCCACCACGCCGGCCAGCACCAGCACGAGGCCCGCCCATCCCACCTCGGCCCGAAGCACCAGGAACCCGTCGGTGTCGACGTCGTCGCCGACGGCGGTGGGCCAGCCGGCCTTTCCGAAGACGGCCCGCGACGACACCGCCCCCGCCCCCAGGCCGCACAGGACGCGGTCGTTCGACAACGAACCCACCAGCAGCGACAGCCGTTCGTCGGCCCGGGCGGCGGGCTGCCTCGCGTGGCCGACGGCCGAGCCCAGGCCCAGCGCCAGCATCACCCACAGCGTCAGCGCCAGCGCGACCCGAACCGGCCGGCGCTCGCGGTACCGGCCGGGACCGACCGCCAGGTACCCGCCCAGCACGAAGCCGATTGAGACCAGGACGCACACGACCAAGGCGCCCCGCGGCACGTTGCTCATGCCCAGGGTCGCCGCCACCACGCCGGTCAGGGCCAGGCCGATACCCGCCCAGACGGCGGCGGGCCGGTCCAGCCAGCCCCAGCGCGATTGTCGCCTGGTGGGGTGACGGCGTGGCATCCAACCCAGTGGACGCAGGACCACCAGCAGGCACAGTGGCAGCGCGGCCAGGAGGGCCGGGACGAGGCTGTCGCCGCCCAGGATCATGACCGGGCCGATGAGGCGGGCGAGCCCCTCGCCCCGGACGGGCGGGCCGACGGCCGACAGGGCCGGCCAGACGGCCAGCATCGCCAGGCCCAGCACGACGGCCCAGGTGGCGCGGCGGACGCGCTTGCGTCCCACGGCGGCCGAACCCACGAGCCAGCAGAGACCGGCCGCCGACGCCCCCACGACCAGCACGCCGACCGTGGCGGCCGGTCGCCGGCTGAGGCGGACGGCCGAGAGGCTCTCGCCGATGGAGTCGCCGGTCCGCCGGGCCGGCTCAACCAGGATGCCCGCCGACGCGTTGAGCGGCGGGTCGGCGTCGTCCACCCGGTCCGCCAGGGGCAGCGGCACGACCTGGAGGAACACCAGCCCCAGCACCGCCCACGCCAGCAGGTTGGCCCACGAACGCAGGTGCCACAGCGCCATCCCCAGCAGCCCCGAGACCACCCAGAACGCGTGGAGCAGGCAGACAACGAACAGCAGGTCGAGCGGGCCGAAACGGTGGAGGTTCGCGAAGACCGTCGGCACCAGGACGAGCGCGGCAGCGAGCGCGGCCTGGAACGTGCCGACCACGCCACGGACAAGGGGGCCCGAGGCGGCGGTCGTCGATGGCGACGCGTTGGGCATGGGCACTCAGCGGGGCAACCCGCAACCTTCCGGGCCGGGTGACATGGTCAGCCCGAAGGGTGACCATGCGTTGGGCTTCGGGAGCGCGGCGCGCCGCACAGCGCTGCCGCTCCCTTACGGTCGCGGCTCGGATAGGGCACCGGGCGGCATCAGGCCAAGTCGGGGCCCTCGGTATCCGTCGCGTCCGGGCCGGACTCCGGTGCGGCCGCAGGCGCCTTGCCCGACGGCCTGGCACCCGGGGCCGGCGCCGCGGCGGCGGTCGGCCGGGAACCGGCGTAGTCGTAGTACGCCTGGAAGGACTCGCGGAAGTATCCGCCCTTGGTCGCCCGGACGCGGTTCAGGACGGCCCCGAAGAGCCGGCCGCGCAACGTCACGACCTGGCGCATGGCCCGCTGGGCCACGCCGCGCGTGCTCTCGCCGGCACGAAGCACCATGATGACGCCGTCGAGCATGGGGGTCACGAGGTGGTTGTCGGCCACGACGAGCATGGGGGCGCCGTCGACGATGACGCGGTCGTAGGCCTCGATCTCCTCGGCAATCAGCCGCCGCATGGTCTCGGAGCCGACGAGCCCGGCGGGGCTGGGAGGCGGCGGTCCGCCGACCAGGACGTCGAGGTTCTCGACGGCGGTGGCCTGGACGGCCTCCTTGAGGCTGCTCAGGCCGACCAGGACGTTCGACAGGCCGATGGTGTCGGGCACGTCGAAGAGTTTCGCCACGACGGGCCGGCGGAAGTTCGCCTCGATCAGCAGGACGCGTTCGCCGGTGCGGGCCATCGTGATGGCAAGGTTAGCCGCCACGGTCGACTTGCCCTCGCCGGACCCCGGGCTGGTCACCAGGAGGCTGCGGATGGGTTTGTCGGAGGCGAACAAGAGGTGCGTCCGCAACTGGCGGAACGACTCGGCCATGAGCGAGTGAGGCATGGTGTGGCAGACCAGGGCGAGTTTCGTGCCGAGCGAGAGCCGCGCATCCTCGGTCGCGTCGGGCACGCTCGAGAGCATGGGCAGGCCGACCTGGCGGACGATCTGGGTCGGCGTCCGGATACGGGTATCCATGAGTTCGATGAGGAGACTCATGCCGATACCCACGAGGAGGCTGAAGATGACGGCCGCCAGCGAGTACAGGAACACGCGCGGCTCCGACGGGTCGAGCGGCAGGGACGGCCAGCGGACGATGCGGACGTTCGGCCGGGCCAGGGCGGAGCCGATGCGCATGCGTTCCAGGCCGTCCATGACGGTGTTCAGGAGGTTCTGGACGCGGCGGTACTCGTCGTCGCGTGCCCGGTACTCGGCGGAGAGTTTGGCGGCGCCGACGGCGGCAGCGCGGGCCTCGGCGACGCGGGCCTGGATTTCGGCCTCGCCGGCGCGGGTCCGGTCGTAGCGGTTCTTGAGGATGGCGGCCTGCTGCTGGAGCAACTGGCCGACGACCTCGGACTGCTTGGCCTCCAGGTCGTTTCCGGCGGCCTGGGCGGCCACTTCGATGCGGCGGACGGTCTCGTGGCGTTCACCGAACCGCTGCTTGAGGCCCTGGAGTTCCTGGGCGTAACGGCCGGCCTGTTCGCTCAGCGAGACGATGGTCCGGTCCTGGCGCATGCCCTCCATGACTTCCGGGAAGGCCATGAGGACGGGCGAGAGGTCCTTGGATTCCTCGGACTGTTTGCGGAGTTCCTGGAACTGGGTCCAGGCGGCGCTGGCCTCGGCGAGGGCGATCTGGGTCTCGGTAAGTTGCCGGACGAGGGCCGTCAGCCGGGCCAGGTGCTCGCCGCCCCTCTCGTCGGCCACGATGACGCTGGACTCGTCGCGATAGGAGGAGAGTTTGCGGCCGAGTTCGTCCAACTGGCGTCGGAGTTCGTCGCGTTCCAGGCGCAGTTCTCTCTGGCGGTCGGCGTCGGCCTGCTGGCGGTCGACCTTGAGTTGATCGATGTACTGGGTGAGCACCTCGCGGACGACGGCCTGGAGTTCCTGCCTCCGGGTGCCGGTGAGCGAGACCAGGATGTTCTGCGTGTTGGTGATGTAAGTGACCTGGAGGTCCTGGGCGAGGTCGTAGGCGGGGTTCGTCCCCCCGTACATCGTCTGCTGGCCTTCGAGGGCCTTCAGGGCGGCGGTCAGGACGCGGTCGTTGACGATGGCCATGACCTGCGATTCCAGGTACCGCTCGAAGAGTTGGATGGGCACCTGTTCCTGGTAGCCGGCGGTCAGGGCCAAGCCCGGGCCGGCCGTCTGGCCGGGCTCGACCTCGATGACACCCTCGGCGGCATAGAAGGGCATCCAGAAGTACCACGCCACGATGGCGCCGGTGCCGCCGATGCCGAGGACGACGAAGCAGGCGACAATCAGCCAGATGCGTTTGCGGATGACGCGCCAGACGTCCGCCGGCGTCAACATGGCCGCCGCGCTCGTTTGTGCCAGAGTCGGTTGTTGCGACATGGGTTTCGTCCTTTTCGTCCTGAGCCTATGACACGGTTTGCGTCCGGCCGCGCGGGCCGGTTCCCGGCCGGCGGCCTTCTAAGATTGCGTATTCACACCACGGCTTGCGCGCGGTGGGTCTCCCTGACCCACCGCGCGAACACGCGCGGCCGGCGGCCGCCTAGGGCGACGCCGAAGCCAATCCTTTGAGGCGTTTCTCGGCGTCGGCCCTGTCCCTGGCCTTGAGGCCCAACTCGATGGCCTTCTGGTACTCGGCCCGGGCCTCGTCGGGACGCTGCCGCGCCTCGTAGACGCGCCCCAGGTGGTAGCGTGCCTCGGGGTTGTCGCCATACCGGATGCTGGCCAGCAGGTTCTCGGTCGCCTCGTCTAAGCGCTCGTTGAGGAAGGCGATCCATCCGGCCGTATCGAGCACCTGCGGGTGGTTCGGCACCAACCGCATGCATCGCTGGATCATATCCCTGGCCCGGGTGAAGTCCTTGTGCTCGGTGGCCAGGATCCAAGCCATGTTGTTGGCGTTGGCCACGTCGGTCGGGTCGAGCGACCAGAGCATCATGCCCCACTTAAGGGCCTCCTCGGTCTTGCCCAGGTTATAGAGCGCGAGACTGTAAATACGAATCGACGTCATGTAGGGCCGAAGTTTACTCAGTTTATCGGGCATTCGGCTGTACTGGGCCTCGAACTCCTCGGCGAGGGGCTTGAGGATCTTGGCGGCGGAGTCGCTGCCCTGGGCTCCGATGTCGAGCGCCGCCAGGCCCGCCCGGATGGGAATGCTCTTGGGCATCTTCGAGAGACCCGTCAGCAGGATCTGCCGGGCCTCCTCGACCCGGTTGGCCCGGACGAGCAGGTCGGCCAGGTAGACGTAGCCGGATTCCCAGTCCTGCCGGCGCAGCAGGCCCGTGCGAAGGGCCTCGAACCCCTTGTCGAGTTCGTTCGTCTTCTCGTACAGGGCCACCAGCGCCATGCGGGGCCAGACCTCGTTCGGGTAGGTATTCATGACGTGGTGGACGCGGTCGAGGGCCTCTTTCTTGCGGTCGAGCGCCACCAGGCACCGGACCTCGCCGGTGAGGGCGTCGGCGGCGTCGGGCTGGGCGGCCCGGGCCTTCTCGTAGGCGGCCAGGGAGTCGGCGTACTTCTCGGCCCGCATGTAGGCGTCGCCCAGGGCAACGAGCAGCATGGGATCCTTGTCGAGCCGCTCCTTCGACAGTTGGGCCAGCAGTTCGGCGGCGCGGCCGGGTTCCTTGATGGCGATGTACTTGGCGGCCAGTTGCATGCGTCCGGCCATGCTGGTGGGCCGGAAATCGAGCAGGCGCCTCAGGTCGAGGATCGCCTCGGTCAAGAGGACACGCCGGGTGTTGATGTCGGCCCGAAGGAGCATGGCCTTCTCGAAGGAACTGTCGGACGGGTCGACGCCGGACAGCAGGTCGAGGGCCCGCATGGGGTCGGGGCCGGCATGCATTTCGGCCAGGCGGACTTTGGCTTCGCCGTAGTCGGGCCGCAGGGCCAGGGCCTGCTCGATGTACTTCTCGGCCTCGGCCTCGCGGTCCTGCCGGGCGGCGATGCGGCCGGCCACGACGAGGGCGGCAACGTCGTTGGGGTTGCTCTCGAGGACCGCGTCGATGGCGGCCTTGGCCTCGTCGAGTTTCCCATCGAGCATGTAGACGTCGGCCAGGCGTTTCCGGGGGACGTTGTCCTTGCCGGCCCGCTTGACGGCCTCGGCGTAGGCCTGGGCGGCCTTGCTCCACTGGCCCAGGCGGCTGTGCTGGTCGCCGAGGTAGACCATCGGGTACGGGCTCTCGGGGGCGAGTTCGGCGGCCTTGCGGAAGTCCTTTTCGGCCTCGTCCGGGCCGGAGACCTTGGCCACGAACTGGGCCCGCACGATGTAGGCGTCGCCCGAGTCCTTGTGTTTCTCGACGTAGGCGTCGATGATCTTGGCGCCCTGCGGGACCCGATTGGTGTCGGCGTAGAAGTCGGCAAACGCCCGGACGAGCAGGGAGTTGTCCGGGGCGAGTTGGTAGGCCCGTGTGAACGTGGCCTCGGCCTTGACGGGGTCATGCTCCTGAAGGTGGAGGGTCGCCAGGGCGATGAGGTTGTTGACCTTGTCGGGCACGACCTCGGCGATCTCCTCGCGGGTCTTGAGGGCGGCCGCCCAGGAACCGAGGCCGGCCTGGGCGCCGGCCTTCATCTCCAGCGCCGGGACCAGGCGCGGGCTGAACCGCAGGGCCTCGTTAGCCTCGGTCAGGGCGCCCGAGTAGTTGCCCTGGCTATGGTAGATGCGCCCCAGAAGCAGCCGCGCCGGCACCAGGTTGGGGCGCCCCTCGAGGGCTTTGCCGACGGCCGCCATCGCCTCGTCGAACTTCCTCTGCCGGGCCAGCACCTGGCCCAGCAGGAAGTGCCCCTGCGAAAGGGTCTTATGTTTCTCGATGACGGCGCGGAGCATCGCGACGGCCTCGTCGAGTTTATCCTGGCCGAGCAGGAGCAGCGGGTCGGCGAAGAGCAGTTCCGGCGCTTCGCTATCGACCTTCTTGAGTTGCTCGACCAGTTTGGCCGCCTCGCCGTATTCGTCCTTCGCGAGGTGGACCAGGAACAACTGCTGCCAGGCCTGTCGCCACTCGGGGGACGCGGCCTCGGTCTTCGCCATGGCCTTGGCGTAGTACTCTTTGGCCTCGTCGTCGCGGTCGGTCATCTGGAAGAGGCGGGCAAGGGCCAGCAGGTCGCCCGGCGTGGCGGTGCCGTCCGTGACGCGCTGGCCGAGTTCCTTCTCGATCTCGGCCGGGGTGCCCGAGACGGAGAAGAACTCGTCGCGCGGCAGGGCCTTCTTGACCTCCTCCAGGAGGGTGTTGAACTTATCCTGCTGCTTCGTGTCGCGGTAGAACCGCAGGAACCGCTGGTAGACGCGGCTGAGGTCCTTGTCCAGGGCCACGGCCCGTCGGTACATGGCCTCGGCCACGGCGTTCTGGTCCATTTGCTGGTGAATCTCGGCCATCAGGAGGTACGGGTCGGGGTCTTCCTTGACGCGTTCGGCGGCCTTCCGGGCCTCGGCCAGGGCGTCCTGCGGACGATTCTGGAGCAGGAGCGTCTGGGCGATGAGCAGCCGCATGTCGGTGTCGGCGGGGTTGGCGTCGAGCACGACCTTGGCGCTTCGCGAGGCCTTGTCGAAGTTGCGGAGCCTCAACTGGACCTGGGCAAGCGTCCGCCAAGCGGGCGTCAGGCGGGGGTTGTCGGCGACGAGGTTCTCCAGTTCTCTCTGGGCGGCGCCCAGTTCGTCGGCCATCAGGTACGCCCGGCCCAGGAGCAACCGGCTCTGCGGCCCCATCTGGAGGTCGCGGGCCTGTTCCAGGTAGGTGATAGCCTGGCGGATCTGGCGTCCGATCATGGCCCGCTTGCCCTTCAGATACGCGACCACGCCGGGCCGGGTGTCGCCTTTCTCGAGCCGCGCGATGAGTTCGTCGGCCTTCTCGTTCTGGCCCATTTCCAGGTACAGGTCGGCCTCCTGGGCCAGGAGCGTCATGGACTCCGGCAACTCGGCCAAGCCTTGCTCCAGGGTGCCGATGGCCTTCTCGTTGTCGCGTTCGAGCCGGTAGATGCTGGCCAGCCGCAGGTACCCGGTCTCGTCGGTGGGATCGGCCGCCACGGCCCCGGTGAAGTACTCCTTGGCGGCGTCGCTGTCGTTCTCACGGACGGCCACCTCGCCCAGGGCCACGTACAGGCGGGCGCTTTGGCCGGCTTTCTCGATACCCAGTTTGAGGATTTTCATGGCCTCGTCGGTCTGCTTGTTGCCAAGCAGGCGGCTGGCCTTGAGGATGTAGGCGTCGGCGCTGATCGGGTTGTTGGCAAGGGCCAGGTCGATGACCTTGTCCACCTCCGCTTCCTGGTTCAGCCGGGTGTGGATCTGGGCCAGGAGGCGGTACAGTTCGAACAGGTCGGGGGCCCTGTCGAGGCCCGCGCGGCAGAACTCGGCGGCCGCCTCGTAGTAAGGCACCTTCTTGGCCTGAAGGGCTTCGGCGTCGGCCAACCCCATCTCCACGACACCGCCCCACAGGTACGCCTTGCCAAAGGTCGGGTCCAGTTCAATGAGGCGATTGATCTCGGCCTTGGCCTCTTTCCAGTAGCGGACGGCCAGGTAGAGTTCGGCCAGGCGGCGTTGGGCCTCCACGTGGTCGGGCTTCAGGGCCACGGTCGTCCGAAGGGCCTGGAGGGCCTGGCCGACCGAAGGCGGCTTCTGCTTCATGGCAATCTGGGACATGAGGAACGTGATGTCCGGGTCCCGATTGCCCCCGCGGGTCTTGACGGCGTTGCGGATGGCGATCCACGCCTGGGCGTACTCCTCGTTCTCGTAAAACGTCTTGGCGTCCTCGAAGTAGACCTTCGGGTCACCGGTCGACAGCATGCCGCTGAACACCAGAAACAGGACCACCACCACCGGCACGCCGACAAACAGGGCGACCATGCCGAGCAATCGTTTGTTGAGTTTGCGTGCCATGTGCGGCTGACCTCCTTCAGTCCGACCTCGACCCGGCCCGCGGCGCGGTCGCCGGCGGGCCCCGGCCGGCACGACCTTCGCCGGCGAGGTCCGGATAGTGCTCGTTCTCCAAGAGCGGGATGAGCACGCTCAGGAACTTCAGTCCGATCTGGTACGCCGCGCCATCCTTGGCCAGCGGGTCCCCGGCCTCCGACGGCGGGAACCACACCGCCACCTGCGTCTGCGACAGGTAACTGCCGCGACGCCCGATCGCCCCCGACGTGGCCATGATCCGCGCCAGTTGCCGGTTCCACTCGTACGTGCCGCCCACGTTGAAATACTGGAACATCAGGGCCCGCTGCCGGCCCATGTCCTCGCCAGGCTCGAAGTAAATGACGTTGGCCCGGACCTCCTTGCCCGGCTTCGACGGGTGCTGGATGTCGTCCTGGCGGATCGCCACCAGCCGGAACCCGGCCTGCGTCATGCACACCCACGGCACGTGCGGGATGTTCGACATGGCGTTGGCGTTGTACGTGACGAACACCAGGACCTGGTACTCGCCGTCGGGCGACTTCAGGGCCAGGTTCAGGTACTCGTCGGCCCCGAGCACCTTTTCGGTGGCCTCGGGCAGGCGGGTGTGCTCGCCCTTCCATCCGGGCATCCGGGCCAGCAGTTTGTCCTTCAAGGCGACGAGCGGCTGGCGGATCGGGACGGGTTTCGGCGGCGGCGGCTCCCACACCAGGAAGAACACCGCCCCCACGCCCAGGCACGCGCACCCCACGCCGTACATCCCGCGCGACGCCAGCGGAGCCGCCGCTGCCATGTACGCCCCCACGGACGCCAGCGCCACCAGCAGCCGCGCCACCGGCAGGGCCTCGCGCGTCACGGCAACGGGGGCCGTGCTCAACACCAGGTACGCCACCGGAACCATGGCCGCCACGAGAGCCCACGCCGACCACGGCCGTTCCCGGGTCGCCAGCACGAGCAGAACCGCCCCGACGGCGGCCGCCGCCACGCCCAGCCAGGCCAGAACGGACGCCGAGGCGCCACTGAGCGCATCGACGAGCGCCAGCACCAGCGCCACCACCAACATGGCGGCTGCCACCCATGCCCAACCGCGCCGGATTGTCGCACCCTTCGTGTCCATCGCCTGCCTATCCAGACGCTCGTCACGCCGCCGGTTCGGCACCGGCCTTGCCCGGGGCGGTCGAGGCGTCGCGGCCGGAGCCCTTCTCTTCCTCAATGAAGAACATGTCGATGACCTTCAGTTCGGCCCACATGATAAGGAAGGCCAGTCCCAGCATGGCGAAGCCGAAGGCCTGGTGCGGCACGCTCTCGGGGTTCAGGACCTGCTGCCGGACCTCCTCCAGTTGGGCGGGCTCGGTGTACCCCAGGCGGATCTCGGAGAACCAGAACACCCAGACGATGCCGCCGACCACCCACCCCAGCACCGCCAGCAGGGCCCGCTTGTGCCGCCGCCAGTCTTCCAGGTCGAACAGCCGCAGCAGTTGAAACAGGCCCAGCGCCACCAGGGCCAGCCCGCCCCAACTGACCGCCGACCACGAGACCAGCCGGGGCGCGTACACGCTCCAAGACGGCGTGCCGAGCGCCAGTCCCTTGGCCTCGAAGTACAGATGATCGCTCGCAATGGCCATCAGCGTGACGCGGATCATGTTGCAGAAGACCGCGATGGGCACGCTGGAGGCCATGATGATGACCCGCTCCCAGAGCGGGCGTCGGTAGATGAACGCCATCATCACGCCCAGGGCCACGAACGCAAACAACAGGTGCAGACCGCTACACGCCTCGGCCACGGTAATCCTGCCGCTCGCCAACTCCAGGTCGTTGACCCGCCGCTCGACGGCCATGCCCAGAATCATGAGGATCTTCTCGGCCGCCGCCGCCGCCAGCGTCTGAAGCGGCAGCGCGATCTGCTCGTAGTACTTCGCGTCCCACGGAATCATCAGCCCCAGGTACACCACCGGAATCCACAGGGCCTTGAACATCTGCCAGCCCAGCAAGAGCAGCACCACCCCTGCCACGACGAGCAGAAACGTCGCTTCGCCCGGGTACCCGTACTTCAGCACCCGCGACCAGATGCGGAAGACGAAACCGGCCAGGATGAGCCCCAGCCCCCAGATGCACGGCTCGATGCGGCGGGGGGCCCGTTCTTTCAGGCGGTAGTGAGCGATCAGCACCGCGATGAACGGAATGAGGTACGCGTGGCCCCAGGCGCTGGAGTTACGCCACGTCAGTTCCCACCGGTTGCCCGGAAACCAGTACGGATACGCCCAGCCCACCAGGGCCACCACGGGCAGGATCAGGAAAACGACGCGGGGCGTCAGCAGGCGGTTCCAGTCCCACTCGGCCGTCGGCAGGACTGCCGCGCCGGGTGCCGCCACGTCGCCGCTTGCCGTATCGACCGCAGCCAATCGGCTTCCTTTCCGGGATGACCTTGACCTGGGCGATCGCGCGGGTCCGGCCCGGCGGGACCATGCCGGGCGCCCCGACTAGAATAGTTGATCAAAGATAGGACGCGCCCGGTCGGTCCAGGGGTAGAAGTCGGCAAAGTTCATGTCGTACACAGACCCGATGCCATAGGTAGCCCGGAAGGCGTTTCGCAAGACCGCGCTGTACACCGCGCCCTGGTCGGTTCCGACCCGAACCTGGTCTTCGGGCTGGACGTAGAAGTCGGGCGCCTCACCCCGCGAGACCTTGGCCAGGTCCACGTAGATGATCTCTTCTTCGGTTTCCGAGATGCGTCGGACCAGTTCGGTCCGCCACGGCACGGCCACGGCCGTCAGGCCGCCGGCGGCCGCCACCGCCTGAAGGAGGGTGATCTTGCGGCCGGTCAGGCTGTAGACGCCGGGACGGGCCACCTCGCCCGCCATGTAGAAGTCGCCCACCGGCGGCGCCGGAATCGTGATGATGTCGCCGTCGCGCAGCACGATGTTCTGGGTCGGGTCGCCGGCCTGGAGGGCCCGGACGTCGAACCGGATGATCCGTCGGAGTTGACCGCTGCCCTGGACGACGCCCAGGCGCCGCAGTTTGCTCTCCAGCGCCAGCCGGGCGCTCTCGGTCACACCCGCGTCGCCCTGGGCGGGGGTCTCGGCCACCCGGACGGGCTCGGCCGGTTGATCCTCGTCGGCCGGCTTGGCCGGCTCGGCGGGCTTGGCGGGCGGGGTCGGTTGGGTTCCGGCGGCCGGTTTGGGGGCCTTGATCTGGACCCACTTGCCGTCGGACCAGATCCAGCGTCCGAGTTCCTCGTCATCGCCGGCCGGCTTGGGGCCGGTCGGCCCGGGCTTCGTCGCCGGGGCAGCCGCCTCGGCCGCCTCGATCTTCTTGACCTCGGGCATCTCGCCCTCGGCCATCTTCTCGAGGAGTTGACGGACCTCCTTCGTGGTGGCTTCGTCGGGGGCCTTCGGCGTGGGCGCCGAGGCCGGATCGCTCGCGGTCGGCGCCGGAGACACCGAGCCGGGCGCCGCCTTCTCGGCCGGCGCGGCCTCAGCAGGCGCGGCCTCAGCGGGCGCGGCCTCGGCGGGCGCGGCCTTCTCCGCGGGCGCGGCCTCGGCGGGCGCGGCGGCCGGTTGGTCGCCCTCACCGGGCTTCGGGGCGGGCGCGACCCCGCCCTCAATCGACAGCATGTCGGCTTCCTCGGGCGAGTACTCGCGGATGATGTACCCGAAGTCCTCGACCAACTGAAGGACGCCGCCGGCCATCGCGACCACCTCCAGGAGGGTCATGTCCTGCTTGGCCATCGGGTACAGGCCCGCGCGCATCACGCCGTTCAGGACCGACACGTTCAGGTTCCGGTACTCCGTCACGAAGACCGTGACCTGCGGGTCGACCAGGTAATCGGGTTCCAGGAGGTCGCCCAGTTTTTCTTCCAGGCCGCGGGTCGTCAGGCCCGAACACTTGATCGTGCCCAGGTACGGAAACGTAATCTGGCCGCTCTGGCTGATGCGCTGGCGCGTCACGTAGGGCTGGCCGGGGGCCATCAGTTCAAAGACCGTCAGGTCGATGAGGTCGCCGGAGCCGAGGATGTAGTCGTCTTCGGGGGATTGCAGGTCGTCGGGCGTCGGGCCGGGGAACTGTTCCTCGGGCTCAACTTCCTTCTGAATCCAGTAGTTCTCGGACTTGACGATCTGGTTGCGGACCCGTTTGGGGTCCTTGACGACCCACATGTTGGTCCGGTAGCCGGTGTAGCGGCCCAGTTCGTTCTGGCCACAGCCGGACAAGACGAGACCCGCGATGGCGATAGCGGCCAGGAGCCCAAACCCGATGCGTTGGCCAGTACCCAAGTGCCTGCTCCTTTGCCCCGAGGTCGCTTGGACGGTTGGTGTCGTTGTGGGAGTTCGCCGGTGGGTTCCCGCGCGTCCGCCGGGCGTCGGCCCGCCGAACCGCAGGGAAACATCCCCGCCTTCGCCACGCTCACCCGCCTCGCAGCCCCCTGCTTCGCCCCTGGACCCCTCGTGCGCACTAGTCATTGTATGATGCATGACGCCTGGTGTCAAGACGGTGGAGCCCCGCTCACTCGCTGCGCCTGGTTCCAGCCCGAGCAGGCCGGACGGCGCCCATGCCCTCGCCGACGCCAGCCGCCGGCGACAGGCTCACGCCTGAGCGTAAATCGGCGTTCTCGCGGACAGGGCTTGATTTTTATTCCCCTGTCCCGGGGCGTCCCGAGGACCGAGACATCCGGCGTCAGTATCGCAGGACGACGTTGCCGCCCAGGCCGAAATCGACGACGTTGTAGGCCTCGGCCGCCCCCCGGCGTTTGGCACCGCGGCCCGGCCAGCCGCGACCCGAGGTGAACGAGTGCGGGCCCACCCAGTACAACTCGCCGTCTTCGTGGTGATGGGGGCCCAGCAGGTTCCGCAGGCTGGTCGTCAGCGTGACGGCCACGTGGTTCCGGCCTCGCACCAGCAGACCGTCAACCGGCACCGGCGCGGGCGACCGCCACACGGTGCCGGCCTCCTGCCCGTTGACGTGTACCGTCGCCGTAATCGCGTTGAGCCTCGGCAATTCCAGGACGGCCCCGGCCTCCGGTTCCCGCTTCAGCGTGACCTCGCGTTCCAGCGTCAGGCGGCCGGCGAAAAACGGGTAGCCGATCCGGATGAGGTCGGTTCCGGTCACGCGCTTCGGCTCGTCGACGAGCCTGGGCCGGCCCCGCCCCCATCGCGACCCGCGGGCCGCCCGGCGGCTGCCCGTCGGAAACGCCACGCCGAAGTCGCCCACCAGGTAGACCGCCTCGAGTTCGACGTCGGGCACCACCGTCCGGACTTCCCAGCCGCTCTCGCGCCCCGTCAGCAAGGCCCGGCAGCGGGCATCCACGTGCCACGGACGCTTGATTTCGATGACGTTGGGGCCCGGCCTGACGTACGGCGTCACATGGATGCGGCGGAAGGCCGTGTCCCAGTACGGGCCGGCATCGGCCAGGGGAGCGCGCATCCCGTTGTACCACATCTCGCAGGCCTCGGGCTGCTCCATGACGATGTCGAACCGGCGGCCCTTGAGTTCCGCGATGGCACAGTCGAACTCGAACCGCAGGACAATCAGTTCCTGCGCCCCCCGGCGGAGGAGTTCCTGCTGGATGTCCAGGACGGGGGACGGGTCGGAGTACTCGCCCGAGTCGGTCCGCCACGACGCCACGTCGAGCACCAGGGCGTTCGGGTCCTCGCGCTTGACGTTCCACCGCCCGGCAAGCACGTGGCGGCGTTTCGGCGTCTGGTTCCCGGGAGGCGGCACGTCGGCCGCCGTCTTCGGCGGCACCACGGCCACCAGCAGGCTCTCGCGCGGCCGGAAGGTGTGCGAGATCGTCATCGACTTGCCATGCAGCCGCGCCTTGGCAAGCCGGCACTCGCCGCTGTTGGCGTCCAGGACGACCGGCGTACCCGAGACGGGCAGTTTCAGCCTCGCCGGGACGGTCTTGGCCTCGTCGGTGTTCAGGAAGAAGAAGACGTGCTCCTGGCCGTCGGTCCGCCACTGGGCCAGGACCGAGTCGGCATCCCGGCCGCCGGCCTTCAGGACCTGGAGCCGCGGGGCCAGCAGGCGTCGCAGGGCGGCGCGGCCGCGGGCCGACGCCGCGTTAACCCGGTTGCACTTCCTGGCCAGTGTGGTGACGGCGTCCGACGGCCGGCCGTCCACCAGGTTGGGCACGCGCCCCGCAAAGACGATCCGCCCGCCCGATTGCCTGAATCGCTTCAGCAGCCGCACGGTGCTCATCCGCAGGTTCGTGGCGTCCGGGACGACGACCGCCCGGTACCTGCAGGCCCCGACGTCGACGCATCCCTTGGTGACGTGGGCGGCCCGTTCGAGGACGAGTTCGTCGCCGAAGTGGAAGTCCGCGTGAATGCCCAGGAGGAAATCGACCAGGGCGCGGAGACGGCTATCGAGCGTCTCGACCGGTTGGGTGTCGAGCGGGCTGTACTCGGCCCAGGCGCTGGCGATCGGGTGCACCACGAGGACGTCCGTCCGGGGCGCACCCGCCGTCAGGGCCGACACGACCGCCGCCACGTAATCGTTCCAGAGGTAGTAGTGCGACCACCAGGGCTGATGGTAGTGGAGGCTGGGGGGCCAGTCGCGTTTCCGCACCCCGCGGAGCGTATAGGCCGCCAGGTGGGTGCAGACGAGGTTCACGCCCAGGACAAACTGCCACTCGGCGATAAAACGCAGGTCGTCGAGGCTGACGTTCCAGCCGCTGCCGCCGAACATCTCGCCGAGCACGCGCGGCCGCCCCAGTTGGGCCGCCACGCTGGCGGCTTGCTTCACCAGGACGGGGCTCCCCAGGCCGCGACCCAGGTGATCGATGCCCGGGATGTGCATGTACTCGTAGTGCGGCATGGCGGCGCCGATGTGCCGGATCTGCGCCAGCAGCGTGTCCTCGCCCATCAGGTGGCCGGTAAACTTCAGGCCGTGCCGATCGCACCACTGGTAGATGGGCATCGTCCACGCCAGCAGGAACAGCCGCGTCACGGTCTGGTAGAAGTCGAACCGGGTCTTGCGGTAATGGCCCACCGGGAAGAACAGTTCGGGCAGCCGGTCCAGCAGGTCGTAGCGGCAGGCCCGGCGGAAGAACTTCGCCAGTTCCGGCGACCACGGTACGCGCCGGCCGGTGCCGGCATACTGCGGCTCGTCGGTGAAGATGCCCGGCACGGCGCGGCCGAACTCGCCGCCCACCGTCTCGCGGTACCGCTCGTACGTCTGCTTGAGAAACTCCTCGGTGGCCTCGCGGTTGAAGACGTCGACGTTCTCGCCGGTCCGATAGGCGAAGTGCACGAACCCCTCGTCGATGGCGGGCGTCTTGCCGCACGCCGACCGCGGTTCCTGGAGACGGCGAAACGACACGTACCGCCCCCGGGTATCCAGTTTGGCCACGAACACCGCCACCGTGCTCTCGGAGGGCTCCCAGTCGGCCGACTGAATATCCTCGCACACGAGGTGTTTCTGGCGGAAGGCCTCGCGGCCGGTGTAGACGCGGCCGGAGCTCGAACCGCTCGGCCAACCGTCCTCGTCGTAGAGCCACGGCGTGACGCCGGTGTGGCGGCCCTCGTCGATGGCGACGCGGACGGCCTCCATCCACTCCGACCCCAGGTACGGCGTGGCCCGGCCCCGTCGGGCGTGCATGAAGTGGCCGCCCAGGCCGCCCCGGGCCATCTCGCGAATCTGCCGGCGGATCTCCTCGGGGTCGAGCCCGTCGTTCCACGACCAGAAGGTCGTGGCCCGACAGGCCTGACCCTTGTGTCCGGCTTCGCGGAATCGGCTCAGGATATCCCTCATCGCGACCCTTTCATGCCCAGGTCGAGCGCCGCTTGGCGGAACACGTCGCCCCGCTGTTCGTAGTTATCGAACATGTCCCAACTGGCGTACCCGGGCGCCAGCAGCACGACGTCGCCGGTCCCGGCCAGCGCGACCGCCCGGCCGACGGCGGCCTCCAACCCTTCAACCCGTTCCACGACGGGCCCGCCCGGTCCAATGGCCCGCTGGAGGGCCGCGGCCGTCGCCCCAATCAGGATGACGGCCTTGGCCCGGCGACGGATCGCCGCCACCATCGGCGCCGGGTCCGAGTGCTTGTCGTACCCGCCCGCGATCAGGATGATCGGCTCAGCAAATGCGTCCATCGCCACGACCGCCGCCTGCGGCGTCGTGGCCTTGCTGTCGTCGAAGAACTGCACGCCCTCGCGCCAACCGAGGAGCTGGAGGCGGTGCGGCAACGGCTGCATCGCCGCCGCGGCCTCGGCTATCTGATGGGGCGTGACACCGAGGAGCCTGGCGGCCGCCGCGGCCGCCAGCACGTTCGACACGTTATGCCGGCCCCGCAGGCGCAGCCGCCCGGCCAGGTCGACGCGTTCCTCGCCCTGGCCGAGGCGGAACACGACCTGCCCCTCCTGGGCGAACACCCCCTCGGCCAGCACCTCGCACGACGAGAACAGGACCACCCGGCCGCGCGCCTCGGCCCCCCACGACCGGACCTCGGCGTCGTCGGCATTCAGGACGACCGCGCCGCCGGCGCCCTGGAACCGCAGGATATTCTTCTTGGCGTCGATGTACGCCGCCATGGTGCCGTGGCGGTCGAGGTGATTCTCGCTGAGGTTCGTGACGACGGCCGTCCGGGGGCTGGCGGCGATGCGGCCGAGGTCTTCGAGCTGGAAACTCGAGAGTTCCAGGACGACCGTCTCGTGGGGCCGGATGTCCGGAAGGTCCTCCAGCAGGCTCTTGCCGATGTTGCCGCCCACGCGGACCGGCCCGGCCAGGGCGAGCATCTCGCCCACGAGCGCCGTCGTCGTGCTCTTGCCGCTCGAGCCGGTGACGCCGACGATGGGGGCGGGGCACCGCTCGACGAAGAGGTTCATCTCGGAGGTGATCTCGGCCCCGGCCTTCTCGGCCATTACCACATATGGAGACGTCTTTGGTACGGCCGGGCTGACCACGAGGACCTCGGCGCCGGTGAAATCGGCCGGGTCGTGGCCGCCCAGGTGGAACGTCATCGGCAGGCCCCGCAGGGCCTCGACGCTGGGCGCCAGGACGTCGGCCGGTTTGAGGTCGGTCACGGTAACGCGGGCCCCCTGCCGGGCCAGGTAGCGGGCGGCCCCGACGCCGCCGCCGAAAAGACCGAGTCCCATGACCGTGACGGCCCGCCCCTGGTACGGGCGCGGGACCATCCGGTCCGGCTCGGCCTTCGGAGTGCTGTGAGGTGCCGCCATCCGCCAGTCCGCCAGGGGTCCCTGAGACCTGCCTTAGACGCTCGCCATACGGGTGCTGCGCGCCCGCCGAGAGCCGGCCACCCCGGTGCTGCTTTCGGCCGCGACCCGGTCAGACCGTGGCGGCCCGGCGGGCCAGGGCCTCGGCCAAGCCGGCCTTGGCGTCGACGATGGCCACTTCGATCGCGTCTTCCCAGTTGACCTCGCCGAGGTGCTCGTACTCGGGCCGTTCCCATGCGTAGATGATGCTGCGCGACGCCGTGACCAGGCCGCCCCATCCGTCCTCGTGGAACGCCAGCGACGCATCGGCCAGCGTGCCTCCCTGGGCGCCGACGCCGGGCACCAGCAGAAGGCTGTTGGGCATAAGGTCGCGCAAGAGGCGCGTGTCGTCGGGATACGTGGCGGCCACGACGGCGGCCACGAGGCTGTAGCCGGAATCGCCGACGCACCCCGCCTGGTTGGCCCAGTCGTTGACGCGTTCGGCCACGCGTTCGAAGACGCGTCGGCCTTCCTCGTCTTTGAAGTCCTGGAAGTCCTTGGCCGAGGGGTTGGTGGTGCGGACGACCACGATGACGCCCTGGCCGCCCTGCTTCGCCACGTCGATAAACGGCTGGACGCCGTCGATGCCGAAGTACGGGTTGACCGTGACGGCGTCGACGGCCACGCTGTGCTCGGCGTCGCCTTCGCCGATGAAGGCTTCTTCGAGATGGGCGACGGCGTAGGCCGCGGCGGTGGATCCGATGTCGGCCCGCTTAACGTCGCCGATGACCATGAGGCCGGCCTCGTGGGCGTAGTCGACGACCTCCAAGTAGGCGCGCATGCCCAGGGGCCCGCATCGCTCGAAGCAGGCGGCCTGGAGTTTGACGCACGGCACGTGCTCGGCCACGATGTCGATGACGCTCTGGCTGAACTCCTTGGCCGCGGCCGCCTGCTCGCTCAGGATGCCGCGCGACTTCGACGCGATCTCGCGAATCTGTTTCGGCATCCGCTCGTACATCGGGTCCAGGCCGACGCACAGCGGGGCCTGTTTTTCCTCGACCGCATCGAGCATCCGGTCCGCGAAATGCTTGGCCACGGTGCCCTCCCTCATCAGATACACTCGTTCTGTCATACCCATAGGCGCGGCGTACGCCCCTGGGTGCAAGACGGAGGAGTTTAGGCAGCGCGGGGCCGAAAAGCAAGGATAATCCCGTGCGCGGCCCCCCGCAACGCCCTTCTCCCTAGCGCCAAGGCCCCTTTCGGGCCACCCGGAACACTCCCGGGCTTCCCCCCGGCGCCGCCTGCCGGCCCCCGGCCGCGCAAACATCGCGGCGGACCGCCAAGGCCCGCCGCACGAAACTGTCGCCACGCCGACCGGCCTTCAACCGCCCAGGCCCGCCAGCAGTTTGGCCAACTGGTCCTTGACCGAGTTCTCCTCGGCGTTGAACGTCCCGGCCACGTACGAGCCCGCCGGCGGCGCCACCGCCACGTTGTGCTCGGCCGCGTTCGTACTGTTGGCCAGGTACCCCTCGTACGCCGTGTAGGCGGCGCTGGCGTCCACGCCGCTGGGGTACCGGATGACGAACAGGTAGTTCAGCACGCCCATCGTGCCGGTGGGGTAGCCCATGATGGCGACGTCCGTCTCGTTGCCGAGATCGAGCATGCGGGCCATCGTGGTGGGGTCGCCCTTGGGCACGAACGGCAGCGAGGCCAGCGTCTCGAACTTATGCAGATAGTATCGCTCGCCCTGGACGGACCCGAGGGGGAACGTCTCGAGCACGGCGGGCCGGTACCCGGGCGAGGTAATCTGGTCGGCAATCCACCGGCCGAACTCCATGAGCACCGGCGCCGAGTCGTTCGTGCCGCTGTACTCGATGGCCACGAAGTACGCCCCCTTGACGAACCCCAGGGCCCGGTTGCTCATCCGCGCCGCCAGGCCCACCAGCGGAAACTGGTCGCCGCTGGCGCGGACGCTGAACGCGCCGAACGCCTCCGACGGCGTCTTCATCTCGAAGATCCGCAGCGTCACGCCCTCGCCCGCCGCGCCGCGCACGTACGCCCGCGTGGCCGACTTGACGTAATCGTACAGCCGGTACGCCGCCGCCGCCTGGCCCAGGTCGGCCTCCAGGGGCTCAACGCCGTCGGCCGTGTTGGCCGCGGGGCCATACACCTTCGCGGGGGCGCCGGCCTTCCAGTCGCCGACGTCGGCGTTGCCGGGCAGCAGTTTCAGGAGCGAGGCGTGCGGGCCGGTGGTGGCCGGCTTGGGCCCGGGCGGGGCCTTCTCCTCGTCCTCCGAAGGCGGGGTCGTGCTGCAACCGGCCGCCACCAGCAGCGTTGCCGCCAACCCCATCGCCAACACCCGCCACAGCCGTCCTGACGCAATCGTCATGACCGAGTCCTCCCTCCCGACGAGACCGTGCCGCGAGGCACGTGCGAAACACCGACGCGGATTATAGCGCCGCCGCCGCGGCGATTCAAATCAAATCGCGACAGGGCCCGTTGGGCCGCGGAGAGGCTCACCCGCTCCCCTGTCGGGTCGCGGCTAAGAGGCTGGCGCCGCACACGCTCACTTGGCGGCGCCGGGCCAGTCGGCCAGGGGCTGGATGGCCACGGCCGCGGCCGCTGCCGGGTCGGGCGAAAAGACCACCACCAGCCGCACGTCCTTCGTCTTGCCCGGCAGCCGCACGACCAGTTTCACGGCGTCGGCCTGCTGGCGTTCGGGCGGCTTGGGGTTGGCGCTCACGGTGTCGATCGTAGCACCCTCGGGGGCGAGGATGCGGCCATACAGGCGTTTGCCCTTCATCTCGAGGACGGCGGCCGCGCCTTTCGGCTCGACCTTGGCGCGGGTCACCATGCCCCAGAGCACGTCGACGGGCTGGTCGGCCTGGACCTCGTCCTGCACCAGGACGCACTTGCGACCGATCATCGCCATGCCGCGATGCACGCGCTTGGCCATGGGATACGCGGCCGAGAGGTCGGCCACGGCGCGGGCGTCGTCGGGGGCGTCGGCAAAGGCCACGATGGGGGCCTTGGCGGCGGTGGCCTGGTTGGCCCCGTTGATGAGGAGGGTGTTGTGCGACTCGGTCCTCAGGCGGTAGTACGTCCACCGTTTGCCGCCGAAGTACCCGGGCAGGTTGTAGTCGTCGCCGCCCAGGTCCTCGGCCCATCGCCGGCCGAGGGCGTCGAGGACGAACGACCCCAGGTCCAGATGGCTGTGGTTGGCCCGGTTGTCGCCGCCCTTGAAGCCGACCCAGAGGGCCTCGGTGTCCTCCCAGGCGCTGCGGAGGAACACGATGTCGTCGCGGCGGAAATGCTTGTGCAGCGCGAGGCCCGCCGCCTCGGGGCCCTGCCCCTCGGCCACGTACCACACCAGGTCCAGGGCGCTGGGGCGCATCCGCTCGCGCTCGTGCCACGCGTAGAGCGGCTGCTTGAACGTCCGGGCCAGGAAGAACATGGAGGGGGGCGACCCGGCGCCGTCGCCGGCGTCGGCGAAGTTGAACGTCCGGTTCGTCGGCCCGACGAAGTACACGCGGAACGTGCCCGCCAGGTCGAGGCCCGGCGCCTTCTCCAGATTCTGCATCGACCCGAGGGCCGAGTCGAGGGCCGCCAGGTAATACGATGTATACATGAGCGTGTAGCCCCAGTACCCGGGCCCCTCGTTCCAGGATCCGTCTGGCCCGAAGTTGGCCATGGCGGGCCCGACGGCCTTCAGACCCGAGGCCAGGATCTCGCCGG
Source organism: Phycisphaerae bacterium (assembly GCA_035528235.1). Taxonomy (GTDB): domain Bacteria; phylum Planctomycetota; class Phycisphaerae; order FEN-1346; family FEN-1346; genus DATKZB01. Next base: position 28,316 of record DATKZB010000299.1, read on the forward strand.
CCACGTCGGCCTCTTCGTCGGCAATGGCCAGGGCCCCCACCGCCAGACCGCCGTTGCAGACCTGGCTCCAGTTGTGATGGGCCCGCGTCCACCAGCCCCACGGGGCCTTGCCGCGATAGGCCTCCAGGCCGGGTTTCAGGCCCTTCTCGACCAGCGCCGTGCGCAGGGCCGCGCGCTGGCCGTCGTTCAGCCAGGCGTGGAGCCAATCGTAGCCGATGCCGAAGGCGCACGACATCTCGGCCGTGTCGAGAAAGTGCGACGGGTTCCAGTGCGGGAAGGCGGCCGCCGCCTCCAGTTCCTTCATGGCCCGTGCCGCGTACTTCGCGTCGCCCGTCAGCAGGTACACGAGGCCGAGCGTCTGAACGCGGTCCAGACACCGGCGGCTCTGCGTAAGCAGGCGGGGGCCAACGATCTTGAACTCGACCGTCGGGGCGTCGATGAGGCGATCGGCGTCGCGCCGAACGGCGTCGAACATCTTCTTCATGGCGGCGTCGGTCTCGACGCCCTGGCGCAGGGCCTGGACCGATTCGCTCGTCACGAGGATCCGCGGATGGCCCGGGCGGAGCGCCTTGAGCATCTCGGCCGATCCCTGACCCTCGGCCGCGCCACCGGCCGGTGTCACCATCAGAAACGCCGCGACCGCTACGGCCACCGGCAGCAACAGACCGGAGTTGACGTGCATCATGGTGCCCTCCCGTTTCCGCGTGCGATGTGCCGTTGTAGGGGCACGACATGTCGTGCCCCTACGTCGGCGCCTCAGAGCCCACCACGGCGGCCCGCCCCCGCCCGAGGCGGGCCTGCCTAGGGAAGGCAAGGCGAGCAAGTCCCTGAAAGGCCGCCGTGGAACACGTGGCCCTGTACGATAGAACCGCCGGGTAGGCGCGCCGGTGTCGGCGGTTCGGCGGGGCCGGCGGGCGGGCCGATTTTCGTCTGAAGTGGCGTGGGGCCAACGTCCGATAAAACAGCATCGTCGTGTCCGAGCGAGGGCACCCGAGACCCCGCGCCGCGAGGAGCGTCTGTCGCCATGTCGAGCACTATCCGTTGCGTCCGCGCCCGAGAGATCCTCGACTCGCGCGGAAACCCCACCGTCGAGGTCGACGTCCTGCTGGCCGGTGGCGCCGTCGGACGCTCATCGGTCCCCACCGGCGCCTCGACCGGCAAACACGCGGCCGTCCAGGTCCACGACGGCGACCCGAAACGGTACGGCGGCCTGGGCGTCACGAAGGCCGTCCAGAACGTCAACCTGCTCATCGGGCCCAAGGTCACGGGGATGGACGCCCGCGACCAGCCGGCCGTCGACGAGACGATGATCGCCCTGGACGGCACGCCCCAGAAGGCCCGGCTGGGCGCCAACGCCATCCTGGGCGTGAGCCTGGCGGTGGCCCGCGCCGCCGCGGCCGCGGCGGATTTGCCCCTGTGGAAGTACCTGGGCGGCCCGGCGGCCCGCATCCTGCCCGTCCCGATGTGCAACATCATGAACGGCGGCGTGCACGCCGACTTCGCCATCGACTTCCAGGAAATCATGGTCATGCCCGTGGGGGCCACGAGTTTCCGCGAAAGCCTGCGGATGGCCTGCGAGATCTTCCACGCCCTCGATGGCGTCCTCGACCGGAAGGGCTATTCGACCGCCGTGGGCGATGAAGGCGGTTACGCGCCCGACCTCAAGGGCGGCAACGAGGAGGCCGTCGCCCTGGTCCTGGAGGCCGTCTCGGCCGCCGGCTACAAGGCGGGCAAGGACGTCTGGCTGGCCCTCGACCCGGCCGCCAGCCAGTTCTACAAGGGCGGCAAGTACCGCCTGGCCAGCCAGGACCGGCGCCTGACAGCCACCCAGATGGTCGATTTCTGGGCCGACTGGGCCGCCAAGTATCCCCTGTGCAGCCTCGAAGACGGCATGGCCGAGGACGATTGGAAGGGCTGGAAACTCCTCACCGAGCGCCTCGGCCATCGCCTGCAACTCGTCGGCGACGACCTGTTCGTCACCAGCACCCAGCGGCTGGCCCGCGGTCTGGCGGAGGGCATCGCCAACAGCATCCTCATCAAGGTCAACCAGATCGGCACGCTGACCGAGACGTTGGCCGCCGTCGACATGGCACGCCGCGCGGGCTATACGGCCGTCGTCAGCCACCGTAGCGGCGAGACCGAGGACACGACCATTGCCGACCTGGCGGTGGCCACCGGCGTGGGCCAGATCAAGACCGGCGGCCTGTGCCGCACCGAACGCGTCGCCAAATACAACCAGTTACTCCGTATCGAGGAAGCCCTGGGCGACACCGCCCGGTACGGCGGTACCCTGTGGAAAAAGGCATGAACCATCTCGACATCTGGTCCCGACGGCTGGGCAGCGGGTGGATCTACTGGCCGGCCTGTCTGGCGGGCGTGACGCTGATCGCCCTGGCGGTTCTCGGCCCGGAGGCCGAGCGCCGCCTGGCCATCGAACGTCACTGTGGCATCATGGAGACCGAGGTCGCCGCCCTCAAGGAGGCCCACAGCCAACTGGCGGCGTCGGCCCACGCCCTGGAGAACGACCCGGTGTACATCGAGGCGGTGGCCGTCCGCGACCAGAACGTCCGCCGGCCGGGCGAAGAGGCCCTGCCCCTGCCCCAGCGGCTCCGCGCCGGAACCGCCGGGCCGCCGGCCCCGCCGGCCCCGCCCGCCTCGGCCCTGCCGCCCATCGTGGCCAACGTGGCCCGGTTCACCGACCCCAGGTTCCAGTTCGGGGCGATGGTCGTCGGCATCGTCCTCCTGGCCGTCGGGATCGTCTTCAGCCTGCCGACACGGGCCAAGGCGGCGCCGGCCGGAAAGTAATGCTCTTGTTACACACCAAGTGATGGATACCCGGGTGGCATGCCCACGCCGCCTTTGCGTGGGCATGCATGCCCGCGGAACGGATGCCGCGGGCATGCCACCCCGATAGTGACGAGC
>DATKZB010000300.1:0-3882 GCA_035528235.1 Phycisphaerae bacterium
CGCCAGGCCCGCGCCCCGCGGGACAAGGCCGTCGGCGGCGACGAAACAAAGGAGGTCCATAGATGCGACGCATGAACCGATGGGCGCTCGCCCTGGCGGGCCTCGCCCTGGCGGGAGCCGTGGCCTTTCTCCGGGCGGACAGCGAAGAGGCCAACGCCGGCAAGCACAGCCGGGCCCTGCTCGTGACGACCGCCGGCGTGGCGGTCGACCCGGCGATGGAATCGGGCGGGAACCTGGCCGCCGCCGCAACGAGCCTGGCGGCGATCGACGACTGGGACGAGACGGACCGGTGCAAGATCGTCCCCTCCTCCGGCCTGCCGGTCTACGGCGTCGATGCGACGGGCGCCGACGCCTACGCCACGGTCGCCACGTCGCCGGCCCGCGTGTGCCATTATCTGCACGTTTCGGTCGCCGACAACGGCGCCGTCGTCAGCCTCGACGGCGGCACGACCGACCACTTCGCCATGCCGCCCAACACCGAGCGGCTCTTCGAGGGGCTCGCGACGACGAGCGCCGTGGCGATCCAGGGCAAGAACCTGTCGGCCGGGAACAACTACACGAACCTGCGGATCAGCGTCTGGTAGGAGATCGGGCCGATGAAACGTCTGCCAACCATCGCCGTACTCGTCGCCGTGGCCGCCGGTGCGGCCCTGTGGACGGGCGGCCTGTGGCGGGTCGATACGGCGAACATCGTGGACGACGCCGTGACGGCCGACAAGATGACCGCCGGGGTCGCCCACGCCGAGATCGTCGTCGCGGCGTCAGGTGCTCCCGCAAAGGTTCTCGCCACGGCCGACTACGTCTGCGACGGGACCGCTGATGACGTACAGATTCAGGCCGCCATCGACGCACTCCCGGCGTGCGGTGGAGAGGTACGCCTGAGCGAGGGGACCTTCCACATCGCCGCAACCATCGACGTGATCGACTACCTCCATCTCCGCGGAGCGGGCCACTACGCCACCGTGCTCTACGCCGCCGAGGGCCTCAACAGCAGCGTCCTGGACCACGATGTCGCCACGGCCACGGGCGGATTCCGCCTGTCCAACCTTCAGATCAATGGCCGGAAATGGAAGGCGTATTACGGGGCCAGCCTCTTTACGTCCTACCTGGCTGCCGCCCATCGCATTACGGGTGCCGGGGCGGGCAACACAGAGGCCGCAACCGGCCGCCTGTACCTGTCCATCGTGAAGGTCGATGCAACGCCCACGTGGCGCATCGACTTCTACTCGGATTCCGGCCGCACGACGCTGGTGGCCCACACAGACGACTTCATCGCAGCCGGGCTGGTGGCGGTCAACGCCGATGCCGCCTCCGGTCTGGGCGGCCATATCGGGGTGCGAACGGCGGTTGAGGACGCGACCTACTGGAAGGCACGGACGGACGTGTCCCTCCAGGGGAACTACGCCGGGGACGGATTCAGCGCGACAAACAAGATGATCGACGCGTACTTCGACAACTTCGTCGTTCAGAGTTGCGCCGAGCGGGGAATGGACCTTGGGAGCGGGTGGGGAAACATCATTCAGACCGGCTGGGTTGAATGGACCGGGTCCGACGGCATCCGAGCGACCGGCGGCGGAAACATCAAAATAAGCAACATGAAGGTCATCACGGTGGACGGCCACGCAATCGCCCTGGACGCTTGTGGGGGGTCCGAGATAATCAACTGCGAGTTGAACGGCGGCGACTACTCGCTGGTCGATGCGGCAGACGCGGTGGCCCTCTGGTCAACCGGCAAGGCCGGACTCTATCTCGCCGACGCATCAGCCGTCAGGGTGTGCAATACCTATTTTGTCATACCCGCTTCCTGTTACGGCATCTCGGCCGGAGCCGCGGCGATGACAAACCGCACGCAGGTCACGTCGTGTTCGTTTACGAAAGGCCACGCGACCCTCAACACTTCCAACGTCGGCATCCTGATTCCCGCGCGCGACCACGCCAACGGTTCGGGAGTCAATTGGGTTATAACGGGGAATGTATTTTCCTCAATAGCGACCGGATTTCAAGTCTCGGTGGCGAGCGGCAGAGAAACAACCAACACGAACCACGTTCTGACCGGCAACCTCTTCCAACTTTGCACGACGGGGGCGGTTCTCGGGAGCAGGGCCAACGCCGTGACGGGCGGGCTGGTTTCTGCCTGCACGACCGGGATGGAGTTGGTCGAGCAAAGGAACATGCTTCGCGGAGTCTCTTTCGTTGGCGGAACGACCCAGGTGAGCGTTGCGGCTACGGGGGACTACGCAAACATCGAGGGATGCGCATTCAATACCGGCACGACCTGCATTCTCCTTGGGTCGGGGGCTTACAGCAACGTCGTGCGCAACAACGAGCTTATCAGCGGCGTCTCGGTCTCGATGAGCGGTGCAACCGCACTTGTAGAGAACAACGTCGGCGCGGGGGCGATCGTCACCGGCTCGGGTACGGTCGTGTCGGGGAAGTGTACGGCGTCCGAAAGCGGAAATGACATCGTACACAAGACGGTGTTGACGTTTACCCTGACCGGCGCAAACGACCTCGATTTGGCCGACACGGACCCGTCCTGGGCCGGCATCAAGGTCTACGACTTCCCGGCAGGGGACATCCTTATTCTGGGGGCGGTCCTAAACGCGGACGCGGCCTTCGGCGGAGGGGCGCTCGGAACCCCCGTGATGGGTGTCGGTACGGCCGTTGAAGCGACGGACGCGACACTCGACGGTACGCAAGCGAACGTCGTCCCATCTCAAACGCTGGCCGCAACGGTCCACCAGCGCCTCGCAAGCGCGCTCTCCATAGACGGGACGGGCACCCCCGTGGGCCTCTACGTCAATGTGGCCGCGGCCACCGTTGGCACGGGCGCTGCCACCGTGGCCGTGACGGGCACGCTTACCTTGACCTGGACCAATCTCGGAGATTTTTAGCCACATAAGAACGATTCGGCGGGCGTGATTGACGCCTTTCTGATCCCGCCGCGGCCCAAAGGAGTCGTGACGTGCTCGCAACGTGGAACAGGTTTCAGACGCGCTACGGCGTCGCCGACGCCGACGAGACGGACGTGACTCGCCTCCTGGCGGCCGTGTCGGCGGACCTGGCGCGGTACGCGGGGCGGGTCTCGGGCGGCGTCCCGTGTTTCGAGAAGGCGTCCCGCGTCCACGCCTTCAGCATCCGGCGCTCTTCGACCGTCTATCTCTGGCTGCCGGCCTACCCCGTCGTGGCGATCGCCGAGGCCGTCGAGGCCCTCTACAACGACTGGTCCGGCGCGACGGCCCTGGCCGAAGACGACGACTTCACGCTCGACTACGGCTCGGGCCGCCTGACGCGGGTCGGGGCGTGGCTCAGCGGCCACCCGTCGCTCCGCGTCACGTACACGGCCGGGTACACGGGACCCGACGTGTTCGACGCCGAGGGTTACGTCCCGGGCGCCTGGGCGTCGGGGACGGCCTACGACGAGGACGACCAGGTTCTCTACGACTCTTGCGTTTGGACGGCCGCCGGCGACATCGCCAGTTCCACGACGCCGCCGCCGGCCGATCCGGACAACTGGACGCGGACCGACGTCCTCCTGCCCGGCGACGTCGTCGAGGCGTGCCTGGTGCAGGCGGGGTTCCAGTGGCAGCGGCGTTCGCGCCTCGGGCGAAGCGGTGAGAGCAGCCGCGGCGGGTCGGTCTCGCACGAGGCCCGCGACGAACTCCTGCCCGGCGTCCGCACGGTGATGGACCGGTACCGGAGGCTCCTGGCCTGACGGGAAACGCCCTGATTAGCCCCCCGTGGCAACGGGGGGGGGCGTGCCGCCCCCGATTGCCATCGGGGGCTAGTTGAGCGTTAAAAGGCATTGACCATGTTCGTAACGATCGCCATCCCGGCCGCCGCCAAGCAGGTGGTCGCCCGCCACCGGCGGGCCGCCGCGGG
>DATKZB010000301.1:0-18205 GCA_035528235.1 Phycisphaerae bacterium
CCGCCTGGCGGCCTTCCTAGGCCGCCAGGAACATGCGTCAGGCCCGATCGCGGCGGCCTGGGAAGGCCGCCGCGCGACAAGGTGCGTTGTAGGACTAAGCGGTCCGGCACAACTGCTGCGACGCTCGTGCGCGGCGGGTCCCCGCACCCGCCGCGAAGCGGTGCACGTGGGCACGGTCGGCGCAGGGACCGACCGCGCACGACTTCGGTCGGCCCGAGTAGCCTCCCGGCGCTTCTCCTGGCCCTGGCGGCGGCGTGCGCCTTGGCGGGGTGCGGCGCCTGGCACGACGAGCGCCGGGCCACCTTCGGCTTCGACTTTCCGCCGCCGGGGACCGAGGAGGGCACGTCGGCCATCGTCTTCTTCGTCGACGGCGTCAACGCCGGCGTGTTCGACCGGATGCTCCAGGACGGCCGCCTGCCGATGATCAAGAAGTACTTCGTCGACCGCGGCCTCTACTCGACGCGGTGCGTCGCCAACGTGCCCAGCGTGACGCTGGCCAACGAGACGTCGCTGGTGACGGGCCGGTTCGTCGGCCGCCACGGCATCACGGGCATCAACTGGTTCGACCGCAACCGCCTGTTCTGGCGCGATTACGAGGAGGTGAACCAGAAGAACACGCTCGACGGCGACTACACGGCGCCGACGATCTTCGAGCGGCTGCCCGACGCCACGACGATGAGCCTGTTCTTCCAGGCCCACCGCGGCGCGACCAAGTTCGTGGAGAACTGGACCACCGCCGGCCCGCCGTACTACTTCGGGTGGTACGACCTGGTGGACCGCCTCGCCCTGTGGCGGTTCGACATCGTCTCGCACGTGACCCGGGTCCAGGGGCGGTTCCCGACCTTCGTCATCGCGTACCTGCTGGCGCCGGACATGGAGGCGTACCGGTCGGGCGTCTCGTCGGAGGCGTACGAGAAGGCCATCGAACACGCCCAGGCCCACATCGGCCGCGTCCTGAGGGACCTGGAGGCGGCCGGGCGGCTCGAGAAGACCGTCATCGTCCTGGTGTCCGACCACGGCATGACCGACGTGGTCCGCCACTGGCCCATCGAGAAGTTCCTCCGCAACGAGGTCCGCCTGAAGATGCCCGAGCACGCCTTCGCCGACGACATAGGGTTCGAGTTCCGCCTGGGCTACTACCAGAAATTCTCGTGCGTCCTCGCCGGGTCGGGCGACCGGTACTGGGCGCTGTACCTGCGGCGGCCTCGCGCCCAGGCGGCAGAGTCCGGCAAGACGGAGTTCGAGAACTGGCTCGCGCGGCCGAGACCCGAAGACCTGCGCGCTTACCCCACGCGCGACGGCCGGCGCGTCGACCTCATCCAGACCCTGCGCGACGCCGAGGCCGTGGACCTGGTGGCCTACCAGCCGGGACCGGACCGCGTCCACCTGGTCACGAAGAAGGGCCTGGCGGAACTGGCCCGGGCCTCGCCCCAGGCCCGCGACGTCTCGTACCGGGTCCTCCAGGGCGACGACCCGCTGGGGTACTCGCAGGCCATGCCACCCGCCATGCTGCTCGGCAAACCGCAGACGCCCGAGGCGTGGCTACAGGCCTCGGCCGACACCCAGTACCCCGACCTCGTGCCGCAGATGATGGCGTACTTCGACGCCCCGCGCGCCGCCGACATCGCGGTCTTCGCGGCCCCCGGCTGGGACTTCGGCCACAAACTCAAGGCCGGTCACGGGGGCCTGGGGCCGGTGGAGATGTACACGGTGCTTCTGGTGGCCGGGCCGGGCATCGCCCACGAGCGCCGCCAGGAACCCGTCCGGTCCGTCGACGTCGTGCCGACGGTGCTCGACCTCTTGGGCCGGCCCGTGCCCGACGACCTCGACGGGCGCAGCCTCATTCGCCCGTAGGGCTACTTTGTCAACTCCGCGTGGGCCTTTTGGGGGCCCGCGCGGTGGCCTTCCCAGGCCACCGCGCCTGGGCGCATGGCACTCCCACGCGGCGGCCTGGGAAGGCCGCCGCGCAAGATGGCGGGGTCGGCCTTGGAACCACTTTCAGAACCTACTGCCGTCGGCGCTGGCGGAGGCGGTCGACCGTGACGGCGGCCACGAGGACGGCGCCGAGCACCATCTTCTGGACGTTGATGGGCAACCCGAGGTGGGCGCAGAGGTTCGTGAGGTGGGCCATGAGCAGGGCGCCGACGAGTGACCCGAGGATGCTGCCCGCGCCGCCGTTCAGGCTGCCACCGCCGATGACGACGGCGGCGATGATGTCGAGTTCCTTCATCTGGGCGGTGCTGGAGTCGCCGACGCTGAGGCGTCCGAAATCGACGACCCCCGCCAGGCCGAAGAGCGCCCCGGCCAGCGTATAGGTATACAGTTTCGTGCGATCCACCCATACGCCGCACAGGCGGGCCGTGGCCTCGTTCGAGCCGATGGCGAAGATGTGCCGGCCGAACCGCGTGCGGGCCAGCACGATGGCCGCCACCACGGCCAGCACGATGGTCACCAAGACCGCGACCGAGATGGCCGTCGGGCCGCGCCAGTTCAGCGGGCCCCAGTGCACGATGATCTCGGGCAACAGCCCTACGCCACCCACGTGGAGGGGGAACAGCGACACCTTGGCGCTGGTGAAGCTGCTGATCCAGTTCAGTGGGGCGTCGATGCGCATGAGTTCCGCCACGCCCATGGCGGCGCCGCGGGCAAAGAGCATCATGCCCAGCGAGATGATGAACGGCGCCAGTTTCAGCCGCGTAATCAGCAGGCCGTTCGTCGCGCCCGCCGCCGCGCCCGCCAAAATGCCCACGAGCATGGCCGCCAGCGGCAGCAGAATCACCGTCTTCCAGACGCCGGCCAGCGACCCGCCGCTCACCAGGTCATCGAAACTGGCGACGCCCGGCGGGGCGTATTCCCGGATCACCCACGCCGTCACAACCGACCCCAGGGCGATGACGCTGCCGGCCGACAGGTCGATGCCGCCCGAGATGATGACCATCGTCATGCCGATGGCGCCCAGGGCCACCGTGACGTTCTGCGTCAGGACCATGAACTGGTTCTGCGGGGACCAGTAGTTGAATGTGCCTTCCTTGATGTATTCGGCCACGCCGCCGAGGAACACGACGAGCACCAGGGCGAACACGGGCCCCAGGAGGGTGGCGAGCCGCCGGTGCACGGCGGGAGCGGGCGGCTGGAGAAGTTCCGTCGGCGCGTCGCGGCTCATCCGCTCGCCTCCTCGCCCCCGGTGGCGACGTGCATGATGGCCTCGGGCGTCCACTCGGCCACGGGCCGCTTGACGCTCAGCAGGCCCCGGTGCATGACGGCCAGCGAGTCGCACACGCCCAACAGTTCCGGCAGGTAACTGGAGATCCAGAGGATGGCCTTGCCCTGGGCGGCCAGCTCGCCGATGAGGGCGTAGATGTCGGTCTTCGAGCCCACGTCGATGCCGCGCGTCGGCTCGTCCAGCAGCAGCACGTCGGCCTCCTGATGCAGCAGTCGCGCCAGCGCCACCTTCTGCTGGTTGCCGCCCGAGAGGCCCGTGATGGGCTGGTCGGGGCCCTGCGTGCGGATGCCCAGGCGCTCGATCCAGCGGCGCGAGGCCTCGCGGGCCCGGCGCCGACTCAGCAGGCCGAACGAGACGTATGGGTCGAGCCGCGACAGGGTCAGGTTATCGGCCACGGTCAGGTTTTCGGCCAGGCCCTCGGTCTTGCGGTCCTCCGAGAGGAACCCGACGCCGCGGCGGAGCATGCGCGGCGGGGCCCAGCCGGTCGTCGTGACCCCGGCCACGCGCACCTGGCCGCTCGCCACGGGGTCCAGGCCGAAGACGGCCCGCGCCAGTTCCGTCCGGCCCGACCCGATGAGGCCGGAGATGCCCAGCACTTCGCCGCGACACAACCGCAGGTCCGCGCCCTGCGGTATCGTGCGGCCCGACAGGGCCGACAGGTCGAGCACCGTCTCGCCGACCTCGTGCGGCGTGCGTTTGTACACGTCGGCGAGGTCGCGGCCGACCATGAGGCGGATGATCTCGGCGGTGGGCGTCGCGGCCACCAGGCCGGTGCCGACCGCGCGGCCGTCTCGCAGGACGCTGAACCGGTCGGCCACGGCCCGGACCTCTTCCAGGAAGTGACTGATGTAGATGACCGCCACGCCCGAGGCGCGCAGCCGGCCGATGACCTCGAACAGAACGTCCGTATCGGCCTGCGTCAGGCTCGAGGTGGGCTCGTCCATGACGACCACCCGCGCCTTGGCGGCCAGCGCCCGGGCCACCTCCACCAGTTGCTGGGCGCCGATCGAGAGGTCGCCTACCCGGGCCGCCGGCAGGATGTCGCCGTGGTGCAGCAGCGAGAGGGCCTCTTCGGCCTGGGCGCGCATCCGGCGGCGGCGGACGAACCCCAGCGACGTGGGCTCGACCCCCAGCAGCACGTTCTCCTCGACCGACAGGTCGGGCGCCAGGCTGAGTTCCTGATAAATCATCGCCACGCCGCGAGAGCGGGCCTCGAGCGGCCCGCGCGGCCCGTACGGTCGGTCGCCCAGCACCATGTGCCCGGCGTCCGGCTGGAGGGCCCCGGAGAGGACCTTCATGAGCGTGCTCTTGCCGGCGCCGTTCTCGCCCACCAGGGCGTGGACCTCGCCGGGGCGGACCTCGAGGTCGACCTCGACGAGCGCGCGCGTCGAGCCGAACGATTTCGAGATGCCCGTCATGCGAAGCGCCAGCGGCGTGGCATCGCCCGGTCCCGGCGGCGGGAGGGCGGTCGTCCTGGCTGGGTCAGTCGGTGTGCTCATGCGTGGCCGGGCCGAGGCGGCTACTCCAGTTTCGGGTGGACGAGTTGGTTGATCTCGGGGTCCGAGAGGTTCTCGGGCGTCACCAGCACGACACCCGTGTCGATGCGTTTAGGCACCTCGCGGCCGCGGAGGTGGTCGACCATCGTCTTGACGCCGTCGTGGCCCATCCGGACGGGGTTCTGGACCACCAGGCCGCTGATGTGCCCCTTTTCGAGGGCCTCGACGAGGCGGTCGGAGGCGTCGAAACCGACGTACTTGACCTTGCCGGCGCGGCCGGTGCTGGCCAGGGCCCGCAGCATGCCGTAGGCGCTGGACTCGTTCGGGCAGAAGATGCCGTCGACCTGTCCCTCGCCGTACTTCGTGAGGAGGGCCTGGGCGGTCGTCATGGCCGACTCGACGGTGGCGCCGGCGTACTGGTCTTTGGAGATGACCGTGATGGCCGGGTGCTTGGCGATCTCGTCCAGGAACCCTTTCTCGCGGTTCTCGGTGGAGGCGCTGCCCACCTGATACCGCATCAGGATGACCTTGCCGCCCTTCTCGCCCAGCAACTCGGCGATCCGCTGGGCCCCCAGCACGCCGCCCTTGTAGTTGTCGGTGGCGACGAAACTGACGTAGGCGTCGGCGTCGGCCAGGCTGGAGTCGATAATGACCACGGGAATGCCCGCCTCCTTGGCCGCCCGGACCGGGGCCACCAGGGCCTTGTCGTCGAGCGGGGCCAGCACGATGCCGTCGACGCGTTTCTGGATGAACGTCTCGACCAGGTTGATCTGCGAGGCCCGGTCGTCCTCGAGCACGGGGCCCTGCCAGATGATCCGGACGTTCGGGCACTCCTCGGCGCCCATCTTGGCCCCGGCGTGGATCGACTTCCAGAAGACGTGCATCGTGCCCTTGGGGATGACGGCCAGCGTCAGGGCCCGATCGGCGTCGCCGCCGGCCGTCTCGTCATTGGCCGTGCACCCCGCCAGGAAGAACGCCGTCCAGCCGAGCACCAGAACCAGCAGCAGAGTCCGTCGCATCGGTCGCCTCCTTCGGGTCCGGATGACGGCGCGGCGCACCCGCGCCGCACAAGCAAGCATGGTACGCCAACCGGCCGGGGAGCGTCAAGGAAAGAAGCGCCCACGGCGCGCGAAGCCGAGCCGCGACCGTCAGGGAGCGGTGCCGTCAGGCCCGCCGGGGCGGCGGAAGCGACTCGGGCGCCGCTACGACCCGGTCCCGCAGAAACGCCGCCACGCCCTCGCCGTTGGGCCGGTCCAGCACCACGTCGGCCGCGGCCTTGATGGGGTCGATGGCGTTGCCGACCGCCACGCGCAGCCCCGCCGCCTCGAACAGCGCCAGGTCGTTCTCGTCGTCGCCCAGGGCGATCGTCTCCTCGGGCAAGACGGACAGGCGCTCCAGGGCCGCGCGAAGACCCGTGGCCTTGCTCGTGCCGCGCGGCACAATCATGACGGCGAAGCGGTTGCAATACAGGTCGAGACCCAGGCCGTTGCCGGCGACCACGTCGCGGACCTCGCCCTCGTACGCCCGGTGGGTGATGGTGATGACGCGTCCGGGGGTGAACGGCACGCCGCGACGCGCGAGTTCGCTGCGCAATTGCCCGTCGGGCGCCGCGGCCAGGTCCTCGACGGTCCCGGCCGCCGGCCGGTGGAGCACGGCGCCGTTCTCATCGACCACGAGGTCAAACAGATTGATGCATGGGCAAATCTCAAGAATGCGGGCGTGGGTCCGACCCGTCACCAGCGCCAGCAGCCAGCCGGCGTCCCGGGCGGCTGCCAGGGCGTCGACGGCGGCCGGGTGGATGCGGCCGTCCATCGCGAGCGTCTCGTCGTGGTCAAACGCCAGCAGGCGGTAAGGCACGGCCATCTCCTCGCGAGGGGCCCGGGGCCGGTCGCGCGGCGGGTACGGGGACCCGCCGCGCCCCAGGTCGCCGCGAGGCGCGCTGGGCCCGCCGTCCCCCTAGCCGCGGAAGTACAGGTAGACCGATGCAATGACGCTCAGAATGATGACCGTGTGGACGACGTCCCACTTGTTCCAGGTCTTGCGGATGTTTTTCTTGTCGGCGGCGGTGATCGTAGCGTACGTCAGGCCCTCGAGTTTGGCCGCCGGCGGCTTGCCCGTGACGAGGCTCACCAGAACCATCACGACCACGCTGACGGCGAAGAGGATGAGACAGAAATACAGAAAGTTGAACTGGCCGAACGACACCACGAAGGCCGGCAACTGCTCGCTCACCCCCCCGATGCCGGCCAGGATCTGGGCCGCCAGTTTGGCCATGCCCAGAATGAAGCCCCCGATGAGCCCGGCCACGGCGCCGGCGCCGTTGATGCGCTTGGCGAACACCCCCAGGAAGAACGCGGCCGTAATCGGCGGCGCCAGGTACGCCTGCACGGTCTGGAGGTACTCGTACAGGGCCCCCGAGACGTACTGCATCACCGGAATCCACAAGATGCCCAGCACCACGACGACCACCGTGGCGATGCGGCCGACGCGCACCAGCGTCTGCTCCGAAGCCCCGGGGCGCAGTTTGCCGTAGATGTCGACCGTGAAGAGCGTCGAGCACGAGTTGAACAGCGACGACAGCGAACTCATCAGCGCCGCCAGCAGTCCCCCGACCACCAGGCCGCGCAACCCTTCCGGCAGCAGCGCCTGGACGAGGGCCGGAAACGCCTGGTCGGGCGTGTCGAGCACCAGTTTCCCCGACTTGGCCAAGGCGAAGGCAATCATGCCCGGCACGATGAAGATGAAGACGGGGGTCAGTTTCAGGTAGGCCCCGAAGATGGTGCCCCGGCGGGCCTGGGTCATGTTCCGCGCCGCCAGGGTCCGCTGAACGATGTACTGGTCGGTGCACCAGTACCACAGGCCGACGATCGGCGCGCCGAAGAGGATGCCCGCCCACGGGAAGTCGGGGTCCGTAGCCGGCCGCCACAGGTTGAAGTTCTGGCTGCCGCACAACTCGCGCAGTTCGCCCCAACCCCCGAGCGTGGACAACCCGATGGCGGTGATGCAGACCGACCCGACGATCAGGACGATGGCCTGCATGGCGTCGGTGTAAACGACCGCCCGCAGCCCGCCCAGGACGGTGTAGATGCCCGTCAGGACCACGACGCTGACCGCCCCCACCCAGAAGTTGTCGAGCGTGCCGAAGGTCCCCTCCGGCAGCAGCGTCTGAAAGACCACCCCGCCCGCGTACACCGTGACGCTGACCTTCGTGAACACGTACGCCACCAGGCTGACGAGCGAGAGGATCCAGCGGGCCGTCGCGTTGTACCGCCGCTCCAGAAACTCGGGCATCGTGTAGACGGCCGCGCGGCTGTAGAAGGGCACGAACACCCACCCCAGCACCAGCAGGCACCAGGCGTGCAGTTCATAGTGCGCCATGGCCACGCCGCTCTTGGCGCCGGAGCCGGCCAGGCCGACGATGTGTTCCGACCCGATGTTCGAGGCGAACAGCGACGCCCCGATGACGAACCATCCAATGTTGCGGCCGGCCAGGAAGTAGTCCGCCGAGGACCGCATCCGCCTCGACGACCACGCCACGATGGCCACCAAGCCCAGGAAGTATACGCCGATGACCACCCAGTCCCAGAATGCCAGTCCAGTCATGCGTGGTCTCCGAAGGCGTTTGGCTTCATGGAATCGTCCGTCCGCCGCCGCAAGGCCCCTCCCCCCGGCCTCGGGCCGCCCCATTCTGCCGACACCGCCGCGCCGTGTAAAGCCGAAATCATTGGCAGGCCGTGCCGCAGACGCACCCCCCAGGCGCACCGCCACCCGCAGGGAATCCTGGCTGGATGCTGGTACCCCCAAGGGGACTCGAACCCCTGTCTCCGGGATGAGAACCCGATATCCTAGGCCGCTGGACGATGGGGGCATCCAAAGACAGGTCGAAATACGTCGTACCCGGCGGGGCGGCCTAGCGGCCCTGCTGGGCGCCGATGCGCCGGACTTCCTCGGCGGCGTCCTGCGGAGACTGGCCCTCGGGCAGCTGATTGCCGCTTTCGCTCGCCCCGACGCGCTCGGCGATGGTCGAGAGCAGTTCGCGGGCCAGCGCGTCGTCGGACCCGACCTCCACCCAGACCTCGTCGCCCTGTCGGCGCCGCACGCTACCGCCGCCGTGGGGCGACGAAGGCAGTTCGTCGGCCCGGGCAGGCCCGGCCGCCTCGGACATGGCGACGGCGGCCTCGGTGGCCTCGCGTTCCAGCCGCACGGCCACGGCCGCCACAATGGCCAGACCGTCGCGGCCCATCTCGAACGACACGGTCCGACGCCACCGGCCGCCCGCCCCGCGGACGTCGGCCAGCGTGCCGCCGCGCTTGCGGTCGAAGACCTGCGGACGCGTCTCGATGGTGCCGCGGACGAAACTCGCCTCGGTCACCTCGAAGTGCTCGGCGATGACCTCCCGGGCCGCCTCGAACACCATCTGCCGATCGTGCGTCGGCATGGGGCTCCGCTGCCAGGCGCGCGAGCCCGTGCCCGCGCACCCCGCGGCCGCCGCCAGAAGACCCACCAACAGGAGCAGTTTTTTCATGGGATCACCGAACCCGACTATAGCGACGGAGGCGGCGGCGTGTCAAGCGCCGCGTTTCTGATTGCCGCCTGTGCCGCCGCGCTCTACAATCGCCCCACGCCTGTCGCACGGGCGGCAGCCGGCGATGGAGGGCCGTCACATGAAAGGCGAGAGAACCGCCATCTACCCTGGGACGTTCGACCCCGTCACGCTGGGCCACCTCGACGTCATCCGGCGCGGCGCGGCCCTCTGGGACCGGCTCGTCGTCGCCGTGGCGGCCCATCCCGACAAGACATCGCTCTTTACCATCGACGAGCGGCTGGAGTTGGTCCGCCAGGCCGCCGCCGGCATCCCGCGCGTCACGGTCGATTCCTACACGGGCCTGACCGTCGAGTACGTGGCCGGGCACGAGGCCCCGGTCATCCTGCGGGGCCTCAGGCAACACGCGGACTTCGATTACGAGTGCCAGTTGGCGCTGACGAACCGGACGCTGAGCGGCGTCGAGACGGTCTTCATCATGGCCGACGAGCGGGTGGCGTTCATCTCGTCGCGGCTGGTGCGGGAGGTCGCGCGGCTGGGCGGCGACGTGTCGCGCCTCGTCCCGCCGAACGTCGTCGCGGCCCTCGAGAAGAAGTTGGCCTGAGACCGAGAAGGACCTGCTCGGGTACTTCGATGGCAGGTGACGACGGCGAGACCAGGAGCGACGCGGAACCGGCGGCCGGCGGGCCTCCGCCCTCGGGCCTCGTGCCCGCCCCCCGGGGCCGGCCGTGGGGGTTCTGGGCCTCGCTCGGCTGGACCGCCCTGTGGATCGGCCTGTGGATGCTCGTCGGTACCGTGGTCGCTGTGGCAGCCGCGACCATCGCGGTCGTCCGCGATCCCAAACTCGACGCGCAAGCCTTCGTTGCCGGCATGGCCGGCAACGGTCTGCTGATTGCCCTGGCGGCGATCCTTGCGGCGCCCGTTCAGATCGGCCTCGTGGTGCTTCTGGCGTGGGTTCGCATGCCGGTGCGCGTGTACCTGGGTCTGGGAGCCGTGGGCGCCAGGGAGACGCTCGTGGGCGTCGGGCTGCTCGGCGTCCTCCTCGCCGCACAGGACGGCCTGACGCTGCTCGCCGGCAGACCGGTCGTGCCGCCGTTCATGGTCGAGGCGTACCGGACGGCGGGGTTCCTGCCGCTGCTGGTGGCGGCGCTGGTCGTGGCGGCGCCGATGGCCGAGGAGACGCTGTTCCGGGGCTTCCTGTTCGCGGGCATTGCCGCATCGCGCGCGGGCGCGGTGGGGGCCGTCCTCATCTCGTCGGCAGTGTGGGCCGCCATTCACTTCCAGTACGACCTGTACGGCGTCGGGTTGATCTTCGTCGAAGGGCTGTTCCTGGGCATCGTGCGGTGGAAGACGGGGTCCGTGACGCTGACCATCCTGCTCCACGCCGTCGCCAACGCCATCGCCACGATCGAGGCGACGGTGGTGGTCGAGGGGTGGCTGTAGTGGCGTGTTTTCGATCCACCCAGGCCGCTGGCTTGGCAAACAGCCCACGCGGTACCTGGGCCGAGTCTCAAGAAGGAGAGACCACCGTGGCACCCTTGGCCCTGGAGGTGGATAGACTGGTAGGCCTTTTCGCGCCTATCGTGCAAGCGCTGCGCAAGATGGTCGGCGGCCGTGACAGGATTGAGCTTGTGCAGCACCAACCGGACAAGCTGCTCGCCTGGACGCTTCTCTTCAGGACGATCAATCTGCTTGAGGCTGCAGTTCAAGCGGCCAAGTCGCGCCAAGGAGAGACGCTTGCTCTCCTATCGCGATCGCTACTCGAGATGGCGTTCTTGACACGCCGCATGCAAAGAGACCAGCAGTTCTCAGACCAGTATACGAGCATGTGCACGTCCAGGGCAATCGACAGAATGAACAAGCTCCGGGACTGGCTGGTCAAACAGAAACACAATGACCATGCCAGCGCAATGATTGCGCAAGTCGGCCAAGCCATCGACCATCTGCAATCAGATGCAGCCAGTAGCGGGGAGACCATTGCGGAAACGGCGAGAAAGGCCGGCATGGAGGAGGAATACCGTCTGAAATATACGCTGTTATGCGCGGACACCCACCACCGGACTGACGCCCTTGCCTATTACGTACGTGAGTGCCGCGACGGCCTAGAGGTTCACCAAGTCTACCCCGACAATGTCCTCGGCGTATACCTAGGCACATCCTTCACTTATGCGTTTCGCATTGTCTTAGACTTGATACCACAGTGCGGAGTGACGCCATCCAATGAGTATAAGTGCACCGTCCTGAACACACTGAAGCAAATCGGGACTTGATAATTCACGCCATCGCCAACGCCGCCGCCACGATCGAGGCGACGGTGGTGGTCGAGGGGTGGCTGTAAGCGCCTGGAACGCCGGGCCGTAGCCTTAGAAGGCGCCGCTCGCTTGCGCTCGCGGCTAGCGGTGGCACTTCGGGCGCCAATCCCAAATCCGAAATCCGAAATGGGTTTACGGCGGCCCGAAACCGCGCTCGGCTATCTGGACGGCCAGGAGGAGCGCCCGGGCCTTGTTCAGCGTCTCCTCGTACTCGCGCTCGGGCACGCTGTCGGCCACGATGCCGGCACCGGCCTGGACGTCGATGTGCCCCCCGGCCAAAACCATCGTTCGCAGGGCGATGCATGTATCCATGTTCCCGGAGTAATCGACGTAGCCGACCGCCCCGCCGTACGGGCCGCGCTTGGTCGGCTCGAACTCGTCGATGATCTGCATGGCCCGGACCTTCGGGGCGCCTGAGACGGTGCCGGCCGGCACCGACACGCGCAGGGCATCGAGCGCGCCGAACTCGGGCCGCAGCGTCCCCACGACGTTCGAGACGATGTGCATGACGTGGCTGTACCGCTCGACGGTCATGACGTCGCTCGTCTCGACGCTGCGGAACTCGGCCACGCGGCCGACGTCGTTGCGGGCCAGGTCGACCAGCATGACGTGCTCGGCCCGTTCCTTGGGGTCGGCCAGGAGTTCCTCTTCGAGCCGCTTGTCCTCTTCGGGCGTGGCGCCGCGCGGCCGCGTGCCGGCCAGCGGGCGGCTGGTGATGCGCCCGTTCTCGACGCGGACCATGATCTCCGGGCTCGACCCCAGCAGCGTCACGCCCTGCGTCCGCAGAAAGAACATGAACGGCGACGGGTTGATGACCCGCAGGGCCCGGTAGATGTCCATGGGGTCGGCGCCCGACCCGACGCGGAGCCGCTGCGACAGGACGACCTGGAAGATGTCGCCGGCCCGGATGTACTCTTTCGAGGCCTCGACGGCCTTCAGAAAATCCTCGCGCCGGAAGTTCGACTCGAACGGCATGCGGACGGGTTCGCGGCGGACCATGTCCTCGACGCGCAGGGGCGCCGGCCGCCGCAGCCGCTCGCACACGGCGTCGATGCGCCCGCACGCCGTCTCGTAGGCGGCGCCGGGGTCGGCGCCATCCTCGAGCACCGCGTTCGAGACCACTTGGACGGTCTTCTCGACGTGGTCGAAGATGAGCATGTCGTCGTAGAACCCGAAGACCATGTCGGGCAGGCCGCGGTCGTCCTTGGGGCAATCGGGCAGCGGCTCGTAGTGGCGGATGATGTCGTACCCGGCGTACCCGACGGCCCCGCCAGCGAAGCGCGGCAAGGCCCCGTGATGGACGGCCTGGTGGGCGGCCAGCAGGTCGCCGAGTTTTGCCAGCGGGTCGTCGCAATCGAACGTCTCGGCGGCGGCGCCAGTCTTCGTCACCTCGACCCGCCGGCCGAACGAGCGGACCACCATCCGCGGCCGCACGCCCAGGAAGGTGTACCGCGCGACCCGTTCCATGCCGACGATGCTCTCGAGCAGGAACCCCTGCTCGCCCTCGGCCAGGAGTTTGCGGAACGCCAGGACCGGCGTCAGGTGGTCCGACAGCAGCGTCCGGTACACGGGAATGGTGTTGCCCTGGCGGGCCAGTTCGGTGAACTCATCTCGTGTTGGCGTATACATGATAGGCTCCCACGTGTCACGCCGGCTCGGCGGCGGGCGGCTCGGCCGGCGGCTCGGGCGCCTGCGACTGGCCCGGCGGATCCCGCCGGATGAACTCGTGCATCCGCTCCAGTTCGCCGTAACAGACCAGGCGGTCGCCGTCAACGATCCGGTCGTCGGCCGACGGGCTGGGAATGACCTGGTCGGCCCGGCGAATCGCCAGCACCAACAGGCCCGCCCGCCGGAACCCCGACGCGGCCAGCGTCCGGCCCACGCACGGGGCCGTCGCGTCGATCAGCAACTCCGCCACGCCGTACCCCGGCGCCAGCGTCAGGACCTCGGAGACGTGGCGTTCCTGGAGTTTAAGGCGCGGCCCGAGCCGCTCGTCGATCCACCGGCTCCAGCGCGCCGTCACGCCGCGGAGCATCAGCAGCCGGTACACCAGGTACGCGCCCAAGAGCAGGGTGGCACCGTAGATGGGGATCTCGTAGTTCTGCTTGGCCGACGTAAATGAGCCCACCAGCAGGCCGATGAAGACGACCAGCACCACGTTGCCGAAGATCATGAGGGCCCCGACGATGCGGCGGCGGCGCGGATCGGCCATCACGAGTTCCGACTCGCGGGTCGTGAAACCCGTGCCCGTGACGGCCGAGAGGGCCTGGAAGTCGGCCCGTTCGGCGTCCAGGCCCGTCAGCCGCAGGGCAATGCCGCCCGCCTTCACCACGAGGACGGTCACCCCCACCACGACCAGCATCAGCCCGATGAGCGGCAGTGAGATGATAGACATGCCCCGTCTCCCCAATGGGCACCCGGCCCGCCGGCGCGTCAAGAGCAACTATAGCCGCAAAGAGCCGACGAATCAATCCGCAGGCGGGTAGCCGGGTTTCCCCGCGCGGGGCATGCTTTCGCAACAGCGCGAAAGCATGGCACCCGGCCGCGCACACGGCGGCGGGGCCGGCCTGCCGCTCCCTTACGGTCGCGGCTCAGACAGGCCGGTCGCGGCCGAGACAGGCCGGTCGCGGCTCGACGCTGGGGCATGGCCCCAGCGCTACGCCCTGCCGAGAAACGCTGGCGCATCCGGCGTTACCGCCATCCGACGAAGTTCCTTGTCGCGCGCTGCGGCCATCGGTATCATCGGGCGGCGTTCCCAATGTTGTGACGGCCGCAAGTACGTCCGATAACACGGAAATTGCCTCAAGGAGGTCTGGTGACGATGCCGATAACGCTTCTAGTCCGTCGGAAGGCGGGTTGTGACGACCTCCCCCTGCCCCGATACATGAGCGAGGCGGCGGCGGGGATGGATGTGTGCGCGGCCGTGGACGCCGACCTGGTCCTGGAGCCGGGCGACATCCGGCTCGTGCCCACGGGGCTTTACATGGCCGTGCCCCCGGGTTACGAGGTCCAGGTCCGGCCGCGCAGCGGCTTGGCCCTCAAGCACGGCCTGACGATCGTAAACGCGCCCGGCACGATCGACGCGGACTATCGCGGCGAGGTCGGGATCATCGTCGGGAACATCGGCCGAGCGGCGTACACGATAACGCGCGGCATGCGGATCGCCCAACTGGTGGCGGCGGCCATCGCGCGGGCCGACGTCCAGGTGGTGGACGAGTTACCCGAGACTGACCGGGGCGAAGGTGGATTCGGACACAGCGGCACCCATTAGCGCCACGGCGCGGGTGCCCGAAACGAGGCACCCGTGAAGCCAACGAGTCGAGCCCGCCGCATCGCCGCCGTCGCCACGTTTTTCGTGGGGCTCTTTCTGGCCGCCAGCGTGGCGTCGTTCGATCCGGCCGACCCGCCCAGCGACGCCCTCTATCCGCCCAACGCCGTGGCCGGCAACTGGTGCGGCGGCACGGGCGCCTACGCCGCCTACTACCTCTTCTCGACCATCGGCGACGCCGCCTACCCGCTGCTGCTGTTCGTGATGGCGGGCGCCATGCTCTGGGTGTCCGACACCACGCTCGACGACAAGGTCTTCCGCGTCATCGGGGCCGCGCTGCTCGTGCTGGCGGTGTCGGTGGCGTCGGCCATGCTCGCGGGCGCGGCCCGCCTGCCGGAGGGCAACGGCGGCGTCCTGGGGCTGGCCCTGTGGATGTACCTGGAGCCGCGGCTCGGGGCGTTCGGCACCGTGCTGCTCATGATCCCCGTGGTGATGGTGGGCCTGCTGCTGTTGACCGACACGTGGCTCATCATCCTGCCGGTGGCCATCTTCAAGTGGGTCCATAACCGGGCCCAGGCCCCGTACAAGCGGATCGCGACGGCGGCCATCGCCACGGCCGGGGCCGCCGGGGCCCGGCTGGCGGGGTACGCGGGGACGGTCGCGGCCGAGGGGCCGAGCCCCATCGTCCGGGTCCGCAAGCAGCGGTCGCCGCGCGCCGAGCCGCCTGACGAGACGGAAGAAGCGGCCGAGGCCGAGGACGCCCCGCGGGCATCGCGTGCCAAGCCGGCCGCCGAAGTCGAGGAGGCCGACGAACCGGCCGCGCCGCTGCCGCTGCCGACGAACGTCGTCATCCGACACAGCCGGCCCTCGGCCGCGCCGGAAGCCGACCAGGCCGAGTTCGCCTTCACGCCGCTGGCCTCCACGCCGCGCAACCAGGATTATCAGTTGCCGCCGGTCGACCTGCTGGACGACCCGGAGTACGCCGAGATTGGCGACGACGAGGAGATCATCCGGCAGCAGGCCGAGGTACTGACCGAGACGCTCCGCGAGTTCGGCGTGACGGCCCAGGTGGTGGCGGTGGAGACGGGGCCGGTCATCACGCAATACGAACTGGCGCTGGCGCCGGGCATCAAGGTGGGCAAGGTCATCGGACTGTCGGACGACATCGCCATCGCCATGAAGGCGCCGAACGTGCGGATCGTGGCCCCGCTGCCGGGCAAGGACACCATTGGCGTGGAGGTGCCGAACACGTCGCGCCAGGTGGTCCGGCTGAAGGAAATCGTGCTGGCCGCCAAGGACGCCTCGAAACGGCTCAGCCTGCCGCTGTTTCTGGGCAAGGATTCCAGCGGCAATCCGCTCGTCAAGGACCTGGGCGGCATGCCGCACCTGCTGATTGCCGGCACGACCGGCAGCGGCAAGAGCGTGTGCCTGAACTCCATCATCATGTCGCTGCTGCTGACGCGGACGCCGGACGACCTGCGCATGGTGCTGATCGACCCGAAGATGGTCGAACTGTCGGTGTTCAAGCGGCTGCCGCACCTGCTGTGCCCGGTTGTGAACGACATGCGCAAGGCCGAGGCGATTCTGGGGTGGCTGGTCGACAAGATGGAGGAACGGTACCGCAGCCTCTCGACGGCGAACGTGCGGAACATCGCCGCGTACAACCGCCTGCCGCGCGAGAAGATCATCGAGCGATTCCAGCCCGCCACGCCCGAGGCCGAGGCCAAGCTCGAGTTCCACATGCCGCACATCTGCGTCATCGTCGACGAGTTGGCCGACCTCATGATGGTGGCCGCCAAGGAGGTCGAGGGCCACGTGACACGCCTCAGCCAGAAGTCGCGGGCCGTCGGCATCCACCTGGTAATGGCGACGCAACGGCCCAGCGTCGACGTGCTGACGGGCCTCATCAAGTCGAACCTGCCGGTGCGGGTGTCGTTCCAGGTGGCCAGCCGCATCGACTCGCGGACCATCCTGGACCTGATGGGCGCCGAAAAACTCCTCGGCCAGGGCGACATGCTTTTCATGACGCCGGGCGCCTCCAAGTTCATCCGCGCCCAGGGCGCTTACGTCAGCGACCAGGACATCCAGCGGATGCTCGATTTCATCACCCAGAAGGCCGAGCCGGAGTTCCAGCGCGAACTCGTCCAGATCAAGGCCAAGGGCGACGACACGCCCGGCGCCGGCGACGACGAGAGCCTGCTGGCCATCGGCGCCGACGACGAACTCTACAACCAGTCCATCGAGGTCGTCCTGGAACACGAGCGCGGCAGCGTGAGCCTGCTCCAGCGCCGGCTCGGCATCGGGTACGGCCGGGCGGCCAGGCTCATCGACCAGATGGCCGAGGACGGCATCGTGGGCGCGTACAAGGGCAGCCAGGCACGCGAGGTCCTCCTGACGCTCGACCAGTGGCACGCCCTCAAGGAGCGACGCCGGACCGACGAACATGCCGATGCCGACGACGACCCGCCGGACCATCACATGACCGACGAGGAGGCCGACCTGGAAACCTGAGCAGGTAGTGGCACGGCTTACCCCCCTTGGGCCGTGCCTTCTTGGAGCCGCGTTTTGCCCCCTACCGCGGCTCCTTTTTTTGCGCCCGCCGCACGAGCCACGTGGCACGGGGCGGCGGTTTCGCTATAATGCCGGCGCCGCAACGGCCGACCGCGGGAGGAGAACCGGATGGACATCCACGCCTTCGTGCTCGGGTCGCTCCAGGTGTCGGCGTACGTCGTCACGGACGGCGGCGAGGCGATGATCGTCGACGCCCCGGAGGGGTCCGAGCGCCTCGTCGCCTTCTGCCGGCAGCACGACCTCGTGCCGCAGATCCTCGTCAACACCCACGCCCACGCCGATCACATCCAGGGCAACGACCTGCTGAAGGAAACGTGGCCCGACATGGCCATCGCCATCGGCGAAGCCGACGCCCCGCTGCTGGCGAGCCCGATGCGGAACCTCTCGATCCTTCTCGGGGCGTGGATCAAGAGCCCGGAGGCCGACCTGCTGCTGAAGGACGGCGACCGGGTCAGCGTCGGGGCGGCCGCGTTCCAGGTGCTGGCGACGCCCGGCCACTCGGCCGGCGGCATCAGCCTGTACTCGCCCGAGGGGCCCGACGGCCGGCCGGTCGTCTTCACGGGCGACGCCCTCTTTGCCGGGGGCATCGGGCGGACCGATTTCCCGGGGGCCAGCCACAAGACGCTCATCCACTCCATCACGAAACGGCTGCTGACGCTCCCGCCCGAGACGGTCGTGTACCCCGGCCACGGTCCCGCGTCGACCATCGGCGAGGAGGCGGCCACGAACCCGTGGCTGTAGTGATGTCCAACTTCGAGTGTTCGCGCGGCGGGTCCCCGTACCCGCCGCGCT
>DATKZB010000302.1:0-9490 GCA_035528235.1 Phycisphaerae bacterium
GTGCGGCCAGGAACGCCGTTTCTTGCGCGGTGGGTACGGGGACCCACCGCGCAAAGGCTCAAGTGGCGTTGTAATACTAAGGAGAACGCCTTCATGCCGGACACGGACTGGTCCCGCCAGGCCTCCCAGATTGGCAGCCGCGCCCGCGCTGCCGCGCGCCAACTCGCCGGCGCCGGCACCGGCGCCAGAAATGCGGCCCTGCGGGCCATGGCCCGGAACCTCCGCGCCAAGGCCGACGCCATCCAGAAAGAGAACGCCGCCGACCTGGCAGCCGCCCAGGCCGCCGGTCTTTCGCCCGCGATGATCGACCGCCTGACGCTCACCCCCGACCGCATCGAGAAGATGGCCCGCAGCATCGAAGAGATCGCCGACCTGCGAGACCCCGTCGGCGAAATCCTCGAAGGGTACGTCCGGCCCAACGGTCTCCAGATTCAGCGGGTCCGCGTGCCGCTGGGCGTCGTCCTGGCCATCTACGAGTCGCGGCCCAACGTGACGAGCGACGTGGCGGCCCTGTGCCTGAAGAGCGGCAACGCGGTCATCCTGCGCGGCGGCAAGGAATCGCTCCGGTCGAACCTGGCGATTCACGCCGCCCTGGCCGAGGCCGTCGTGGGCCAGGACCTGCCGGCCGACGCCGTCCAGATGGTCGAGACCAGCGACCGCGACCTCCTGGCCGCCCTGCTCCGCCAGGACGCCTGCATCGACGTCGTTGTGCCCCGGGGGGGCGAATCGCTCATCCGCGCCGTGGCCGAGCAGTCCACCATCCCGGTCATCAAGCACTACAAGGGCGTCTGCCACGTCTACGTCGACGACCTGGCCGACCTCGACATGGCCGAGGCCATCTGCTTCAACGCCAAGGTCCAGCGGCCGGGCGTCTGCAACGCCATGGAGACCATGCTCGTCCACCGGAACATCGCCGTGCGATTCCTGCCGCGCATCTGCCGACGACTGTCGGAGGCGGGCGTCGAACTGCGCGGCTGCGAGGCGACCCGCCGCGTCTGGCCCCAAGCCAAGCCCGCCACCGAAGAGGACTGGTACGCCGAGTACCTGGACCTGATCCTGGCGGTCCGCGTCGTCGAGCACCTCCAGGACGCCATCGATCACATCGCCCAGTACGGGTCGAACCACACCGACGCGATCGTCTCGGAGGACATCCGGCGGATTCAGCGGTTCGTCCAGGGCGTCGATTCCTCGAGCGTCATGGTCAACACGTCGACCCGCTTCTCCGACGGCGGCGAGTACGGTCTGGGCGCGGAGGTGGGCATCTCGACCGGCAAACTCCACGCCCGCGGACCCATGGGCTGTAGGGACCTGACGACCTACAAGTGGATCGTGACCGGCAACGGCCAGTTGCGGACGTAGGGGTCTATCTGAATGCGGCGTCTTAAGATGGCGTACTCACGCCACTACTCGGGCGCGGTGGGTCCCCGTACCCACCGCGCCGACCCGCAGTCGCCTCCCCCAGCGCGGCGGGTGCGGGGACCCGCCGCGCAAACACGCGGGCGGGCGGGATGAAGTACCGAAGTTGCGTTGTGGGACTACGGGCAGTCCGCCGGCCCCGTCTCGCGCCGCCTCAAGGCTCCGGATGGGTCCGCCACCAGTCGGGCGTGTAGGGCCGGCCGGTAACCTGCTCGTACTTGCGCCGCAGGTCGGGCCGGCGCTGCAGGTTCAACCGGATGCGCTTGTTGATCTCGTCGGCCAGAGACCGCAGGGCCACCTCGGGGTCCTCGACCTTGTTCTCGACGTTCTCGATCCGCTCGCGCAACCACCGGTCCACCTGGCCCGCGTCGATGAAGGGGCTCAGGTCCAGCGGCCGGGCGTTCTGGAGCGCCTCGACAAACGGCTGATGGAACGCCGCATCGGGAACCACCTCGTTCACCAGGTCGCGGCCGGTCCGGGCCAGTTCCGGGTTGGGCGGCAGACTGTCGCCGTCCTGGACGATGAGTTCGCCGTACGTGCGGCCGGCCAGATACCGGAGGAACTCCAGCGACTCCCGCCAGTGGGGGCTCTTGGCGTTGATGCCGGCGCCCCGGCTTTCGGCCATGCCCCGCGACGGGTGACCCGGGACGCGAGGCAGCCGCACCGCCGCCAGGTGCGGGGCGATCTCGGGCCAGTTCCGGACCTGGCACAGGTACCACCGGCCGATGACGATCATGGCCGCCTTGCCGCTGGAGAACCAGTTGATGCCCCCGCTACCCCATCCGCCCTGGCCGCTCATAGCCGCGGCCTCGGCCGGCGTCGGAATGATCTGGTGCACGTGCATCAGGTCGTGGTACAGGCGCATGGCGGCCACGGATTCGGCAGAATCAGGCCTCGGTACGTGTCCAGAAAACCCAGCGAACCCAGAACGCTCGTCAGCGCGGCACCCACAGGCCCCAGCCGCGGATCGCCAAGGGCGTCCAGCATCACGCCCAGACCCGCGTTAATCGGGCCCGTCTGCGGGTTGTAGAGGTTCTTCCACAGCACGTACAGGGCCACGCCGGCACAGAACTGCGGCAGGTAGAAGAGCGTCCGGAACGAGACGACGTCAAACGCCATCCCCAGCGCGGCCATTACCCAGAAGATGCCGCCCAGCAGCGCCAGGTTCGGGCGGCCCAGGCCCCAGACCACCGCCAACGTCGCCACGCCGCACAGAAGGCACAGCCCGACCCCGACAGACCGGCTGCCGCCCCGGCCCAGCGGTAGCCGCTCGTTCACCAGCATCGCCAGCACCAGCGACCCGCCGATCGAGAACGGGATACCCAGCATCAGGTACACCGTGTTGTAAAGGTAGTACCAGAACCGCGCGTCGCGCGGCTCGTAGGCGCCCCACATGGGCCGCTGGAGCAACCCAAGCCCCACCACACCCGCCAGCACGAGGAGCCCGGCCGCGGTGCCCACGCCCAGACCCCAGCGGCCGTCCTCGCGCCACATCGCGCCGATGCCGCACACCAGGCCCACGCCTCCCGCCAGGACGATGCCGTGCGCCGCACCCGTCGCCAACGCCACGGCGGCGGTGCCGAGGCCGAGCGCAGCCACTATCGCGCCGCCCGTCTTGGCACCCCGCCACCCGGCCACGTTCGCCCACAACAAGAGCACCAGGCCGGCCATCAGCGCCACGGCCGATGCGACGTACCCCAACCACAGGCCCGTGTCCTCCTGGCCCAAGGCCCGCACGCCCAGCAGGTCCTGGAAGTTGCGCAGGCCCAGAAACTCGAACTCGACCCCGGGCTTCAGGCTCCAGTTCGTGAACGCCATCGCCAGCGACAGCACCACCGGCAGCAGCGTGAAGAGAAGGAACCCCAGGAAGTTCGGAAGGAGAAACCCCAGGACGGCGGCGGGCGGCAGGATTCGTTTCGCCATCGCGAACCCTATGGCTATTCTGGCAACTCGGCGTCGGCACCTTGGGATCCCGCGCGGTGGCCTTCCTAGGCCACCACGAGTTGGCGCAGGGCAACCCGTCGCGGCGGCCTAGGAAGGCCGCCGCGCACCGTGGGGACGAGTTGACAAAGTAGCACTATGTGGTTTCCCGGCCCGTCGTCTCGCCCGACCAAGCGTCGGCCCTGTCAGGCCCCCCGTTGCCGCAGGGGCCGGCTGCGCCCGTCGGTCTGGTACTTCTCCAGGAGCCTGGCCAGGCGGGCCACGATTCCGGGGTGCTGGTCGGCCACGTCGTTCTTCTCGCCGAGGTCTTCGACGACGTTGTAGAGTTCGGGCGCGTAAACGCGGTCGGACTTCGCCCCCGCGCGCTTCGTCCCGGGACGGTGCCACAGCGGCTGGGGCATCACGAGTTTCCACGGTCCTTGCCTAATCGAGAACCGTCCCTGGATGTCGTGGTGCACCGTGGCCTCGCGGACGGGCCGATTGCGTTTCTCGCCCAGCAGGACGGGCAGGACGTTGAAACTGTCCTCGCCGGCATCGTCCGGCAGGTCGGCGCCCGCGACGGCGGCGCAGGTGGCCAGGTGGTCGGTCAGGCAGATGACCTCGTCGCTGACCGTGCCGGCCCTGATCCGGCCCGGCCACCGCGCGACGAAAGGCACCCGGTGACCGCCGTCGTAAATCTCGGCCTTGTACCCGCGCAGGTCGCCGCACGACTTGTGGTCGAAGAGGGTCTTGAGGCCCTTCATCTTCCCGTCGACCCACTCGTAGCCGTCGCGGCCGACGGGCCGGGCCCCGTTGTCGCTGGTGACGATGACGAGCGTGTCGTCGGCCAGACCCAGCCGCGCGAGCGCCCCAACGACCTCTCCCACCGCCCAGTCGAACTCCTGGACGTGGTCGCCGCGCTCGCCGGCCTGGCTCTTGCCCTTCATGAAGTCGGCCACGACGTTGGGCCGGTGCGGCGCCACCGGCGTGAAGTACAGGTAGAACGGCCGGTCCTTGCCGGCCTTCGCGTGCCTCTCGATGAACGCCACGGCCTTGGCGGCCAGCGTGGGGCCGATCCGGCTGTCGTCCCATCCCTTGGTCATGAGGCCGGCCCGCTGCTGAAAATGGCGGGGCGTCTTCTCTTCGGTCAACTCGCCCACGACCCGGCCGTTCTCGACGAAACAGTACGGGGCCATGTCGTGCGACGCGGGAACCTGGAACGAGTAGTCGAACCCGCACGCCAGCGGCCCCGGTTCCAGCAGGCCGCTGTACTGCTTGTCGGGTTTCTCGCGGCCGAACCCCAGATGCCACTTGCCCACCGAGGCCGTGGCGTAGCCCCTCTCCTTGAGCATCGAGGCCACCGTCATCCGGCCGGGCTCGATAAGCAGCGGCTCGTAGCCGCTCCAGAGGACGCCTTCCTTCAGCGAAGAGCGCCAACAGTACCGGCCCGTCAGCACGCCGTACCGCGTGGGCGTGCAGACGGCCGAGGGGGTGTGGGCGTCGGTCAGGTGGATGCCCTCGGCCGCGAGGCGGTCGACGTGGGGCGTCCGGATTTTCTTCGCGCCGTAGCAGCCGACGTCGCCGTAGCCCATGTCGTCGGCCATGATGTAGACGATGTTGGGCAACCTGGGCGTCTTCGCCGCGGCCGCCAGCCATCGCGGCGCGGCCAGGCCGGCGGTCGCCAGCGCCAGGGACTTGAGGAACCCGCGTCGTCCGCATCGCCCGTCCATCGTCCACCTCGTTCTCGCCGCGCGTTCGCCACCGCCGTGCACCGGCCGGGACACCCCGGAACTGGTGCGGGAGGGGGGACTCGAACCCCCAGGCCCTGAAGGGCACAAGGACCTAAACCTTGCGCGTCTGCCAGTTCCGCCACTCCCGCACGTCACCGGCGTCTTGTATACCGCAACCGCCGGCCGCCCGCAATCGCCCGCCCCCCTTGCCGATTGCGGCCACGCGCCTCCGGCGCCACCTCATTCATCATTCATTATTGGACATTCCTTGTTCATCATTGTTGTTGTGCCGTTTTACGCCAGCATCCCCGCGTAGCAGCCCGCCGAAACTCATCAGCCGAAGCGGCCAGTCGCTCATGGGGGGCCCTCCGCGTCCTCGGGCAGATTCTCGCAAACCGGGCACGGGGTGTCGACGCAAAAAAAGGGCCACCGGCCGGGCGGCCGGGCAGGCCCGTCTCGGCCGCAGGATAAACTTGCCGAGACGCGTTTCATCTCCTAGAATCACGCGCAGTCGCACCGTCGGGGTGAGGGGTGTTCGTCCCCACAGCGCGAGGGCTGACGGCACATGGCCATCCTGGTCGGCATCGACGAGGCGGGGTACGGTCCGCACCTCGGGCCGCTTGTCGTGGCGGCCGCCGCCATCGAGTTGCCGGGAGAGGCCCTGCCCGACCCCGACCTCTGGGACCGCCTTCGGGGCCACGTCCGGAAACGACCCTCGCGGGCCGACCCGCGCGTCCTTATCTGCGACTCGAAGGTGGCGTACCGGGCCGGCGACGTGGCCGCCCTCGAACGAGCCGTCCTGGGTTTTCTGGCCGCCATAGGCACCCGGCCCGCGTCCCTGGCGCACCTGCTGGGCGCCACGGCCGTCTGCTCTCTGGCGTCCGAACCGGCCGACGCCGAGCCGGGACCTTGGGACGATGCCCAGACGTTGGCGCTGCCCGTGGCGTCGCCCGTGGCGGATATCGAATCGGCGGCCGGACACCTGGCGACGGGCCTTGCCGAATGCGGCGGCGCGGCCGCGGGGCTCTGGACGAATGTCGCCCCCGCGACACGGTTCAACCGGCTGGTCGAGACCACGCGGAACAAGGCGGCGGCCCTGTTCGCCCTGACGGCCGACCTGCTGACCGAGGTCCAGAACCGCTGGCCCGAGGGGTGCCTGCACGTGACGATGGACCGGCACGGCGGCCGGCGGTACTACGCCGGGTTGCTGTCGGCCGCGTTTCCGATGACGACGGTCGAGACGCTCGACGAGTCGCCCGCCGTCAGCCGCTATGGCCTGCACCGGCGCGAGGCCGGCGGCGGCGCGGGGCCGGTGCACCTGACCATCCGCAACCGGTGCGAGACGTGGAGCCTCGCGACGGCCCTGGCGTCGATGGCGGCCAAGTACGTGCGGGAACTCCACATGGCCCAGTTCAACGCGTATTTCCGGTCGCTCGTGCCCGACCTGCGGCCCACGGCCGGCTACGGTCTGGACGCGTGGCGGTTTCTCGACGACGTGGCCGCGGCGCGCGAAGCGGCAGGGGTGCCCGACGCGGTCATCCTCCGCAGCCGTTAGGGGAAGAGGAAGGGGCAAGCATGGCGGTTCAACAGTGGGACGACGACACGCTGGTCGTGCAGCTGACCGACGATCCGATCCTGTCGGAGGAGATGGCCGAGGTCAACACCCGCCTGGGCGACGCCCCCTCGGACGTCGTGCTCGACATGTCGGACCTCGGGCTGCTGACATCGAGCGGCATCTCGAAACTGCTGCGCCTCAGGAAACGCATGATCGAGGCCGGACGGAAACTGATCCTGTGTTCCCTACGGGACAACGTTTGGAGCGTGTTCCTGGCCACCGGCCTCGACAGCATCTTCGTGTTCACGGAGAACGTGACGGACGCCCTGACCGGGATTCAGCGCGCCAAGGCGAACAACAAGCGGGGTGCAGCAGATGGGCGGCGCGAGGTCCCGTAGTCTTGTCGCTCGCGTGGCGGGTACGGGGACCCGCCACGCACAAACGCGGTGGGTGCGGGGACCCGCCACGCACAAACGCGGTGGGTGCGGAGACCCACCACGCAGAGACTCAATCCCAAGACGCTCTACCCGCAGCACCGGCCGCCCAGGCGGCGTGACCACACCGAAAGGAACACGCAGCCCAGTGCCCAGAACGTCAGGAACATCTTCAGCACCCCGATGGAGACGATAAACATGATGCGCACGACGTTCGGCCCGGTGCCCCAGACGACGGCCACGGCCTGAATCAGCGGCGTGTGCACGACGAACAGGTACACCACGCCCAGAAACATGACCAGCGCGATGCCCACGGCCAGCGCACACCACGCCCCGCAGGCAGCCGCGCCGATTCGTGCGGCCAGAACATCCGGCTTCTCCTGGCTCTCCATGGCCTAACCTCCTCCGACAACCCCGGACGGCGGCCTGACGACCCGGCCGCGTCGGCACCCCTCCTCGTCATTCATCGGCGGCCATGCCGGCGAGCGTCCAGGAGAACTAGACTTCCTTGGCGTCGATGAAGGGCATGAGCCGCCGCAGTTTCTTGCCGACCTTCTCGACCTGGTGCGCACGTTCGGTGGCCTCGAGTTTGCGGAACTTCTTGCCGCCCGACTTCCACTCGTTGACCCACTCGCGGGCAAAGGCGCCGCTCTGGATGTCGGTCAGCAGTTTCTTCATGCGCTGGCGGACGGCCTTGTCGATGAGCACGTCGCCGCGCGTCAGGCCGCCGTACTCGGCGGTGTTCGAGACCGAGTACCACATGTACGACAGGCCGCCCTCGACCAGGAGTTTGACGATGAGGTTCAGTTCGTGGAGGACCTCGAAGTACGCCAGTTCCGGCTGGTACCCGGCCGCCACGAGGGTCTCGAAACCACCCTTGATGAGGCTGGTCACCCCGCCGCACAGCACCGCCTGCTCGCCGAAGAGGTCGGTCTCGGTCTCCTCGGCAAAGGTCGTGGCCAGCACACCCGCCCGCGAGCCGCCGATGGCCTTGGCGTAGGCCATGGCCAGTTTGCGGGCCTTGCCGGTGGCGTTCTGCCCGACGGCGAAGAGACACGGCACGCCGGCGCCGGCCACGAACTCGCTGCGGACCGTGTGCCCGGGGCCCTTGGGCGCCACCATGATGACGTCGACGTTCTTGGGCGGCACGATCTGCTTGAAGTGGATGTTGAACCCGTGGCTGAACCCCAGGGCCTGGCCTGGCCTGAGGTTGGGCGCGATCTCCTTCGCGTAGACGATGCCCTGGACCTCGTCGGGGAGCAGAATCTGGATGACGTCGGCCTTCCGCGTCACCTGGGCCGCCGATAGGGGCTTGAACTTGTGCCGGAGGGCCAGTTTGTAGTTCGCCGTGCCCTTGACCTCGGCCACGAGGACCTTGACGCCCGAGTCTCTGAGGTTCTGGGCCTGGGCGTGGCCCTGGCTGCCGTAGCCGACGATGCCGACCGTCTTCGCCCGGATCGGCTTCATGTCAATGTCTTTGTCGTGATACACCTTCGCCATGACTGTCTCCTTGACTCGATGGAGCCGGGGCGCGCCCCGGCCAACGTTCTTTCCAGACGACTGGGGCCCTACACGCCGCGCGCCAGCGCGATGCGGCCCGTGCGGACGAGTTCGCGGACGCCATACGGTTTCATGAGGTCGACGAACGCCTCGATCTTTTTCTCGGGCCCCGAGAGCTCGAGCGTCAGGTGCTTCGGGCCGATGTCGACCACCTTGGCGCGGAAGACCTCGACGATCTCGAAGATCTCGCCTCGCTTCTCCGGCCGGGCCGCCACCTTGATGAGCATCAGGTCGCGCTCAACGCAATCCGTCCCCGAGAAATCGGTCACCTTTATCACGTCGATGATCTTGCCGAGTTGTTTGCGGACCTGCTCGAGGACCGCATCGTCGCCGCGCGCCACGACCGTCATGCGGCTGCGGGTGGGGTCCTCGGTCTCTCCGACCGCCAGGCTGTCGATATTGAACCCCCGCCCCGCAAAGAGGCCCGCAATGTGGGCGAGGACGCCCGGTTTGTTCTCCACAATGGCGCTGATGACGTGACGCATGATTGGCACCCCCGCGTGCTTCAACGACCCGCGATTCTATCTCTGCCGCTCAGTTGCGGCAAGCGGAAAGGCGGCAGCGCGCCAATCCGCAATCCGCAATCCAAAATCCGCAATGACTACGCCATCCCGCCGATCATCCGGTCGATGGCCTCGCCGGCGGGGACCATGGGGAAGACGTTCTCCTCCGGGTCGATCGCGAAGTCGAGGATCCAGACCTCGCGGTCGGCGAAGGCCGCATCGAGGGCCGGCCGGACCTCCTCGGTCCGGGTCACGCGCAGGCCCTTGGCCCCGTAGGCCTCGGCCAGGCGGACGAAGTCGGGGTTGCCCGCCAGGAGGGTGCCGGAGTAGCGTTTCTGGTAGAACAGTTCCTGCCACTGCCGCACCATGCCC
>DATKZB010000303.1:0-3152 GCA_035528235.1 Phycisphaerae bacterium
CCACCCCGCTGAAAGTGATACCACCTTTTTGGAAACGGCGCCAGCGAGCGGTCGGCGTGCCGCTTACTTGCCTCGCGCGGCTAGCGACGTTTGGCCCGCCGGCGCGCGAGGGCCAGGGCACCGAGGCCGACGAGCAGGAGCGTGGCCGGCTCGGGAATCGTGGCGACGAACGCGTCGTACGCCTGGAGGGTGCCGGCGTCGGCGCCGCCGGCCGAGAGGCAATCGCCCAGCAGGTACACGTCGGCGTCGGTGATCCAGCCGTCGCCGTTGGCGTCGCCGGCGGGGTTGAAGGCCAGGTTCCCGCTCCAGTACAGGGTTTCCAGGAGCGAGATGTCGCCGGTCGAGAACCACCCGTCGAAATCGAGGTCGCCCAGGCCGCGCCCGAAAATGGTGTCGGTCCACAGTCCGCCGAACCGCTCGATGCCGTAGCGGCCCGTCATCTCGTACGCGACGACCGTTGCGGCGTGGTTGCCGTGGCCGAGACCCGCGATGTACTTCTTGAAGAGGTCGCGGTCCATCACCTCGGCCTGGGTGCCGGCGCCGAGCAGGGCCAGGACCTCGGCGTCCGACAGGGCGGCGCCCACGTCGAGCAGCACGTGCACGCTGTCGGCCGTCAGGTCGAGGCTCCGGACGTACAGGTCGCGGTTCTCGTTGACGCCGGCCACGGGCGGCTCGAAGGAATGGATGGCCGTCTCGGGCGGCAGCCGGTCGACGTAGAGCACTTCCTTCCAATCCTGCCAGATGGCGGGTCCGCCGTCGGTCCGATGCCGGAACGCGCGGACCGTCAGGCAATGCATACCCTCGGCCAGCGTGCGGGTGTCGATGGTCTGTCGGAACTCGCCGTCGCCGCCGGGGCTGCCCAGGCCCCCGGCCGAAATGAGCGGGCTCGCCTTGTCCGTGAACGCCTCGAACCCGTAGGCCGCGCGGTTGCCGGGATCGGTGTGATCGACGTCGCCGCTGGCGTTCAGGTCCGTGCCCTCGTCGAGTTTCAGCAGCGCGTTGTCGCCGTCGGCCCAGACGTCGCGGTAGAGGCCGAGCAGCGTCACCGGCACCGTCTGGAGCCGCACATCGAGCGCGTCGCCCGTCACGACGCGGACGTCCGCCAGGCGGGTCGTCGCGTTGGCGTAGGCGTTCTCGTCGGCCGACCCGCCGAGCGTCGGCACGGCGCCCGGCAACGTGGCGGCCACGCCATCGAGCGTCAGGGCGCCCTCGGGCGCCGCCAGGCCGTAGATGAGGTACCCGTTACCGTGGTAGACGGCGTTCATGCCCGCGTCGTACGACGAGTTTCGCAGGAACCGGACGTTGGCCGTCCCGTCGCCGTTGACGACGAGCAGGGCGGGGATGTCGTCGCGCGGGTCGGTCGCGGCGGAGGAGGCGTTGCCGGTCAGCTCGATCAGCGGCGTGCCGGGGGCGAAGGTGGTCTGGACCGTGCGGCTGTCGTACCCGGCGTCGGTCCGGTTCGACAGCAGCGCGAGGCACGATCCCTCGCGTTCGAAGGCCAACACCTCTTTTTCGATCCAGCGTTCGATGTAGTTGCCCTCGCCGTACCGGTTGCGGATGTCGACAAGCCGCGTGACGGCCTCGCCGTACGCGCCGCCCAGGGCGTCGCTGCGCCCCGGCTTCGGGAAGGTGCTGCGGGCGGTGCCGAACTCCTGGGCGTTGAAGTACACGACGGCGTTGCCCGGCTGCATCAGCACGTAGGCGTGGGCCACGTTCGAGAGTTCCGGCCCCCAGTCGTCGTGGCTCTGGACGAACTGCACGCCCTGCGACCCGTTGTGCAGACCGTCGTCGTGGAAGTCGAGCGAGGCGTTCTGGACGTTGTACCAGTTGTTGGCGTAGCCGTTGCCCGTCAGGTTGTCGCGCAGCGCGAAGTAGAGCGGAAAGTCGAGCGTGTCGCGGTTGCCGCCGATGACGCCGATCTGGCCGGGGTCGATCGTCTTCTTGACGAACGTCTGGAGGGTGTCCTGGTTGCCGTCGTATACCTCGCAGAACGAGAACACGTGCCGCTGACTGCCGTCGAGCAGCGGCCGCAGGCTCGATCGGTACACCGCCCGGTCGAAGTAATCCAGGGCGAACCCCTCGACGTGCTTGGCGGCGTCGATGCGGAACCCGTCGACGCCCACGGCCTGGACCAGCCACTGGGCGTTGCGCATCAGGTACCCCATGGCGTTGTCTTCGGTGGGGTCGCCGGCCATCGGGTCGGCCGTGTTGAACGGGTAAATGGCGATGTCGCCCTCGCCGGTGGCGGGGTCGTAGACCATGATGGGCGTCAGGTCGCGGTCGGGGTAGAACCGGCGGTTGGCCTCGTCGGGCACGTTCGCCAGGCGCCCGTAGGCCGGCGTGGTGCCGGCGGGGATGTTGTTGGCGAAGCCCGGCACGGGGTTGCGGACGAGTGGGATGTTCTGGGTGTGGTCGATGTCGATCAGGCCCGCCAGGCGGCCGTCCTTGTCGCCCCCCGCCAGCGCCGAGTGGAAGTCGCCGTCGCCGGTGCCCGGCCACTCGAGCACCATGCCGGGGTATCCGCCGGCCGCCAGGAAACCCGTCGTGCCCGCGTCGGAGTACCCGTTGTGGTTGATGATGTAGTCGACGTAGTAGCCGCCGAACTTGTGGACCTCGGCCACGGTCTGCTTGAGCCCCGTCTCGGTGCCGTAGAGGGTGGGGTTGCCGGGGCTGCCCAGGTCGAACCGGTCGTAGGGGTCGTATCCGACGCTGAAATCGCCCTGGTCGGCCTGTCCCGGCGGGGGCGTGTAGATGGCGCCGTAACCCGCCCTGAAGACGTCGGCGGCCCGATTCTCGATGGTCCCGTAGGTGCTCTCGAAGTACTGGAGGATGGCGGGTGCCGACCGGTCGCCCGCCGCCGCCGGGTGCCCTGTGGCCGCCAGGGCCAGGGCGGTCGTCAGAATCAGCCATGCGGCCCGGGTCGCCGGGCGACGGGGCCGGCTGTCGCGGGCGCAGCGGGGGCAGGCGTTCCTGCTTGGGGAAGGTGGCATGCCTGGACCCCTCCTGTTCCCCCGGACGGACTTCCTTGGAACTATCTCAGAACCGGTTCCGTCTCAGAACCGGTTCCGTTTTCGTCTCTCACGTGCCACGGCTTGCTTGCAAGCCGTGCCGTTTTCGTTTTTCACGTGCCACGGCTTGCTCGCAAGCCGTGC
>DATKZB010000304.1:0-3246 GCA_035528235.1 Phycisphaerae bacterium
GTCATCCCGAAGGGTGACCATGCGCTGGCGCCAAGAACACGGCCGGGCAAGACCGGCCGTGGCACACGCCAAGAACGTACTCCGCCTCCGGCTCGCGCGCGGGATGGCCGCGGGATTGCGGAGCAGGGGTCCGGGCCGGTACGATGGGGCGTCGCGGGGCAGGAGTGCATCCATCATGGAACGACGCCGGCGCATCCGCACGATCATCTCGGGCCGGGCCGCCGACCGGTCGGGCTTCTGGCTCGGCAACCCGCACGCCGACACGTGGCCCATGTACCTGCGGCACTTCGGCACCGCCGACCAGGAGGCTTTGCGCCGCCGCCTGGGCGACGACCTGCGATGGTACTGCCCGCAGTTCTACGACGGGGCGTACCATCACCCCGCGGGCCGCGAGATGTTCCCGGCCATGCTCGGGGCGGAGCACGGCAAGGCCCATCCGCTGGCCGACTGCCGAACCCCGGCCGACGTCGACCGCTACGAGTGGCCGCGCGCCGATTACCTCGACTTCGAGCCGTGCCTGGCCGCGTTGCGGGCCGCCGGCGACGTCTACCGGGCCAGCGGCATGTGGTGCCCGTTCTATCATCACGTGATGGACCTCTTCGGGATGGAGGAGTACATGGTTCGGATGTACACGCATCCGGCCGTGGTCGACGCCGTCACACGGCGGGTGTGCGAGTTCTACCTGGAGGCGAACGAGCGGTTCTTCGCCGCGGCGGGCGACCTGGTGGACGGGTTCTTCTTCGGCAACGATTTCGGCACGCAACTCGACCTGATTTGCAGCCCGGCCCACTTCGACCGGTTCATCATGCCGTGGTTCCGCCGGTTCACCGAGCAGGGCCACGCGCACGGGCACCAGGTCATCCTGCACTCGTGCGGGGCCATTCACCGGGTCATCGACCGGCTCATCGACGTCGGCGTCGATTGCCTGCACCCGCTCCAGGCCCGGGCCCGCGACATGGACGCCGAGACGCTGGCCCGCGACTTTGGGGGCCGCATCGCCTTCCTGGGCGGCATCGACACGCAGCACCTGCTGGTGCGCGGCACGCCCGAGGAGGTGAAGGCCGACGTGCGGCGGGTCAGGCGGTTGCTGGGCCCGTGCCTCGTCGTCAGCCCCAGCCACGAGGCCCTGCTGCCGAACGTGCCGCCCGAGAACGTCCTCGCCATGGCCGAGGCGGCGGCGGAATGACGGGTGGCCGTTGTAGGGGCACGACATGTCGTGCCCCTACGGTGGCTGCGGGGACGGGTGGCATGGTCATCCCGCAGGGTGACCATGTCTTACGCCCTTTCCGTCGCGTCGTTGTATGAGGAAACCCCTCTCTGCGTCCTCTCCGTCGTCTCGGCGTCCTCTGCGTTAAGGTCTTTCTGTTAATCGCCCTTATAGTATATATCGGCTGCTCTCCATTTACGCCCAAAACGGCGCGCGAAACGACCGATTCCGGCGCATTCGGATCAAAAATCGAAAAAAGCGATCAAAAGCGGCGCGTTTCCCCTTGCCTATCTTACCAAAATGGGGGCCAATCGGCCTTGGCGCGCCGAAAACGGTGTTTGGACCGTCCCAAAGGGCCATTTTGGGCCCTGTGGCGAAAGGGCGTTTTCTCAAAGTGTATGACGATGGGTGGCATGGTCAGCCCGAGGGGTGGCCATGGTTCAGTTCGGCGTTTCCATCCCCCGGCGGTGCCGGGGGCTTGTTTCCAGGCGCGGGTGACCATGTTCCAGGCTGGCCCTTACGCCATCTCGTCGATAACCTCGCGTGCCAGTTGGACCCATCGCGGCAGGTGCTCGGGCTGGTTATTCAGCGTGTGCACGTCTTTCATGATGAGTTCGATGCGACAGCCGCGCGCCACGGTCAGCGTGCGCCGGAGGTCGGCCCGGATGGCCGCCTCGTCGAACCGCTCGGTCGAGATGAGCGTCGGGTTGGGCTTGCGCGAGTAGACGATGCGCGTGCCACAGGCGGCCGCCATGACCTCCTCGTCGGCCCAGGGCGAGACCGACACGCGGGCGAGGTTCGGGATGCGTTTCAGGATCTCCCAGCGGGTGTGCACCGGCTCGCAGCAGCCGTAATACGATTTGCCGAACCCCTCGACCAGGCTGAGTTGGTACGGGAAGATGAACTCCTCGAACTGCCTGGGCCCCACGCCGACGGTCTCCTGCGACTCGCTGAGGGCCCAGAGGTCCTTTCGGCGGACGGTGTCGCCCGGCTTGTGGTCGTTCGGCGGCAGGTCGCCCGTGTACCCCATGCTGCCCGAGCCGATGTAATCGTTCTCGTTGTTGAGCGTCAGCAGGCCCTCGCGCTCGCTCCATTCGATGACCGCGCGGTGGTCGTCGCGCAGGAAGGCCATCAACCGGTGCAGGCCGGCGGGGTTGTCGTACATGAGGAGCATCAGGCCGTCGAGACCCACCAGATCGATGGCGGGCCACGTCATGCCCAGAGTCCACCAGAGACCGCCGCGAATCTCGACCGGCAGGATACCCGCGCAGACCGCCTCCAGCCGCGCCGTCTCGGCCAGCGTCGCCTCGCGGTCGACCGACAGGCGTCGCGGGTGCAGCCGGCCGAAGTCGCGGTCGATGTCCTTGATGGGCGGGTCCCAGCGGCGGGCGCCCATCTTGCCGTCGCGGTCGCCGCTCTGGACGACGGCCTGGACGCCGTAGTCGCCCAGGTTGACCTGCCAGCCGGTGGTCATCCGTGGCTCGACCACGTGGTCGTCCTTGAGGACGTCGAAGCGATAGATGTCGGCCCGCAGGCTAGCCTCGACGGCCCGGGCCCAGGCGTCTTCGCATTCCAGGGCCGAGTCGGGCAGGGGCCGGACGTCGTCGCGGACGCCGCCTTCCTCGGCCAGGACCATCGGCCGGCCGCCGGTGCCGGCATCGTGGGCGTACCAGGCGGCCTTGCGCTGGAGGTTGACGGGGTCGGCGGCGATGGCGGCCTTCCGCCCCGCCATGCGGCGGAGGACGTCGAGGTCGTGGGAATTCAGTCGTGCGGCGTTGGGCATACGATGGCTCTCCCTAAAGGCGCGTCCTGCGCGGCGGGTCCCCGCACCCGCCGCGCCTGCCTGGGTCTTGCGTGGTCGGTACGGGGACCGACCACGCAAAACGCAGCGTCAGGTGCAGCACGCCACGTGCCACGGCTTGCTTGCAAGCCGTGAAAGAAATAGTCATGGTCACCCTTGTATGTTGTCCGTGAAGGCGTCTTCTGCGAGACTAGCGAACATGGTGGGACAGGGGGAGCGGCACCGCCCCCATGGGGGC
>DATKZB010000305.1:0-54610 GCA_035528235.1 Phycisphaerae bacterium
GCAAGGGGGCGGTCTATGATTCACGTCAGTTGTCCACGATGCAACACGCAGTTCACCACCAGCGACGCCAACGCCGGCAAGACGGGGCAATGCCCCAAGTGCGGAAACCCCTTGAGGATTCCGCCCGCCGGCGCCGCGCCGCCACCCCCTTCGGCGGCCGCACCCCGACCGGCGCTCCAACCGCAGACCGCGGCGCCGCAGCCGCCCGCGCCTCAGGCCGCGCCGCAGGCGGCCGAAGAGCCGGCCACGCAGCCCGCGGGGCCGGAGGTGGGCTTCGGCCAGGTGTTCCGCTGGATCCGCGAAGGCATCGCGTGCGGCCTGCGCAACTTCCTGCCGCTGACACTGGCCGTCCTGGTGGCCACGGTCCTGGTGACACTGAGTTGGGTCATCTGCGTGGTGCCGGGGGTGTTTCTGGAACCGCCGCTCGTGGCGGGGCTGGTGCTGGTCCTGCTGGGTGCCGCGCGGGGCAAGCGCAGCCTGATGAACAGGTTGTTCGCGGGGTTCTCGGATGGGCGTTACTGGCCCAGCATGGGCGCGGTGTGGATGCTGGGGCTCATCTTCACGCTCGTCAGCATCCCGATATCGATCGCGATTACGTTCCTGGGTGCCTCGTCGCTCATGCTGCTTCTGTCGCACGGCACGATGGGGCTGGTGGTGCTGGCGGTCGGCATTCCGGTGGTGTACTCGCCCGTGTTGTACCTGTCGTCGCGGCTGGCGTGGGTGTTGCCGCTGGTGGTCGAGCGGCGGGCCAAGGTGGTCGAATCGCTGACAGTCAGTTGGCACCTGACGGGCCAGGTGGCGCACGGGTTCGGCCTCTTCGTGCAAATGCTCGTGCTGGCGCTGGTAAGCCTGGTCGGCCAGGCGGTGATCGTGGGACTGGCCCTGGCGGTCTTCGGGGTGGGCGGGCTGGCGGCCTTCTCGGCATCGGCCCCCGGCCTGTTGGAGTACGAGCAGGCCCGCAGCGAGGTCTCGGCCATGCCGGCCCGACCGGGCGAGATGCCCGACGAGCATTACGAGCGGCAGGTGCGCGAACTCCACCGCCGCGTGGATACGCCGATGCCCCCGCGAGCGCCGGTCGAGGCCGACCGGGCGTACTGCGCCCGCGCGGCAGCGGAACTCGACCGACACATGAACCAGGGGGCCGCGTCCGCCGTCGGAACGAAGGCCGTGGCGGGCATCGCCGGCCTGGGGGTCGCGGCCCTGCTGGCCACCGTCCTGGGTGCCGCACTGGGCGCCATCCTGGCCATGCCCGTCATGGTGGGTTACCGCGACATGGTCGGCCGGCGACCGACGTAGCGCCGGCGCCGCGTCAGGCCGGTTTCTTCGCGGCACCGAGGTCGGTAAAGCGAATCGGCTCGACGCCGCCGGTCCGGGCATACGCCACGATGCGCTCGTCCATGAAGAGCCGCCGCTGCCAGTCGCGCTCGCGGGCGATCTCGCCGGGTTTCTTGTCGCCGTAACACATCGCGCGCATCTCGTCGGTCTCGTACCCCGGATGGGCGACCACCAGGTACGTCTTGCCGGCTTCGGCGGCCCCCAGTTGGGCGATGAGCCGCTCGACGGGGTCGGCAAAGTCGCCCGGGACGGCGGGCAGGCGCGACACGCCCTTCGGCTTGAACAGGAGTCCCTCGGCCCGGGCGAACTCGGCCAGGCGGAAATCGAGGTTGTGGAACCAGTCGAACCCCATGTGCGTATCCACATACGTGACGGCGAGGCCCGCCTGCCGCGCCCGGTCGAGTTGGGCCTTCAGTTCCGCCAGAATCTCGTCGTTGCTGGGCTTGTGTTTCCACAGGTCGGCGGTGTCCTTGAAAAACGTGCCATCGTCCATGACGAGCGACGGCACCTTCGCGGCGCCGAGCACGGGCCCCCACCGCGGCTGGTGCCACTCGTCGGTCAGCGTGGCGTGCAGGCCCACGCACAGGCCCGTGAGGGGCTTGAAGAGGGCGGCGGCCTCCGCGAACGTCGGCCCGGGCGCCATGATGGAGGTGTTCCGCAGGATGCCCTTTTCGAAGGCGTCGCGGATGGCCTGGTTGGCCGTGCGGCACGACCCGCTGTCGTCGCCGCGGGTGATGAGGCGGATGCGCGTCTCGGCCATGGGTACCTCCTCGGCAATTGTCGAACAGGCGCGCCCGCCCCGGGCGGGCCAGGCGTCGCGCGCGCCAACGCGCGGGGCAAGCCCCGCGGCTAACCTCGCGCGCCTGGCGCCGAACGCGCCGAGCCGTGTTAGCCGCCCGGCTTGCCGGGCGCGTGTTGTCGGCGCCAGGCGCCGAACGCGCCAAGCGCGTGTTGTCGGCGCCGAGGGCTCTTACCAGCGTATCTCGACCGTGCGATCTTCGGGCCGGCCGTTGACCCACGCCTTCTGGGCATCATACGCCGCGTCGGCGGGCATGGGAATGGCCGGCACCGTCTCGACGCGGATGGCATCGCGCCCGAACCGGACCAGCCGCACCTCGAAAGGCGCCTCGATGGCCGACGACGTGCTCAGGTGGACCCGCCCGCCGCGGCGCGCCGCACACGTCACGTGGCTGTGCCCCGCCAGGACGAGCCGCACGCGCGGATGATGGTCGAGCAGGCGACCCAGGCTGGCGGCGTAATCGGCGTCGGGCACATGGGCGTCCTCCGCCAGGCCCGTCAGTCGCGGCGGCAGCGGGTCGAGCGGCGCGTGGACCACCAGACACGCGGGTTTCCCGGGCGTCGCGGCCAGCGTCGCGTCCAGCCACTCGGCCTGGGCCTCGGTCAGGGCCTCGACGGGGAAATCCCCGTCCCAGAACAGGCCGGCCCGCCCGTCGTGCATCCAGGCGCAGTTGAGCAGCACGAGGTCGACGTGCTCGAGCGGCACGACCGCGTCGGCCAACCGCAGGTGTTCCGGCGCGAGGCCCCGCCACACGTCGTACGCGTCGTGGATCATCAGGTCGTGGTTGCCGAGGCACGCGGCGGCGGGCACGTCGAGGTCGTCGATGAACCGCAGGGCCCCCGCCAGGTCGATGTGGTCGGTCACGTCGCCGCCGTGCACCACCAGGTCGATGCCGCACGACTCGACCAAGCCCCGCACGCCCGCGCAGATGGCCGGCAGCAGGTCGGGCCGCGGCGGTTGCTGGGTCCAGGCGGGCGGGTGGTCGCCCGCGTGCGTGTCGGTCAGAAAGAGGATGGTGTCGTGGGTCATGGCTGTCGGCCTGGAGCCTTTGAACATCGGATTGTGGCGCGGTGGGTCCCCGTACCCACCGCGCCAACCCGGCATCTTACGGCGAGCGCGGCGGGTACGGGGACCCGCCGCGCAAAACATGTTAGACTGCTCTAGCGCCGAAGGAGCGTCTCGATCGCCTTCGCGACGGTCGCGCGGCGACGCTCGATGGGCGCCGGGTCTCGAGTGAAGGTCGTCAGGTCCTTGGTGATGTCGTCGGGCACGTCGAGGAGGGCCGCGAACTCGGCCCGCCTGGCCGCATCGAGCCCCCCGCCCTTCTCGGCCAGGCACCGCCGCAGGATGGCCAGGTACTCGTAATCCTCGACGCCGTCGCGGAGCATCTCCCAGCGGATGCTGTCGACGGGCCCGTCGAGGACGGCCCCGGCGGGCCGGCCGTCGGCCGCCGCCTCGGGCGGGTAGATGAACCGCCCGTCGCCGTTGCCCCACGCCTGCCGCGCGCCCTTCGGCACGCCGTAGCCCGAGACCCAGCCCATGGGGTCCTCGTACGGGTTCTGCGGGCGCTGCGGGTCGGTGTAGGCCGTGTCGGACGTCCAGTAGTTGATGGACCAGATGAGGATGCCGTCGATTCTCCGCTGCCACGTCTGCCACAGCCAGACGCGGAGTTCGGTGGCCGGGTGGTCGATGAAGAGGCCCGTGTACGGCGCCTTCGGGCCGCAGCAGACGTACCACCAGAAGCGTTCGCCCTGCTTGCGGCGCGCCTCGGCCGCGGCGTGGTCGTAGGCGTCGGAGATGGGGCACCAGAGGTTCGGCCCGCCCACGAGTTGCGGCTCAACCTGTTCGGTCAGCATGCGCGTGATGCCGGGGCAGGTCTCCTTGAGTTTCCGAAACCCGTTGGTGACGAAGGCGTAGTCCTTCGGGTCGGGCTCGTCGAACCAGTAGATG
The DNA here is from genome assembly GCA_035528235.1 of Phycisphaerae bacterium. Lineage (GTDB taxonomy): Bacteria > Planctomycetota > Phycisphaerae > FEN-1346 > FEN-1346 > DATKZB01. The sequence goes on from DATKZB010000305.1 coordinate 4,085, forward strand.
AAGGCGTACGGGAGCCAGCCCTTTTCCTTGAGGTGCGATTCGAGCGCGCGGCCGTAATTCGTGAAGGCGGTCTTGTACTCGGGCGTGTCTTCCTTGAAGCCGTGCAGTTCGGGATCGTGCCGCTGGTGGAACGTGCCGCCGCCCATCCCCGGCACGCTGACCATGAACGAGTTGAAGTGGTACTGGTCGATGGCGCGGGCCATGGCCTGGTCCCAGGCGGCCCAATCGAACTGGGGCACGAAGGTGTGCTTGCCGTCGGCGCCCTTGGGCCAGGTGACCTGGATGGGGTCGAGCGGCGCCGGGTGATACGGCGCGATGTGGTGCCGGCTCAGGTTGGCCAGGTACTTTTCGAGGACCGTCCGGCGGTCGGTCTCAGTCTTGAGGTTCTGGTACCGCCAGACGTTTTCGGGCGAGAAGCCGAACGCCGTCTGGCACGTCATCCGGTCCGGCAGGGCGAAGTCGAAAACCTCGACCTCCAGCGGCACCTGGGCCGACCAGTCCCCGGCCGCCAAGCGGATAGTGCCCGTGTACGTGCCGGGCTTCGCGTCCCGGGGCACCGTCACGCGGACCCAGAGCGGCTGGTTGCGGCCGGCCTCCAGGTCGAGCGGCGCCACGAGCGGCGGCAACGGGTCGGGCCAGTCGGCCACGCACCCGCTGGCGTCGGTCGGCTGGGTGACCGGGACGTAGCGGACCCGCAGGACCTCGACGGCCCCGGCCGCCATGGTCGCGCCGCCGGGCCCCGCCAGCGGCCCGGCCGTCGCCGTCAGGCCCCGAAGCGCCTGCTTGGGCCGGACGACGAGTTGGGCGGCCTCGGCCTCGTTGCGTGCGGCCCGGATGCGGACGGCCTTGCCCTCGTCGGCGGGCGCGGGGCGGACGCGGCTGATCTTCCATCCCGACGACGCCCACCAGAGGTCGGCCGCGCCGCCGCCACCCGCCAGCCGCTCGCCGTACGACGTGCTGTGCAGGTCGGGCACGTGCAGCGACGCCTCGACGACAACGCCGCCGCCCGGCGGCTCGGGCGCGGCACACGAGATCGTCAGCCTATGGTCGCCCGTGCCGGGGAGCGCATAGAGCATGTTGAGGGGGCTCGCGCCGGGCTGAAGCGAGACGGTTTGCGACGCGGGCTGGGGCCGGCCATCGACCGTCACCGTCGGCAGCACGGCGATGGGCTTGTCGGTGGTGTTGACGACGCGGCCGACGACGCGGTTGTCGCCGCCGGGCAGACCGTCGCCGAGCGAGTCGATTTCGACCTTCAGGCGCGGATCGGTCTGCGTGAGGGCGAGGAACTGCGTGCGGCCGGTCAGCGTGGCCGGCTCGCCGTCGAGCGTGGCCGTGTAAGAGTACCCGCCGACCTGGAGCGACGGCGGCTTGCCGTCGCCGCCCGGCCGCGCGGCCAGGCGAACCCAGACCTCGCCGCGGGGCAGCAGGCCCGCCGGCACCGGGTACGTGCCGCCGCCTGCCTTGCCGATGCGGCCGACCTCGGTCCACTTGTTGCCGTCGGCCGAGACGAGGACCGCCAGTTCGCCCGCGGCGTACCAAGTGACCGAGACGTTCACGGCGGCGGCGGTCTGCCTGCGGCCGGCGACGGCGTGGCGATAGGTGACGTTCTGGTCGGCCGCGAGGACCCAGCGGTCGGAGTTGAAACCGCCGGTGTACGAGGCGAGCGGGCGGCTGTGGTTCCGCGAGCCGGAGCGCAGCGGTGCGTCGAACACGTAGGCGTGGCCGTCGAGTCGTTCGCCCTCGCCCAGAACGAGGTCGCCCTGACGCACGTAGACCGGCATGGCCCGCACGAGGTCGACGTCGTCGAAGGCGACGGTACCCTTGACCTCCCACTGGCCGAAGCGCAGCCACGCGTCATCGGGCTTCAGGTTCGCCGGCGCGACGCAGACCGACTCGTACGGTTTCCACTCGGCGGGGATGGAGCCGAGGTCGCGGTTGCAGAAGATCGGGCCCGAGACGGGCGTGCCGCCCGAGGCGCCCAGGCTGCGGGCGCGGAACGTCAGCCGATACACCGCCGATGGCTCCAGCGGCAGCGGCCCCGACCGCCAGTAGTTGTGGTCGTTGCCCGTGCCCGTGACGGCGATGGCGCGGCGTCCGTGGGCGGCGCCGTCGGTCAGCCACTGGCCCTTGCCGCCCGAGAGGGTCCAGCCCTGGGGCGCCGCCTGGCCGTCTTCGAACGAGGCGTTGGGGACGGGCACCGCCTGGGAAGCGGCCGCGGCGGCCAGCAGCAGCACGAGGACTGGGGCCGATACGGAATCCATGGCGTGCCCTCCTTAGCGGGTCCCTAGGCAGCCAGTTTACACCAGGGGCGACGCCAACGCACGCCATCAAACCGGCGAGGTTGGCCGCCAGGCCCACCAAGACGGCGCGGCGCCCCGACGTATCGGGACGCCGCGCGTGCATTCGTTTCTGCCATGCGGCCGCAGAGGCGAGGGTTAGATGTTCCACCACCCCTTGCGGTACTCGCGTTTGACGATGGCGTCGGCCTTGGCGCAGCCGGGGCATTTCATCGTTTTCGGGTTCCAGGTAACCTTCTGGCCGACGCGGACGGCGACGTTGGCCAGGTTCATCGCCTCGACCATGGGCCCCGCGTAGGTGAAGTTGGACTTCGGGAAGTCCCAGGGCTGTTCGCCGCGGCAGGCCTTGATGAGTTCCTCGCGGTGGCCGGGCGAATCCGGGATCCGCTCGATTTTCTTCATCTCGTCGCCCTTGAACTCGTTCATCCTGGCGCTCGGGATGAGGTTCGGGCTGTCGGAGTAGTCGCCCTGGACGTAAATCTTGCCCTTGGTGCCGATGAAGAGGTTGCCGCTGCCGCTCAGTTGCACGCTGTTCGGGTCGCCGGCCTTCTTCTGGTAGGCCGGGTCTTCCTTCATCTCGTCGGGCACGTCGGGCTTGAGACCGCCTTCGTACCAGTAGGCGGTCCAGGCGGGCTTCTTCCCCTTGGCCGGGAACATCCACTTCACAAGCATCTGCTTCGGGAACGTTTCGTCGCCGAGTTCGACGACCTTGATCGGTTCGGCGCTAAGCGGCGCGTCGGCCCCCATCGACCACCAAACGTTGTCCCAGGTGTGACAGCCCATGTCGCCGACGGCCCCGCAGCCATAGTCGAACCAGCCACGCCACGCGAACGGATGGACCGGGCTGCCCCCGTCGTTCTTGGTGATGTACGGCCGCTTCGGGGCCACGCCCAGCCAGGCGTCCCAGTTGAGGTTCTTGGGCGCCTCGCCTGTCTTGAAGGGCCCCAGTTTGCCCTGCGGCCACACGGGACGGTTCGTCCAGGTGTGGATCTCCGTGACGTCGCCGATGACGCCCGCGTTGACCCACTCGACGACGAACCGGATGCCGCGGCCGGCGTGGCCCTGGTTGCCCATCTGGGTGGGCACCTTGTGCTTCTTGGTGGCCTCGGCCAGCATGCGGGCCTCCCAGACGGAGTGCGTCAGGGGCTTCTCGCAGTAGCAGCCGGCCCCGCGGATGATGGCCGAGTACGCCGCCGGGAAGTGCGTGTGGTCGGGCGTCGCCACCAGCACCAGGTTCAGCTTCTTGTGGTTATCGTACAGTTTGCGCCAATCGGTATAGGTCTTGGCCTGGGAGTGTTTCTTGGCGAAGTCGCCCATGCGGCCTTCATCGGCATCGCACATGGCCACAACGTTCTCGCCCGAGGCCATGCCGTGCCCGGCACCGCCCTGGCCGCCGACGCCGATGAGGGCCACGTCGAGTTTACGGTTCTGGGCGTACGCGCGAAGCGACAGCGGGTCCGACAGGATGGTGACGCCCGCGGCCATGGCCGCGCCCTTCAGAAAACGACGACGACTGATGGGGTATGACATTTCGGATGTCCTCCGACGACCAGGGTTCTTCTGGGGGTGGGCCGCAGGGCTGCGGCGTCTCCAGAACGTTTGCGGCCCGATGCCGCCGGCTTTCTCGCCCGGCCGATTGGACGGCCGAACGCTGCTCATATTCCTTAAAACCCTACGACCGAGGCAGGGTTTCGGCAAGACTTTTTCTCGGCCTCGGGCGACGTGGGCCTTCGCGGGTACCTCGACGCGCCCAACGCGCCCGGCAAGCCGGGCGGCTAACACGGCCCGACACGCCCGTTAGCCGCGGGGCTTGCCCCGCGCGTCGGCGCGCCACAACGCGCCCGGCAAGCCGGGCGGCTAACACAGGCCCGTTAGCCGCGGGGCTTGCCCCGCGCGTCGGCCCGCGTAAAGAGGGCCGGGTCGCCGGGCATCGCCGTCTCGGCCGGCGTCACGGGCGTGAAGACGACCTTGTCGCCGGCCACCTTGATTTTGCCGACGATGTAGCGGCGCTCGTTGTCGCTGGTCCCCAGAAGCGAGACGCGGCCCAGCGAGGGCTGGGAGAAGAAGCCGACGCGGACGTCGAAATCGCCCTCCAGGCCGGGCGGCACCGTGACCGTGAACGGCCCCTCGACGTACTCGCCCACCGGCCACTTCGACGTGCCGGGGTCGGGCAGGTGGTCGTTCTGGAACTGGATGGCCGCACCCGCCGGGTCGGTGAAGTGCACGAAGACGCGCCAGTCGGCCTCGACGGTCTTCTCGACCGCCCAGCGATAGGTAATCCGGAACGTGCGGCCGCCGGCGGTCTTGACCTCGGCCGCCTTGGGGGCCACGGCCACCGCCTCGGCCTTGCCCGACCACTGCTTCCAGTACAGGTGCGGCGGGATGCTATGGTAGTTGAGCGGCCGGCCGATGCCGACGTGGTCCAGCACGTACTCGGCCGCCTGGTTGATGTCGTACCCATACTTGCCATACATGGCGATACAATCGCGGTAGACCATCTCGAAGAGCGGCACGGGCGCCGCACCCAGCGCGTCCAGCAGTCCCTTATTGTGGTAGTAGGAGCCGCTGACGCCGGTGAGCCCCTCGAAGAAATCGGCGTGCGGCACGGCCCACTCGCGCCCGCACTCGCTGCCGAAACTGCCGAAAACCTCGCGGGCGTAGTCCGAAAGGGCCTGCTTGTACTTCATGTCGTCGGCGCGGGTAAGCGGGTGCTCCTTCGAGAAGCATTCCTGGAGGCCGGCGGCGTAGGTCGTGTCGATGAAGTAGGAGTCGGCGCCCGAGAGTTTCTCGACCGCCGCGAGGTTCTGCGGTCGCTTCGCCAGGTCGACCGCCCGCCGGGCACAGGTGATGTACGCGCGTCCGCCCGCCCACCGGCCGCCGACGGTGGGCTTGCCGTCCGGGTTCCTCTGGAGGCAACTCTCGTCCCACGAGGGCGAGTCGCGGTAGATGTCCTGGTAATTGTCGTGCAGCGACAGGATGTACCCGAGTTCTCGGACGCGTCGGCAGCAGCGGGCGAAGGCCTCGTCGCCGCCGCACTCCGGCGCCGTCGGCAGGACGTCGGGATGCTGGTTGTCGTAGCCGCGATGGATCCACCCGCCCATGATGAAGAGGACCCGCTCCAGCGCGAGGTCCCGCTTCAGGTGCTCGGCAATCTGGCGGGCCTCGTCGAACGTCCAGTTGACCCGGTGCGATTCCTCCTGGGTGCTCTCGTCGTTCATCTGGCGCGACAGGGTAGACTAGAGTTTGAAGTTGACCGCGCCGAAGTATTTGGCCCGGTCGGCGTGCCCTTTAAGTTTCTCGTCCCAGGTGACCAGCCAGCCGCGCTCGCGGGCCACCTCGCGGTACGCCGCGGCGATGAGATTGTAGTCGCCCTTGCCCAGAAATGCGACCCGCGCCGCCCGGGCCGACTTGCGGAGCACCAGCGACAGCCCCAGCACCTGCCGGCCCAGGTAGTAACCCGTGCCATCGGCACGGCTCACCTCGGCCACGACGTACGGGTCGTCCCACGTTACCAGGGCGGCCGCGCCGGCCTTGACGATGCCCACCATCGCCATGTGGCAGCCCTCGTAGGCGTACGTGTCGAAGGCGTGGCGGACGGGGCGGGTACCCTTGGCCGGAATCAACAGGCCCTCGCGGACCGGCACGACGACGTACCCCTGGTCCGCGCCGCTGGTGGTCCAGAGGGCCTCGTCAAGCAGGCGGATGTGTTCGACGGAAGCGGGGTCGGCGGCGTCCCAGGCGAAATCGAGGGCCTTGCCACCCGGGGCCGCCGCAACGGTCACGCGGACCCACGCGTCGGGCTTCTCGGGGACGGGACGGAAGGTCAGTTCGAGCGCGCTACCGTCTTTTTTTTTTCGGCGTCACAGGGGCCCAAGACGAGGTCCTGGGCCTTGCCGTCGACCGTCATGCGGACGCGCCCGAATCCCCCCTTCCGGCCGTCGGAGCACCACGTCACGCCTCCCGCCCGGTCGGCGATTCGGTACCCGCCCGTTTCCGTGCGGACGGTGAACTCCAGGTCGGCGGTCTGGAGCGAGGCGGGCCCGGCCGCGCCGGCCGGGCCGGCTTCGCCCTTGGCGCCGGCGGCCTTCTTCGCCTTCAGGGCCTCGCGGAGCGACCGGCTCATGTAGGGCGGCTGGTGGCGGGTCATCTCGGCCAGGAGTTTAAAGAACCCGTACTTGCGGAGGCTCGAGATGCCCCAGTCGACCGGCACGCTCTGGTACCCCTCGCTGAAGCCCTCTTCCTTCTTCCGGAAGTCGAAGAACCCCCAACCGGCGTACTCGCTGACAGCGGCAATCATGTTGTTGTCGGGCTGGTCGAAGTCGTAGTGATCGTCTTCGTTGAAGAGGATGGGCTTCTCATTGCCGCCCATCCGCTTGCGGGTGGCCTGGACCATGCGTCGGATGCCGGCGGGCTCGCCGACACCGTTGCCGTGCAGCAGGACGAAGTCGCCGGCCCGGACGATGTCGTTCGGCGGCAGGGCCCCGCCGCCCATGCTCACGCTCACCAGCAGCCGCCCGGCCGGGCTCTTGACCTTGCCCTCGCTGCGTTTCTGGACGAGTTCGATGAGTTCCTTGACGCGTTGCTGGGTGAGGATGGCGTGGTCGTACTGGCGGACGTTGCACTCGTTGCAAATCTCCACCAGGACGTTCGTGTACTTTTTCTCGATGAGCCAGTCGGTGGCGTCCTCGGTGGCCCGGATGACCGACCGTTCATCCCAGATGCGCTCATCCTGACCGAAGTAGAAGTACCCCAGGATGACCACCATGCCGAGTTCGTCGGCCTTGTCGATGATGCTCTCCAGCCGCGCCAGGTAATCGGCCCGCAGGCGGCCGTCGGCCTCGAACGCCGAATGGTGCCACGGCTGGACCGCGCTGTACCCCTCGGGGCTCCCGCCCTGGAGGTTGATCGTAAAGGCCAGCAGGCCGTGCGCCCGCCACGTGGGCATGGCCCGGATAAACTCGTGCGTGTTGCGCTCGGCGTCCCACGGCCCGTCGGGGTACTTCCAGCGCGAGCGCGTCTCGGGGTTGCGGTCGTCGAAGACGCCCTGCACCAGGCGGGCGTTCATCAGCAGGCCTTCGATCTTGTACTGCTTGTCTTTCGGCGCGCTGCGGGGCCAGCCGCGGCCCGGATACGTCGGCCTCTCGTTAATCTGGAAGGCGTTCTTGGCGATGCTGACCGTCGTCTTCCGCTGCATTTCCGGGTCCTCCAGCAGCGTCTGGTCCACCGTCACGGGGGCCTCTTCGGCCGGGGGCTTCCCGCCCGGCTTAGCAGGCGGCGCGGTCGCGGCAGGCTGAGGCGGCCTGGGAGGAAGCGGCCCCGGCGGCCTGCCCGCCCAGCACGGTTCCCCGGCCAGCAGACCGCACGCCAGGACTATCCCAGCCGCAAGCCATACCCGTGAGCAACACATAGCCGTTCGCCTTTCCCCATGACCCGCCACGCGCGTTCGGAAACCGGGCCTACACCACCGCCGCCGCCGCGAGCCATCGGTCCCCGCCCGCGGCCAACCAGGAAGTACATCGGACCCTCGTTGACTGAAACCCGGTCGGCCCCCCCCCCGGTTTCCCAAAATCCGGTCTTGACAGTCCCCTCGGCGGGTGGTAGCCAGATGCCCATTGCACGCCCGGCCCGTGCTTCGCCGCCGCCTGTCGGCGGGGAACCCGTGGCGGCGTGCCGCCTGGGAGGCGTCGTGGCCCGATATCGCAGCCCGCTGATGGTGCCGTCCGCAGCGCGGCAGGGCCTGGCTGCCTTGGCGGCCGTGGCGGCCCTGGCGGCGTGCGGATGCGGGGGGCCGCCGTCCGATTCCGCCCTGTCCGATTCTGCCGCGCCACCGGCGCCGGCCCCCGACGCCCCCGCCCGGCCCGCCGTTCTGCTGATTCAGGGATGGTACCGGACCCAGGACGGCCGGCCCATCGGCCGCGGGGCGGTTCTGGCCAGCCATCGGGAGGGCGAGCGCGGCTACGAATTGTACGGCCGGAGCAGCGGCACCCTTGCCCTGTGGCTGGGCGACGGCCGACAGCCGCGCGAGGTCGTATCGCCCCAGGTCTACACCGAGAGCGGCCAGTGGGTCTACTTTGCCGTCTCTTTCGCGGGGACCGACGAGGCCGACGACGCCGCCCCGACCAAGCCCGGCCGCATCGCCTTCTACAAGGGCACCGACAGGACGCCGGTCCGCCTGGCGCACCAAGCCGCCGTCGAGTGGGCCGTGCCGCGCGACCTGCCCGGAGAAGTCTCCATCGGCGCCCGGGCCGACGGGTCCAGGGCCTTCGCCGGGAACCTGAAGGGCCTGCGCGTCATGGCCGGGACGCTGGGTCCCGACCTGGCGTCCATCGAGAAACGCCGCCGCGACGACCTGGCCGACGACCGGCTCGGGCCGCCCGACCGGTCTCCCGGGACCCGTTCCCCCGATTAACCCTACAGCGCCACTTGTCGCGCGGCGGCCTTCCCAGGCCGCCGCGATCGGGCCTGACGCATGTTCCTGGCGGCCTAGGAAGGCCGCCAGGCGGGAGGAAGTGGCGAATTGGCGATGTAGGATTGACATGGTTGAACCGCAACCTACACAGGAAACCTTGAAAGGGAGTCGTCACACATGTCCAAGCAGCAGCGAAGCGAGTTGAAGACGGCGTTGGGTCGCCTGGTGGACCGCCGTAACCACTTGGCCGAACGCATCCTGGCGGAACTCGAGTTCGTCGAGGGCCTGGCGTCGCTTCATCCGACCAAGGCCGCGCGATGGACCCGCCTGGCCGACCAGGCCGCCGGCGTCGTCGCCAAGGCCCTGGCCTCCGGCCGCCTCGACCGTCTCGACAAGGCCGTCGGGGACGCCGAGGCGATTCTCGCGCCCGTCGGCAAGACGGCCAAGACCTACACGATCCACTGCGTCGGCCACGCGCACATCGACATGAACTGGATGTGGTCGTGGGCCGAGACGGTGGCGTGCGCCAACGACACGTTCCTGACGATGCTGAAACTGATGGACGAGTTTCCGGACTTCTGTTTCACGCAGAGCCAGGCGTCGGTGTACGCCATCCTGTGCGACTATAACGCCGAGAGGCTCGAGGCCGTCCGCCGCCGCGTCGCCGAGGGGCGGTGGGAGGTGGCCGCGTCGCACTGGGTCGAGGGCGACAAGAACATCGCCGCCGGCGAGGCACTGGCCCGGCACCTCCTGTACACCCGCCGGTTCATCAAGGAGACGCTGGGCCTGGAGGCCGACGACGTCCTCATCGACTGGTCGCCCGACACCTTCGGCCACGCCCACACCATTCCGACGATCAACTCGCGCGGCGGCGTGCGCCACTACTACATGTGCCGCGGAGGCGCCGACCCCAAGCCCCCCGTCTTCTGGTGGCAGGGACCCGACGGCGCCCGCATCCTCGTGAACCTGGAGACCACCTGGTACAACGATCACATCGGCCCGCACAACGCCCAGGCCATGCTGGCCTTCTGCGCGAGGACCGGCATCCGGGACTGGATGAACGTTTACGGCGTGGGCGACCACGGCGGCGGACCCACCCGGCGCGACATCCTCCGGGCCATCGACATGAATACCTGGCCCATCTTCCCGGCGTTCCGGTTTTCGACGACCCGCCGGTACTTCCCCCTTCTCGAAAAGCACGCCCAGGCCTGGCCCGTTCTCGACGGCGAACTCAACTTCGAGTTCACCGGCTGCTACACCTCCCAGGCCGCCATCAAGCACGCCAACCGTTTCGGCGAGAACTACTGCCTGGAGGCCGAGGCCGCCGCCGCCGTCGCCCGCCGGGCCGTCGGACGGCCCGTGCCCGCCGAGGCCATCCGCGAGTCGTGGATCAACACCCTCTTCGGCCACTTCCACGACATCCTGCCCGGCTCCGGCAACCGGATGACGCGCGAGTGGCAGATGGGCCTCTTCCAGCGGACCACGGCCGCCACCGGCATCATCAAGACCGAGTCGCTTCGGGCCATCGCCGCCCAGGCCGACACCTCGTTCGCCGGCCAGGCCGCTCCGCCCGACGAGACGCCCGACCGGGCCGGCACAGCCATCGGCGGCGGCCCCGGGCGCGGCACGATGCTGGGCGGCGTCACCACGGCCGGCCACGTCACCCACGGGCCGCGCGCCTTCCTCGCCTTCAACCCCACCGCCTGGCCGCGCAACGAAATCGTCACGGCCACCCTTTGGGACGTCGAGACCGGCGAGCCGGGCGCCGCCAAGAAGACGTTCGTCGTCCACACGCCCGATGGCAAGACGCTGCCCGCCCAGCGGACCGCCGACGGCGGCTACTGGGGCCATCAGTACGTCGACGTGGCCTTTCCGGCATCGGTCGGCGCCCTGGGATACGCGGCCTGCGCCGTCGCGGAAGGCGACGCGCCGGCGCCCAAGGGCGGCGTGACGTGCGGCGGCGGATTCCGCGGCGGCGAACAGCAGCCCGTCGGCGACTTCACCCTTGAGAACGAGCACCTCGCCGTCGCCTTCGACCGGCAAACGGGCGGCATCGTCCGACTCCTCGACAAGGCCACCGGCCGCGACCTCGCATCGCCCGACGCCCCGCTGGCCCTGCTGGAATACGTCCTCGAGCGGCCGCGCGGCATGTCGGCGTGGGTCCTGGGCGACCCGAAGGAGCAGCGGTGCCCGCTGGCGCTGGACGCCTTCGGACCGGGCCTCGCGGGGCCGTACGTCGCCTCGATGGTCGCCAAACTCAAGGTCAACCAGTCCGACGTCAAGGTGACGTACACGCTGAGGGCCGGGCAGGGGCAACTCGACGTCGCCGTCGAGGCCCACTGGGTCGAGATCGGCGGCAAGGAGACGGGCGTGCCGGCGCTGCGCATGCGGTTTCCGCTGGCGCTGGCGGCCGCCAAGGCCCGATACGAAATCCCCTTCGGCAGCATCGAGCGCGACCTGAACCGCGGCCAGGAAGTGCCCGCCCTGCGATGGGCCGACGTCACCGGCAAGGCCCCCGGCGGGGCCCGAGGCGGGATGGCCCTCTTGAACGACTCCAAGTATGGACATTCGCTCGATGGCTCGACGCTGCGGCTGACCCTCATCCGCTCGACGTACGAGCCCGACCCCCTGCCCGAGGTCGGCGACCACGCCATCCGCATGGCCCTCGTGCCGCACGGCAAAGACCTGCCGGTAGCCGACCTGGTGCGGCTGGGTGCGGCGTTCAACCACCAGCTGCTGATCGTGAGCACCGACGTCCACGCCGGCCGGTTGCCGGCGACCGCATCGGCCGTCGCCGCGGCGCCCACCAACGTCGTCGTATCGTCGGTCCGCGCGGCGCAGGACGACGACGCCGTCATCATCCACCTCTTCGAGACCGCCGGCAAGAAGACCGCCGCCAAGGTCACGCTGAACGCCGACCTCCTGGGCACGCCGGCCGACGCCGTTGAGGTGGACCTGCTGGAGCGGCCCGTCGAAAAGCCCACCGCCAAGGCGGCGCCCGGCGGGTTTCAGGTAACGGTGCCCGCCCGCGGCATCGCCGCCGTCAAGGTGAGGTTCCGTGAGGCCTAATCCTATACAACACGGCTTCGTTACTTCATGCCGCCTGGCGGCCTTCCTAGGCCGCCAGGAACATGCGCCGGGCCTGATCGCGGCGGCCTGGGAAGGCCGCCGCGCGATAGGTTGCGTCGCAGGCCTGCTCCTGCTCGCGGCGCTGGGCGCGGCCGCGCCGGCGGAAGAGGCGCCGGCCGTCGCCGTGACGGTGTCGCGCGTCGGGCCCGACGTGCCGGCGTGTCCCGGCGAGGCGGTGCCGCTTCGCCTGGCGCTGGTGAACCGCACGGGCCGGCCCGTCATGCTGCCCGACTGGGAACTCTTTGCCGAGATGATCGACGTGGCCGTCCGCATCGCCGACTTCCCCGGCGCCGGCGGCGAGGCCGCCCCCGACCGGCCAGCCAGCCTCTGGGAGGGCCGGCCGTTTCAGAAGCGCGATTTCCGGGCCCTGGCGCCCGGCGAAACGATTATCGACCGCGCCGCAACGCCCGTGCTTCCGGGCAAGATGCGCGTGACCGTGACCCTGTCCAACCCGCTCGACACCTACCGCTCGCTGACCGACGGCAAGACCCTGCGCATCGAGAACGGGTGGAAAGGCCTGGCCCAGGCCGCGCTGACGGTCGACGTGACGGCGGCCGAGTCGCCCGCCATGAAGGTCCGCTACGCCGACTATCGCGAGCGTCTGGCCGACCCGCTGGTGCCGGCCGAACAAAAGGGCCGCCTGCTCGACGCCGTGGCCCGCGAGGGGCATTACCTGGCGGCCCGGTTCCTCCGCCAGGCGGCCGCGAACCTTCGGCCCGGGCCGATGCGCGACGCCGCCATCGACGGCCTGCTGCGGCTGGCCAAGGCCGGCCCCGGCTACGAACACATCCCCTGCCTGCTCCAGGCCCTGGGCGACCCGAACGTGGCGCAGCCCCAACGCGAGCAGTTGCTGGCGTGGGCCGCCGAGTCGCTCATCCGCAAGGGACGCCTCAGCGTTGCCGACCAGGCCGACTACACCTGGCCCGACGCCCTTCAGCGCACGGCACGCGAGGCCATCGAGAGCGCGACCAAGGACCGCAACCCGTACTTCGCGGCCCGGGCCCGGGAAGCACTCAAGCAAGAGGCCCGGGCGATCGCGCCGCCGCCCTGACGCCCGGGCATCGTTTAGAGCGTCTTGAGATTGAGTCTTTGCGCGGTGGGTCCCCGTACCCACCGCGCCAGGGCACACGTCTTGCGGCGAGCGCGGCGGGTGCGGGGACCCGCCCCGCAAACACGCAAAGTTAAACCGCTGTAGCCGCGGGCGGTACGCCCGCGCCTTCGGCGCGCGCACCGACGCTACGGAAACTTCAGGCCCAGGACCTCCTGGAGGGTCTTGTAGCCGGTGGGGCAGAGGTACCGGGCCTGGGCGTAATGGGTGCCCTTGTCCTTGTGGTAGAACGCATCGTCGGTTGTCGACGTGAGGTCCTTGAACGGCGGGACGCGCCCTGCCCGGACGGCCTTCTGGAGGCCGTCGAGCCGCCAGTTCGTCAGCCCCACGATGTGACCGCCGCGATCGCTCGACTGTTCGTACAGCGACCCCATCCCCTCGTTGAACCAGGCCGGACATGCCGGGAAGTTGGCCGCCATGAACGGGTGGACGATTTCGTGCACCAGCGTGCCGCCGCCCGTCGCGATGTTCATGACCAGCGCCCGGTGCCGGTCCGAGTAGTATCCGAACGGCGTGTCGGGCGTGTCGCCGAAGATGGCGGGGGCGTGTTTCTCGTAACTGGCCTTGTCCTTGAAGAGCCCGATGTCGAGGATCTCGGTCGGGTCCTTCTTGAAGAAGTCGCGCTTCAGCCGCTCGACGGCCCACCGAACGGTGTTCACGGCGCGGCGGCGGACCATGGCGGGGGCCTCGTCGCCGACCACGAAGAACGGTTTCTCGAGGACGATCGTGAACCCTTCCTGCGGCACCTTCTTCCGGAGGGCCGCCAGGTGCGCGGCGTAATCAGCATCGGTGAACGACGCCGGCGCCTCGGCGGCGGCGCGGGCGGCCCCGGACGCCAGCAGCGTCCCCAACGGCACCGTCGCGGTCATCGCGTATCGCATGTGGCCTCCCTGGCCCCCCTTGTAGTCTGCGGCGGCGGCGAAGGCAACTCCCCACCGGCGACCCCATGGCCTGCACGAGCGACGGCCCCGGCGCGGGGCGAAAGATTTTCAACTTGTGTCGGCCGTCGCGGTTAATCAAAATGAGGGGGTATGTTGTTGCTGCGCGCCGGGCACAGAAACTCATGACGCCGGAAACCCAACCCGAGAGCCAGCCGCGCGCCAAGTCGGCCGCCGTCAGCGGAGAGACCGCCCGCCTCGTGGCGGTCCTGGCGCTGAACGTGGCGCTGGTGCTGGCGGTCGTCGTGCTGGTTTCGCGCGGCGGCGGCAGTTTCCCCGACCTGAACGCCCGGACGCTCGGCCTGGGCTGTCTACCGGTGTCGGCGGCGCTGGGCCTGATGCTGGCGTGCCGGCGTCTCGATTTTTCGCTTCCCGTCATCCTGGCCCTGGGGCTCGCGCTCCAGACGCCGCGCCACCTGTTCACCAGCCAGCCGATCCTGTCGATGGCGATCGTGTGCGGCGCGGCCGCGGTGCTGGGCCTCACGAGCGCGCTGGTCACGTGGTTCGGTCGGATTTCGAGCGCCCTGTGGACGGGCATTCTGGGGTTCGGTCTGCTGCTGGTTCTGCGTCTTCTGCGGATCGAGAGCGCCGGTCCGGGCCTGTGGCCGTGGCCGTGGGCGATGGCGGCGGCGGTGGGACTGCTGGCGGCGGGGGCGGCGGTGCTGGGCACAACGGGCCTGGTGACGCCGCCGTCGACACCGCCCATCATCCGGTCGGGGTCGCGCGGGTTCGCCGGCCTGACGGCGGCGTGGATCATCGCGAGCGTGGGCGTGGCCCTGGCGTCGCTCTCGAACGCCGCCGAGTTGTCGGCCCAGCGGCTTCTGGATTCTTATCCGATGATGCTGGCCGCGGCCGCCCTGGGCGGGGCGTTTATCCTGCGCGGACGCTGGGGCGCCCTGGCCGCGGTGCTGCTGACCGCCGTCGGGCACCTCGCCTGGTCGTTTGCCGAGCATGCCGACCTGGGCAACGCCACCGCCAACGTGTTGGTGCCCGGCCTGGCCCCCCTGGTGGCCATCCCGCTGTACCTGCTCATCGACCGGCTCATCCGGCGACACACCAAAGAGTCGGCCCCGACGGGCCTCCTGGCCTAGACGCCTGGCTGCGCGAGGGTGGCATGGTCATCCCGAAGGGTGACCATGTGTTTCCCTTCCGAGCACATGGCCACGCAACAGCGTGGCCATGCCACCCGGCCCACGCGAGGCTCAGAACATGGTCACCCAACAGCGGGGTGACCATGCCACCCGGCCACCCGGCCCGATCGCGGCGGCCTAGGAAGGCCGCCGCGCGACAAGTTGCGTTGTAGGACTAGTACCGGTTGTACGGGTTCCCGTCGCGGTCGACGTGGGCGTCCCTGAGGTCGGCGTAGAAGTACCCCGTAACCTCGTTGTACCACCACCCGCCATCGCTGTCGCCGGGCGGAAAGTGCTCGGCCGCGCCGGAGGCGGCGCGGATGGTCGCGAACCCGGTGATGGGGTTCGGCGGCATCTGTTCCAGGTAGGGGCCGAAACGGAAGGTGGCGGTCCGGGCCCCGGACACCGTGCCATTGATATCGGTGCACTTGATCATCTGGTCGGTGAAGGCGGCCGCGCTGGGAAAGCCGTTGTGATGGTTCCGGTAGACCTGGAGTTGGGCGCGGATCTTGGAGAGGTTCTCTTTGAGGTTCGTTTCGCGCGCGACGGTCGTCATGCTGGTGATGTTCGGTATGACGATCCCGGCCAGGATGCCCAGGATGATGACCACGATGAGGATCTCGACCAGCGTGAACGCCGGTCTGGCGCGGTACATAGCGTTCCCCTAGCCTGTCGCCAGCCGCGTCTTTCCTCTCAGGGCAGGCGGCACCGGTGCCTCATTCAAGAGGATGCACACGGCGGGCGTCAAGTCAAGTCGGCTCTGTGGAGCGCCGCGCCGCCCTCGGCACGTCGGGCGATAAACCCTTTCGCGGCAACGGCTTACGAGAGCCCCACGGAAACCCATCCCAGCCGCACGCGCCTGGCGCGCCTGGCGGACGCGCCGGCAAACCGCTCAAAAAACCCTGCCCCGGCCCCCCGGATTCCGCTTGGGCCGGCCCGGATCTGCGTATACGATTCCCCTGTCTAATCGGCAGGAAGGAGCATGCTCATGGAGGCATTCTGGACCGAGGCCGTGGCCGGATACACCGGGCCGCCCAAAGACCCCGCGACGGCGGCGGCGATCGCCGAGTCGCTCGGACGGGCCGCGGACGCCCAGGTCTACGCCGAGTCGGTCACGGCCGAGGGCGGCGGAATCCTGGCGCTCGCCCGGCGCGGCCAGGACAAGCGACTCCTGCTCGCCTGGCCGAAGGAAGCGGCCGGCGGCCTGCGGGTCACGTTCGCGCTCGGGGGCGAGCGCCGCCGCGCCACGTTGCCACCGGGCCCCGTCGACCTCGTTGACGGCCGCGCCGACGCCGCCAACGCCGAGACGCTCCGCCGGATCCTCGACTGGACGGCCCCGCGCCTGGTCGCCGGCCGACCGTCGGTCGGTCTGGGCGACCGGCTGGGCCTGGCCACGCCCGGGCACGTCCGGGCCGTCCGGGGAACCGGGTACGTCCCCATGCTGGCCCAGCAGTCGATCCGCGAGATGACGCGGACCGGCCGCTCGCCCCAGACGGTCCTGAACGACGCCACGTGGGGCGTCTTCCAGACGGGCTGGCGGACGGGGTTCGGCGCCGACGCCGACCACCTGAAGACGGCCGCCGACATCGACCGGTGCGCCGCGGCCGGGTTCACGTTCTACACGATCGACCCGGGCGACCACGTCGACCACACGGCCGACTCGGCCGATGCCGCGACGCTGGCCGGGGCGTTCGAGGCCCTGCCCTGGGCGGCCCTGGAGTCGACGTCCGCCGACGCCCGCCGCACGTTCCTCGCCCGGCGTGTGACGCTCGAGAGCGGCACGGCCCTGGTGCTGGACGAGACGGCGCTGCACCGGCACATCGGCCGGCACCTGGAGGCGTTCATGCGAGCAGGCTGAGGTGCGAGGGTTGCCCGCCGGCACCGCTCGCTTACGCTCGCGGCTCGGATACGGCGCGCCGGCGGCTCGGAATGTTGTTGGCTAGCCGCGAGCGCTAGCGAGCGGTATGGCCGGGGCTACGGCGCCGGTGGTTGACGCGAAGGGAGGTCCCCGTGGCGAAACTCCTGACGAAGTCGTGCATGCCCGAGTCCGGGTATCGGCAGGTCGTGCCGGTGGCGTGCAAGCCGCTCAAGGCACTGGGCTTCGGCCTGGCGAACCTGGCGGCCGGCCAGGCGTGGGCGTTCGATACCGAATTATGCGAATGGACGATCGTGGTCCTCGGCGGCTCGGTCCGCGTGTGGGCGGGCAAGGACGAACTGACGCCCGGCCCGCTGGGCTCGCGGCCGAACGTGTTCGGCGGCAAGGCGTCGGCCGTCTACCTGCCGCCGGGTACCCGGGGCCGCGCCCAGGCCGTCACGCCGGCCCGGCTGGCCGTGTGCCAGGCCCGCAGCCGGACGGGGGCCGAGCCCACCGTCATCACGCCCGACGAGGTCCGCACCAAGACCGTCGGGGCCCACAACTGGCAACGGGAGGTCCACGACATCGTGGACGGGCGCCTGGCGGCCGGGCGGCTGCTGGTGGGCGAGACGTTCAACCGGCCGGGGTGCTGGTCGTCGTATCCGCCGCACCGGCACGATGAGGACCGCCTGCCGCTGGAGGCGGACCTCGAGGAGATTTACTTCTTCCAGGTCGACCCGCCGCAGGGGTTCGGGTTCCAGCGCGTCTACACCGACGACCGCCGCCTCGACGAATCGTACGCCATCGAGCACGACGACGTCGTCATTTTGCCGCGCGGGTACCATCCGGTGGCCGCCGCGCCGGGGTACCAGGTGTATTACCTGTGGCTGATGGCGGGGACGGGCCGGGTGATGTGCCCGTTCGACGACCCGGCCCACGCGTGGATCAAGGGTCTGGAGGCGGTGGTTCGGGAACTGTAGCGGGCGGGGGCTGGTCGTCGAGGCTCATCTTGACGACGCGGCCCTGCATCATGCGTTTGACCGAGAGGCGCAGCTCGCCGGCGGCGCCGACGGCCTCGGCGAAGTCCTTGACGGTCATCACCGGCCGGCCGTTGACGTGCGTGACGATCTCGTACGGTTTGATGCCCGCGACGGAGGCCTTCGACCCCGGCTCGACCTTCGAGACGATGACGCCGGGCTCGTCCGGGGCCTTCTGGAAGTACCGGCGTGCCTCGTACGTCAGGTCGCGGACGGTCAGGCCGAGGGCCTCGGTCTTGTACCGCGGGGCGGAATCGTAGTGCGGCGGGCTGGGCGTCACCTCGAGCGTCTTCGAGACCACTTGGCCGTCGATGAAGAAATCGGCCTCGAACCGCCGGCCGAATCCCAGGTCGGTCAGCGCCCGCGTGAACCCGTTCTCGGCCGGTGGCCACGGCGGCGGAATCCGGTCGTAATACGTCTCGGGCACCTCGTCCATCCGGTCCCACGGAAACGGCCCGCGGTCGTAGTGGTCTTCCAGGCGGACCTCGATGGGCTCGGCCCGGCCCTCGGCGCGGAGGCGCAGCAGGATGATGCCGGGCACGACGCCGGCCGCGGCCGCCGGCGACCCCGGATACACGTACGAGACGATGGCCCCGCTCTCGCCGTCGCTCGTCCACTGGGCCACGTTGTTCGCCCGGGCTAGGTCGCGGTTGAGCGGCTGGAGGATGACGCCCAGCCACGCCAGGCGCTGCTCGGTGTCCTCGGTCAGCGGCACGTTGCTGGGATCGGTGTGTTTGGCCAGGTCGCCCAGGATGGGCCCCAGCCGCGCCACCGGCACCAGGGCCGGCTGGTCCGACGACCACCGCCGCTCGGTGGCCACCTTCTGCCGCCGCGCCAGGGGCAGGGCCACCAGGCGGCCGTCGGGGTCGAAGAGGAACCCCTGCCGGTCGCGGCCCACGGTCCGCAGTTCCAGTTGCCCGCGCCAGCCCGCCTCCAGCCGCCAGAAACGCTCGTGGTCGAAGTAGACCGTGCGGTTCTCGCCGTGCAGGCGAACCTCGACCGACGGTAGCAGGGCGCTGCGCCACTGCTGGATGGGCACGTCCGAGAGGGCCATCGCGGCGGCCAACGGTTTATCGAGCGTGGCCACCAGGCACCCGTAATCGGTCAGCGACCCGGCGAACGCGGCCCCGACGGTCTCGCCCGCCTCGGTGCGGACGGTCAGGCGCTCCAGCCGCGCCGTGACGGTGGGCCGCAGGTTCGCCAGGACGAGGACCCGTCCGCCCTCGAGCACGACGCCGGTGGCGTGGATCTCGGTGGCGCTGTCGGTGTCGTCGCGTCCGCGGTACCGGCTGCCGGTCTCGCGTTTGGGGCTCCGCAGGTGGATGGTCACGCGCACCAGGGCCGCGTCGCATCGCTGGCGGACGGTCTCGATCATCTCGGTCCGCTCCTGGTCGGAGTAAAGGGGCCAGGCGAGCGGCGGCCCTTTCCAGGAATCGTCGGCCGGCAGGTCCGGCTGCATGACCAGGCCGACGGCCGCGCCCTGGGCGTCGGTCACGAGCGAGGCGCCGCCGACCGGCATGTGGAGACCGCCGAACCCCGTCGCCTGGCCCACCTGGCCGTCGCGGACCACCAGGGCCGGCGCGAAGCCGCGCACCAGGGTCTCCCACTCGCCGCCGCGCTCGTAGTAGCGGATCTCCAGGTAAGGCGGCTCCTTGGCGGCGTCGAACTCGATGGGCTTGCCGCCCCGCAGCGGCCGCTCCAGCCGCACCAGCACCGCGTTGTGCCGCGTGCCCCACCCGGCCAGGCTCGCGGGCACCACGTCGTCGCCCAGGCACACGGCCACGCGCTCGACGAACCGCGGATGGATGCGGAGGTCGTCGGTCATCACCTCGGTCGGCGAGACCAGGAACCCCGCCGACTCGAGCGGCCGTTCCTCCTCGAGGGCCGACTGGCCGGTCTCGGGCACCTCGCCCTTGTCGTAGCGCAGGGTGTACTGGACGCGGACGAGCGAGGCCGCGAGCGACTCGGCCACCGCCGCCTGCCGGGCCACGTCGGTCCGCGTCGCCGCACAACCGGCCAGCAGCAGGAGCGCGAGCACCGGCGCCAGACGCCGGGCGAGGATGGAGGGTCGGTCGCGCATGGCAGTGGTCATTCCTTCTCGTAGTCCCGCTGGTAATCGAGCACCACCTGCCGCACCAGACCGTTCCGCAAGACGGTCACGATGGCGCGGTGCCGCTGGGCCAAGTGGCCGAGGGCGTCTTTGTGGAGTTGCCGGACATCGTCGAGGGTGGTCACGTCGCGTGCGTCGATCTTCAGGAGGATGTCCAGCGGCCGGAGGCCGGCGATGCCGGCGTTGCCGGGTTCCTTGACGCCGAACACGAAGACGCCTTGCTTGCGGTGGAAGAAGAGGTCGGGGTTGTCGAACTGGTTGATCTCGCGGACGGTGAAATCCCAGCGCGGGCAGTCGAGTTGGTCGCCCTCGACCTTGCCCTTCTCGCGCGGCACGAGTTCGACGGACATCGCCTGGCCGCCGCGCACGAGGTCGATGCGGGTCGGTTGGTTCTTGGGCAACAGGCCCAGGACGCGCCGGACGGCGGGCAGGTCCTCCTCGGTGAGGGCGGCCACGGCCTGGCCGCCGATCTTGAGGAGGCGGTCGCGTGCCCGGATGCCGGCCTCGTGGGCGGGGCTGTCGGGGTCGGCCTCGGCCACGATGACGCCTTCGGTGCCCTCGAAGTACATGTTGCGACCGAAGTCGCGGAGCGGCTGGAGTTGCAGGCCCGTCCACGACCAGTTGACCCGGCCGACCTCGCGAATCTGGCCGACGATGTGCCGGATGGTGTCGCTCGGCACGGCGAACCCCATGTCGCCGCCGAAGAGCACGCCCAGCGTGTTGATGCCGACGACCTCGCCGTCGGTGTTGACGAGCGGCCCGCCGGAGTTGCCCGGACTGATGGCCGCGTCGGTCTGAATCCACAGACTGTACTCGCTGTTCAGGGGCAGGAACCGACGCGTGCACGACACGATGCCGATCGAGACGCTCCGCGACAGACCCCACGGGGCGCCCATCGCCATGACGAAGTCGCCCTCCATGAGGACGCCCGAGTCGCCCAGGACGGCGTGCGGCACGGTGCCGGCGTCGGCCGGAACCTTCAGCCGGACGAGCGCCAGGTCGGTGTCCTTGTCGGACCCGACGACCTTGGCCGTCATGGCCCGGCCGTCGTACAGCAGGCACCGGACCTCGACGGCCTTGTCGACGACGTGCCAGTTCGTCAGGATGTCGCCGTCGGGCGAGATGATGACGCCGCTGCCGGCCACCTCGGAGGAGACCTTGCGGCCGGACTCGTGGCTCTCCTGGATGACCTTGATGTAGACGACCGCCGGGAAGACTTTGTCCTTGGCCGCGCGGATGACCTGCCGGAAATCGAGTTGCGCCAGGGCCTCGTCGCGGGTTGCCGGGGCCTTCTCGGCCGCCGCCACGACGCCGCAGGCCAGCACGATGGTCAGCAGCACGCTCGGATGCGGTCTCATGCGGGCGACTCTCCCGGCCCATCTCCCCCTGCCCGACCTCTATTCTACGCTGCGCGCCGCAACGTGTCATGAAAATACCGTGCCGCACGCCGCTCCACTGCGATAAGATGGACGCACGCCGCGCCCCCGTGTCGCAGCCGAAAGCGAGGCCACGCCATGCCGCGACCAACGCCGTCTCTGTGCCTGCCCGTCGTCGCCGCCCTCGTCCTCCTGATTGTCGCAGGCCCCCTCGTGGCCGGCGTGGCGATGGAGCGATTGAAGCCGGCCGGCGAAAACCTCCTCAAGGCCGACGCCTGGCGGCCTTACGACCAAGGCTTCGCCCGCGACGGCGAGGTCTTCGTGTGCGACAATGGCGCCGACGCGGCCGCCCGGCGCGGCGTGTGCCAGACCGTCGTCCTGAACCAGGCCGAGCCCGAGCCCATCGTCGCCACCGCCTTCAGCAAGGCCGAGGGCGTCGGCGGCGGGGCCGACGCCGATTACTCCCTCTACCTCGATCTCCTCTACCAGGACGGCACCCCTTGCCGGGGCCAGATCGGCCCCTTCCGCACCGGCACGCACGACTGGCAGCGGGCCGAGGTCGTGGTCTTCCCCGCCAAACCCGTCAAGCACCTCTCGTACTACCTCCTGCTGAGGGGCCACGCCGGCAAGGCCGCCTTCAAGGACCCGCAACTGGTGGCCATGAAGGTGCCCGAGGGCGCCGCCCTGTTCGACGGCGTGCCCGTGCGGCTGAAGGCGCCGGCCGCCGCGCAGTTTCTGGTGCGCGACGTGGCAGCGGGGTCGGATTTCGTGACGTTCGACGCCGGCGAGGCGCTGTGGCTGCGCGGGGAGTGCCAGGTGGAGCGGCGCGCCGACGCCGACGTCCTCTCCGCCCGCCTCACCGACATGACCGGCAAGGACCGGGCCGTCACGCTCGTCTACACGGTGCCCGTCGCGGCCAAGGACGCCGTGTGGCTGGCCGACCCGCGCCGCGAGGTCGCCGCCCGGCCGCCGCACGAGTACACGGCGGCGCTGCGGGCCGGCAACGTCGGGGCCAACGGTATGCTGTCGCGGTGGCCGCTGGCGGCCGTTGCGGCCGAGGGGCGAGACGCGGCCGTCGCCATCGACATGGCCCGGCCGGCGTTCTTCCGCGTCGGCTACAGCGCGGGGGCCGGGGCGCTGTACGTGGCGTACGACCTGGCGCTTACGAAGGAGAAGCCGGCGGCCGAGGTGCGGCTGGCCCACTTCGGCTTCGACGCGGCGTGGGGCTTCCGGGCGGCCGTCGCGCGGCTGTACGAGGTCTTTCCCGACCAGTTCCGCTCGCGGACGCCCGAACAGGGCCTCTGGATGCCGTTCTTCAAGATCAGCCAGGTCCAGGGGTGGGAGGACTTCGGGTTCAAGTTCAAGGAGGGCAACGACGAGACCGCCTGGGACGACGCCCACGGCATCACGACGTTCCGGTACACCGAGCCGATGACGTGCTGGATGCCGATGGCCAAGGACCTGCCCCGCACCTACGAGGCCGCGCTGGCCGAGGCGAAGCGCCTGGCCGAAAAGGGCAACGCCGCCGCCCGGGCCCTGCTGGCGAGCGGTCACCACGACGACGCGGGCCGGTTCGCCGCCCGCCTGCGCGACACGCCCTGGTGCAACGGCGCGGTCTGGAGCATGAACTCATCGCCCGGCATCGCCGGCGAGGTGACCGACTTCCGCATCAAGTGGAGCCCCGCGATTCGCGACCGGCTGTACGGCCCCGACCGCAAGGGCGACCTCGACGGCGAGTACGTCGACTCCTGCGAGGGGTACGTAACCGACGTCCTGGACTTTCGGCGCGAGCACTTCGCCGGGCAGGACACGCCGCTGGTCTTTGCGTCGGACACGCACCGGCCGGCCGTGTTCCGCGGTCTCATCGCCTTCGAGTACACCCGGGCCATCGAGCGCGACGTGCGCCGCCTGGGTAAACTCATGATGGCCAACGGTGCGCCGGGGCGCCTGTGCTGGCTCTCGCCGCTGCTCGACGTCCTCGGCACCGAGACCAACTGGAACCCCGGCGGCCGCTGGCGACCGATGACCGACGAGGAACTCCTCTACCGCCGCGTCCTCGCCGGCCCGAAGCCATACTGCTTCCTCATGAACACCGACTTCGACAAGATGCCGCACGAGACCGTGGCGAAATACATGAAACGGTGCGTGGCGTACGGCATGTTCCCCGGGTTCTTCAGCCACAACGCCTCCGAGGGCCACTACTTCAGCCGGGCCGACCTCTACAACCGCGACCGGCCGCTCTTCAAGACATACGTGCCCCTGGCGAAGCGCGTGGCCGAGGCCGGCTGGCGGCCCGTCACGGGTGTCCGCTCGAGCGACCCCCGGGTGTACGTCGAACGCTGGGGCGAGCGGTACCTGACGGTCTTCAACGACTCGCCCGAGGGACGCACCGCCACGCTGACGCTCGACGGACTCGGGGCGTCGAAAACCGGCCGCGAACTCGTCGCCGGCCGCGACGTCGCCTGGACCGGCGGCAAGACCGAGATTCGCCTCGGCCCCGAGGACGTGGCGGTCATCGACCTGGCACCGTTTCCAGAAAGGTAGTATCACTTTCAGCGGGGTGCCACTGGCGGCTTGCCCGCCAGTGTTCTGGAGGCACTGGCTGCAAGCAGCCAGTGGCACCCGGCGCCGCCCGCCGATTCGCGTTGACTCCCGCGCGCCAGCCGGTACGATGACCCACAAGTCGCCGGCGTGCGCGGCCGCAAGGGGGCCTGCATGGAAATCCACGAACGACCCTGCGACGTCGAGGGCGTCCGCCTACTCGATATTGACGGCGGCCTCGACCACACGAATACCGAGGCATTCGCCCGGAAGATGCACGATCTCTTGCAGGAGGGGTCCCCGCGGGTCGTCCTGGACCTCGAACACCTGACGTACGCCTCCAGCCTGGGCCTGGCCGCCCTGAGGCAGATCCACCACCACGGTGTCGCGCGGGGCGGACGCGTCGCCTTCGCCAACCTCCATAGCGCTGTGGCGACGCTGCTGCGTCTGTCGCATCTGGACCGGCAATTCGACCTGTATCCGACGGTGGGGGATGCCATCCGCCACGTCGCCCCGGCCCAACCCGACGCCGCCGAGTAGCGCACTTCAACGTTGGGTGTTTGCGCGGCAGGTCCATCGCACCGGGCCCGTAGCGGCCGGTTTCACGGGCCCAGGTGCCGCGGGGCGGCCGTCCAAGGCCGCCGCGCATATACTTTACTGAGACGCCCTTCCCCCTGGACACCGGAAATGGGCGCTTTTACAGGTCCAAAGACGCGTTTTCGGCGCACCAAGGCCGATGTACCCCCCTTTTGGTAAGATAGGCAAGGGGAAACGCGCCGCTTTTGATCGTTTTTTTCGATTTTTGATCGGAACGCGCCGGAATCGGTCGTTTTCGACACCGTTTTGACCGTAAATGGACTGGGCTCAATATAAACTAAACCATACATTCCTGGCCGCCGCCACGCCTGCCCGGCCGCCCCAGGCCGGCAGGAATCCAAGAGATTAACTGCAATGTGCGCGCTCCGGCCTTGCGTGGGGGTTGCTTTTCACGTATAATAGAGGGGTTCGCATCAGTCGTTCAGGCGCCGACAAGGGGACATCGATGGGCTGGCACCTCCTGGTACTCGCGGTTCTCGCGTTTCCGGCCGCGGAACAGGCCCTGGCGGTCGAACCCCCCGCCGCGCCCGCCAACCCCGCTGCCAATGCTGAAAAGGCCCCCGGGCCGAGCGATGCCGCGTTCTTCGCCGAACTCGGATACAAGGACACGGCCACCGCCGCCGACGCCTCCCGGGCCCTGGCCATCCTCGTCAGCGAGGGCAGCCAGGTCGGGGACGATTTTGAAACCGCCAAAGCCTACCTGGCCAAGCGGGGCGTCCTCGCCGGCGGATGGTTCGCCAAGGCCGCGGCCGACGCCCCGGTCTCCAGGGGCCACCTGGCCGTCCTCATCTGCAAGACCCTCGGCATCAAGGGCGGCATCTGGATGCGGATGTTCGGACCCAACCCCCGGCTGGCCCTGAACGAGTGCGCCTACCTCGAGGTCATGGTTCGGGGCTGCGATTACGGCTACGTCACGGGAGGCGAACTGGTCGGCGTCATCGACCGGGCCGACCGCCTCCGCTCAAAGGGAACCCAACACGCAGTGCCCGAACTCGAGGGTCATACCTCGGAGGCAACGGAGGCGGAACAATGAACCGGATCCGGTGGATGGTCCTGGTGTGCATGATCCTGGCGGCCCCCGCCGCGGCCCCGGCTGAGCAGCCCGCCGCCGCGCCGCCCGCCGACGCCATGGTCGCCGTCGCCAAGGTCGTCGTCGGCACCGTCGAGACGCGGCCCGCCGCCGACCAGCCCTGGGTGGCCGTAACGCAAGGCATGAAACTGGCCGAAGGGGCCGACCTGCGAACGGGGTTCCGGGCCCGGTGCATCCTCGACACCACCGACAGCCTGGTCCAGGTCGACCCGCTCACGGTGCTCCGCATCGGCGAACTCCGCAAGGACGGCGAGAAGGTCCGGACCCGCCTCTTCATGAAGCACGGCAACACGCAGGCGGTGATCGAGAAGCGACCGGTGGCGAGCGACTTCGCCATCGTCACGCCGTCGGCCACGCTCTCGGTCCGCGGAACGAGCATCAAGGCGGGGTTCTTCCCCGTGCTGGGCGGCACGTACGGGACGGCCCAGGGCCTGATGGCCGTCCGCGACGCCATGCTCGGTCGCGAGACCACGGTCGCCAAGGGCGAGACCACCGACAACAACGCTACGCCGCCCATCCAGCTCCTGGCGGAACTCTATCTGCCCGTCATCCTCGATAGCGGCGGGTACGACAAGACCGAGAAGGTGGCGGCCGGCCGGTGGCACGCGTCGACGCCTATCCCGGTGGGACTCCAGGGCAACAACCCCGGTTCCCAGCCAGGCGGCCAGGAGATCGATCCCGGCGACACGTCCCAGCCCGGCGACGACCTGCACGGCGGCCGCCCGTACCGCGGCGACGACACCATTCCGCCGCCACCCGGCGGGTAACCATAGAGGGGCCGACCAGCCGCGGGAACGCCGCCCAGACCCAAGGTCCGCTCGTGGCCAAGCCGACCAGCGCCAAGCCGAAGGCCTTCCGCCACGCGCGGCTGTGGATTGCATCGCTCATCGCCCTCTCGCTGGGGTCGCTGGCCGCCACATTCATCGAGTTCACCGAGGCGGGTCTGACGCTGAAACTGGCGGTCGCCGACATCCTGCGGTCCGCCAACCCCCTGCCCGACGACCCGCGGACGGCCCGGATCACGACGATCGAGATTGACGACCGCGCGCTCAAGGGCCACCCCGAAGGCGGCCGGTGGCCGTGGCCGCGACCGAAGCAGGCCCAGGTCATCGACGCCATCGCCTCGCTCGGGCCACGGTTCATCGTCCTCGACATCGAATACTCCGAGGCCGAGAAGGCCTGCGTGGCGTACCGGCCCCTCAGCCACACGGTCGAGCCCGAGCCGTACATCCTGAAGGAGCCCGACGAGCACTTCCGCGAGAGCCTCCGGCGGGCCGGCAACGTCGTCGTCCCGTTCAGCCTGTACTTCAAGGGCCGGTCCGAGGACGGCCGGCCGGCGGCGGCCGCCACCACGGTCGCTGTGGAACCGTACCTGCGGCGCTTCGCCGCGCGGATGGGCCCGGCCGACCTGGGCGGTCTCCACGAGGCCGAGGGCATCAGCCCCATGATCCCGCAACTGGCGGAGGTGGCCATCGGCTCCGGCTACACGAGCGTCGTCAAGGACCCCGACCAGGCCGTCCGGCGGGTGCCGCTGCTGGCCCGCGCGGGCGACTGCGTCTTCCCGCACCTGAGCCTCGAAATGGCCGGCCTGTGGCGGTTCGGCCCCGGCTACCGCGTGGCCCTGGACGAGGGGCACGTGACCGTGATGTCGGCCGACGGGAGCGAGGCCGTCTCGGTGCCGGTCGATGCGCGGGGCCAGGTCAACATGCGGTGGCCGCGGAACCTCGAGGCCATGGACCGCGACCGCATCTCGGTCGGGCCGGTGCTCGACCTGGTCCTGGCCCGCCGCCAACGGGCCGAGCTGGGGCAGCGATGGCGCCTGGTCATGGCGGAACTCGACGCCCTGCTGCCCGGCACCGGGTGGGCCCAGGCCCGGGCCGCGCTCGATGCGGCCGAGGCCGGGGCCGGCGCCAAGTCGGCCGACACGGCCCTTCGCGACGAAGCGCGGCAGCGGGCCGAGGCGCTCGAGAAGACCGAGGAACGCCTCGTGATGGACCTCGTGGCCCGCGCCGCCGGCGACGACGACCTGGGGCGCCGCTGCGCCGAGGCCGCCACGAAGCACGAGGCCCTCCTGGGCCTCTATCACCAGACCCGCGACGAACTGGCGGCCGACGTCGAGAAGGCCGCCGACCGCGTCCGGCCGCGCATCGAAGGACGAATCTGCATCCTTGGCATCAACATCACCGCCAAAACCGACCAGCACAAGACCCCCATCAGCAAGAGCCAGCCGGGGGTCACCATTTACCCGGCCGCCATGCGCACGATCCTCTCGGGCGAGGCGTTTCGGCGCCTGGGGCCGTGGCAGGACTGGGCGGTGGCGGTGCTGGCGGCGTGGCTAGTGGGCGTGCTGGGGACGCGGCTGCCGACCGGATGGGGCATCGTGGCCGCGATCTGGCTGTCGGCGGCCATCCTGGTGACCGGGTACGTGGCGGCCGGCGCGGCGGCCGTCCTGCTGCCCGTGACGGGGCCGGTGCTGGCGGTCGTCGTGGCGTTCGCGGGGGTCTCGGGTTACCGGCAGTTGACCGAGGCGGCCAGCCGCCGCTGGGTGACGCGGGCCTTCGAGCAGTACATGTCGCCGGCGGTGCTCGACGAACTCGTCCGCGACCCCGACCTGCTGCGCCTGGGCGGCGCGCGGCGCGAGATTACCGTCATCTTCAGCGACGTGGCCGGCTTCACGCCGCTCTCCGAACGCCTCGACCCGGAGAACCTCGTCGCCCTGCTCCAGCATTACCTGGGAACGATGACGGCCATCCTGCTCGCCGAAGAGGCCACGCTCGACAAGTACGAGGGCGACGGCATCCTGGCGTTCATCGGCGCGCCCATCGAGGCGACCGACCACGCCCTGCGGGCCGTCCGCGCCGCGATCGGCATGCAGGATGCCGTGCCGCGCGTCCACGACGAACTCGTCGCCATGGGCCTCATCACGCCCGAGCAGCCGCTGAAGATCCGGGTGGGTTGCTCGTCCGGACCCGCCAACGTCGGCAACTTCGGGTCCGAGAAGCGATTCGATTACACCGCCATGGGCGACACGGTGAACCTGGGCGGACGCCTCGAAGAGGCCAACCGGTGGCTCAACACCCGCATCCTGGTGCCCGAGACCACGCGACAGGGCTGCGGCGAGGCCGTCTGCTTCCGACGCCTGGGCCTGGCCAGGATTCGCGGCAAGGCCCAGCCCATGCCCCTGTACGAGCCGATGGCCCTGGAACCGGCGCCGGAAAAAATCAAGGCGGTGGCCGAGGCCTTCGGCCGGGCCATCGACGCCCTCCAGGCCGCCGACCTGGACGCCGCCGAGGCCGCCCTGGCCGACCTGCTGGCCGTCGATCCGCAAGATGGCCCCGCGCAAGCGCTTAGGAAACGCATGGACGCCGTCCGGGCCGGACAGGCCAGACCCGAAGACCCCTGGAACCTCGCCCAGCCCAAAGAATAGGCCACGGTCCCGAATGCGCAGATTTCTAATTTCTTCTTGACACCCCGCCCGGGACAGTTCATAAAAGAGAGTGTAGGAGAAGGTAAGCATTTCCGGTCAGGTGTCGGCGGGCGTGCGACTGGCCAGGACGTCGACAGAGGTGGAACCGACGCACCGTTCCCTTTCGGGATGACGGGTAACTAAAAGAGAAGGCGACCGAAAGGTCGTCTTTAAAAGCGGCAGCGGCTTCCTACCCCTCGGTCGCTGCCGCGATTATGTCCACGTCCGGCCGCACGCCACACCCAACGGTCCCAGAGCAGTTTCGCATTGCGTGTTTGCGCGGCCCGCCCACACACTTGTGCGCGGCGGGTCCCCGCACCCGCCGCGCTCGAGGTCCGACTGCGGGTTGGCGCGGTGGGTACGGGGACCCACCGCGCCCGAGCGCCATTATGTCCACGTCCGGCCGCACGCAGCCCCCGAACCGCCCTACGGTTTCGCGGTGCCGGTCTCATCTACCAGACGGATACCGATGTCACAGATGGCGCCGTCGGCCACCACCTGCGGCGACGCGTAGTACGCCCGCACGTACGGCGCGGGGTCGGCCGTCGGGTCGGGCACCCAGTAGATCATGGCGGTGGGGTCGCGCAGGTTGGTCGTGATGATGCTGCCCGAGAGCGCGGTCACGAGGACGTCTTCGTCGCCCTCCCTGAGGACCTGCGGCCCGACGTACACCCACCGACCCTTGCCCAGCGGCGAGCCGTCGGGTTTCGCGGCCAGCAGCCGCTCGACCGGCAGCCGATCGGTCCGCTCGCCGGGCCCGCGGGCCAAGAGCGTGACCTCGACCGTCTGACCCGCCGGCGGCCGGGCCCGGTCGTCGCCCACCGGCACCGGGCGCACGCCGGGCTTCAGGCCCGCCTCGGCCATGGCGGTCGCCAGGTCGGACGCCGAACACGCCGTCACGAGGACCGACGCGGCCGGGTGCCGGTCCGACGCCGCCAGCAACCATTCCACCACGCCCCGCGTCCGCGTTGGCGCGGCAGGAATGCGGACGGTGTGGGCCTTGGCGTCGACGTGCAGGCGCGATTCGTCCGGCTCGCCGGCGTCTTCGGGCCCGTCGGTCCGGCGCGGCCGGCGGAGGTCGTCGGTCTCGAGGATGAGCGGCTTGAAGCGGTCGACGCGACGCTGGGGCGCCTCGGGCCGGGCCTCGCCCGCCCAGGCCACGCCCGCCACCAGGAGCACCAGCACCCCGAGTATGATCCGAGCGGCACAAGACACACGCGTCTCCTTCGCCGGCCGACCGGCGGCCGCCGGCGTCACCCGCCGCCTGTCGCCTCAACCAGGGTGACCAGGGGCACGAACAGGCCCACGACCATGCCGCCCACGACCAACATCGTCAGGCCGACCGACGCCGCCGCGAATATCCCCGACGCCCAGATGGCCCGATTCGACCTGGCCGCCAGCGACGCCCCGACCAGCCCCGCAACGACGGCCAGCCAGACCAGGGCGGCCAGATACCAGACGTGCGCGACCACCCCCGTCACGGCGATGATCACGCGCGTCAGCGCAGGCAGCGGCATGTCGAACTTGTCGAAGACCTCGACGAATTTCGGAATGATATAGATGAGAAGCACCAGGGGAATCAGCCACGCGATGCCCCCCGCCACCGTCAACGCCACACCCAGCACCCTCAGCCCCGCCGAGGGGCGCCGCGGTTCCGCGGATATCCCGGTCATAACCCAGCCCCCTTTCGTTCCGGAAACCCCTACCACCAACCATCTTACGCCGCGGCGGCCACCCGTGCAACACCGAGGCGACCGAGGCCGGACCCGCCGGGAGTGCCAAGACTTTCTGGCATGGGTGGCATGCCCAGGCCGCCGTTGCCTGGGCATGCTCCCCGGCCGCGGCACATGCCCACGCCAACAGCGGCGTGGGCATGCCACCCGCCGCGCACCGGCAGAGTCAGCCGCCCGGACCGACCCGCACCAGGACCACCCCGTGGACCAGGACGGGCGCGCGGAACTCGCCGTCGAACACGCCCAGGTCCCTCTGCCGCCAAAGGTCGCGGACCCGCCGGGGGCCGCGGATGCCCAGGTCCGACCACTCGACCGTTACCGTGCGCGGCCCGTCGTCGGCCCGGTTGAAGAGGCCGACGGCCGTCGAACCGTCGGCGAGGTCCTTGGCCCAGACCTCGCGCGGGCCGTAGACGGTCAGACGCCGGGCCTGGCGGCCGAGCGGGTCCTGGTTCACCGCCAGCACCTCGTCGTTCGTCAGCAGGTTCAGCGTGAAGTCGTCGAGTTGCTCCAGGTCGCACCCCAGCAGCAGCGGCGCGGCCAGCAGGCACCAGAGGGTCACGTGCGTGTACTGCTCGTTGGGCGTGAGGGCCGAGGGCCGTAGCGTGGGTCCCCAGCCGACGCGGCCGACGACGAGCATGTCGGGGTCGTTCCAGTGTCCGGGCCCGGCGTAGGGCCGCCACGGGTCCTGCGAGAACCCGACGCCCGAGACGCTGGCCCAGGTGTCGGTCAGGTCGCTGGTGGTCCGCCAGGCGTTGGCCAGTTCGGCCCAGTGGGCGGCCCCCTCCAGCGGGGCGGAGTTCGAGAGGCTAAGGACGATGTCGCGCCCCGTGCCGCGCAGCGCCTCGGCCATGGCCCGGGCGTGGTCAACGTCGATGGGCTTCCAATCGTACTTGAGGTAATCGACGCCCCAGGCGGTGAACTGGCGGGCGTCGGCCCGGTGGAACGCGACGGCCCCGAACGCGTGCTCCTTGGTCGTAACGCGGCCGTCGTCGAGGTCGGCCGAGCCGCCGGCGTACCCGGCGTACGAGGTCTTCCAGGGGGTCGAGTAGAGGCCGAGTTTGAGGCCCAGGCCGTGGACGTACCCGGCCAGGGCCGCCATGTCGGGGAACCGGCCCTTGGGCTGGAGGGCGTAGTCGGGGGCCTCGCGGCGTCCCTGCCAGCCGTCGTCGATGTTGATGTATGTCCAGCCGTGGTTGATGAGACCCGAGGCGACCATGGCGTCGGCGGCATCGCGAATCTTCTCGTCGTCCACCGTCTCGGCCCAGCAGTTCCACGAGTTCCAACCCATGGGGGGCGCGAGCGCCATACGGTCGCCCGCGACGATCTCGAGCGCCCGCTCGCACCGGCCCAGCGCGCTACGCGCCACCAGCATCACCGCGTGCCGGCCGGGCCGCGCCAGGCGACCCGTGATGCGGCCGGCCGCCGGGTCGAGCACGAGACCCTCGGGCAACCCCCGCGCGGCAAACGTCATCGGCCGATCGCCCGTGGCGGGTATCGTGAACAGCACCGGGCTGCCCGGCCGCACGCCCACGACGCGTGCCCCCACGAGGCGCGGCTCGCGCGGCGGCGGGGGTGTCAGGATGCCGTACTGCTCGGGCGGCGACCCCAGGCACACGCCCGCCACGACGGCCACGACCGCGGCCGCGACAAGCCGCAAGCCGGCCCTCCACTGCCGGATGGTCCGGTGCACGCTGGCCTCACTTGCCGGCGGGTTTCAGGACGACCGACTTCAGGTTCATCACGCCCAGGCCGGGCTTGGTCTTCGGCTTGACCGAGACGGTCGTCTTGCCGGCCGTGGCGATGGCGAGCGTCCCAACCTTCTCCGTGACGAACTCCGACCACGAGCCGGTGGTCCGAGTCTTGCCGTCGAGCGTGGCGTCGCCGGCGGCCACGGCGAACTCGCTGCCGCCGCACCCCTCGGCCGTGGCGTAGGTCATCTCGACGTCGAACGTGCCGGGCTTGGCGATCCGCACCGTCCACGAGACCCAGTCCTTGACGTCGGTCCAGAACCCGATGTTGTCCTTGCCGCCGCCGGACTCGTAGCGGGCCGTGTCGCCGTGGACGGTGGCGTCGCGTGCCGCGAGGGTGACGGTGCCGTCGGCGGCTTGTCCGATGGGCGGCCCGGCGGCCAGCGCCTCGTCAACGGCGACGGCGTCCTTGAAGCGGACCGCGACGACCGTGGCCACGAGGTCGGGGCTTTCGGGCGGGTGGATGATGAGCATGGCGGCGCCCTCGAGCGGCTGGACCTCGTACTTGATTTCGCCGACGTCCGGATTGACCGCGGCCACGCCGACGACCTCGCCCTTGACGCCCGGCAAGCGCACGGGCCCGTCCCACTCGAACACGTGGACGTAGAGCGTGCGGCCCTTGACGGTGCACCGGCCGTTGAAGGGGTGCTTCTTCCAGGGGCTCTGGGTGGTGCCGTAGACGGCGTCGCCGTTGCGGCGGAGCCATCGGCCCACTTCGCGGAGGCGGTCGACGCTGGGCTGGGGGATGAGGCCCTCGGCGGTGGGCCCGACGTTCAGGAGGAAGTTGCCTCCCTTCGCTGCAATGTCGATGAGTTTGCGCACCAGGTCGGTGGCGGATTTCCAGTTCTGGTCGTTGGTCTTGAAGCCCCAGGTGTCGTTGAGGGTCATGCAGGTTTCCCAGAGCCGCCCCTGGATGGCGCCGGCGGGGATGGTCTGCTCGGGGGTCTCGTAATCGCCGTCGGTGCCCTTGCGTTTGCCGACGCGGTTGTTGACGATGAGGCTGGGCTGAAGGGTGCGGCAGAATCGGTACAGGTCGGTGCCCTTGGCCTCGTCCCACTCGCCGATCCATTCGCCGTCGAACCACAGGATGCCCAGCGGCCCGTAGCGCGTGATGAGTTCCTTGACCTGCGGCTTGAGGACCTCCTGGTGGTACGTGGCGAAATCCGCACCCTTGGCCTGGGGGTGGTGCCAGTCCATGATGGAATGGTAGAAGCAGAACTTGATGCCCTCGGCCCGGCAGGCCTGGGCCAGTTCCTTCATGGGGTCGCGCGTAAAGGGCGTCGCATCGGCTATGTCGTATTTGGATACGTCGGACGGCCACATGCTGAAACCGTCGTGGTGTTTCGAGGTGATGACCATGTAGGTCATGCCGGCGTCGCGGGCCAGGCGGGCCCACTCGGCCGCGTTGAACTTCACGGGGTTGAACCGGGCGGCGAACTTCTCGTACTCGGGCACCGGAATCTTGGCGTTGTCCATGATCCACTCGCCGATGCCGCCCACCTCCTTGCCGTCGTACACGCCGGCCGGCACCGCGTAGACGCCCCAGTGGATGAACATGCCGAACTTGCCCTCGCGGAACCACTCGGTCCGCGGGCTCGTCAGCGGATCGTCGTCCATCGGCGCGGCCTTCAGGGGAACGTCGCGCGGCGAACCCACCGCCGCGGCCGCCCCGCCGCCGCACCCCGACGCCAGCACGGCCGCAAGACACACCAAGGCCAGCGCGCCGACCGACGAGACGCGCGGCAGCCACACGCACGGCGACAAGCGATGGAAAGTCGTCATCGTAATCCGCTCCTTTCCTAGTGCTACTTTGTCAACTCCTCGCCTTCTTGCGCGGCGGCCTTCCCAGGCCGCCGCGAGGGGCCGGCCTGCGCCAAGGCGCGGTGGCCTGGGAAGGCCACCGCGCGGGATCCCAATAGGCCCTCGCGAAGTTGACCAAGTACCGTTGGGCCCAGGCCGGCGCGCGCACCGCGACGCCGTCAGGCCTTCTTCTTCGAGAACGTTTCCCACGGCACCACGCCGCAGCGCGCGGCCCAGGCGTCGTACGCGGCGGCCATGCGGCGACGTGTACGCCACGTACAGGAAGAACGGCCGCGTCGGGCAGCACCGGGCAGTATTGTAGAACTGTGTGAAGCGGATGCCGCCGGCGGCGAGGCGGTCGAGGTGGGGCGTGCGGATTTCGCCGCCGTAGCAGCCGATGTCCGAGAAGCCCATGTCGTCGGCCATGATGAGGATGATGTTCGGCCGCCGCGCGCCGCCGGTCGCGCCGCTCTGCCGCGCGGCCGGTGCGCAGCCAAGGGCCGCCGCGCCCAGGGCGCCGATGGCGCCGCGGCCCACGGTGTCGAGGAATCGTCGGCGCGTCAGGTGCATAGTGGCCATGGCGGTCCTCCTATGACCGACCGACACGCGCCGCGCAAGCGCGGCGGCTAACCTTGCCCGGCTTGGCGCTGCGCAAGCGCGGCGGCTAACTCGGGCCGACACGGCGCCGCGCGAGCGCGGCGGCTAACCTTGCCCGGCTTGGCGCTGCGCCAGCGCGGCGGCTAACTCGGGCCGGGCACCGCGCTGTCGCAAGCGATACTTCATGTAGGGTGGGGCGCGCCCCACCTTACGTGCCCAGCCGCTTGACCTCGACGTAATGCACGCCGACAGTCTGGTCGCCCGCGGCCAGCCAGGCTTCGAGGCGTCCGTCGCCGGCGACGAGTTTCACGTCCCGCAGCGTGCATGTGGCCGCGCCCTTGGCGACCGCCGTCGCGAGATCGGTCCCGAGGAGTTTGAACACCGCCTGGCGATCCTCCGGGGCGGGCGCGAACCGCAGCGTCACGTCGAACGTGCCGGCCTCGGCCACGCGGACCTCCCAGTGGCCGAGCGAATTCTTGCCCCATCCGGCCCGCGGCCCGCGCCAATCCTGCCGCGACAGACGCACCGGGTTCTCGTGCGGCGTGCCCAGGTAAATGCGCGGCGGGGCGTAACCGCGCGTCGACGAGACGTCCTTGAACCACGCCTCGTACCCCTCGCGCATCCGCTGGACGACGTCGGGGTGGTCGGCCGCCAGGTCCTTCGTTTCGCCGGGGTCGGCCGCCATGTCGTAGAGTTCGAAGGCGGGCGTCCGGCCCTTGAGGTGCATGACGAGTTTCCAACGCTCGGCGCGGGCGGCGGCGTCGCGGTACAGGACGGGCTCGTCGCCGCGGTGCCACTGGAAGGTGAGCGTGCGGTCGGGCCAGTCGCCGGCCCGGCCGTCGAGCAGCGGCAAGAGGTCGAGGCCGTCAAGTTTCAGGCCCGGCGGCGGTGCCACGCCGCAGGCGTCGAGCAGCGTCGGCACGAGGTCGATGTGCGCGGCAATGCGCGACATCTGCCGCGGCGGCAGCCGCCCCGGCCACCGGATGAAGAACGGCACGCGGATGCCCCCGTCGTACACGGTACCCTTGCCGGCGCGAAGGCCCGCCGCGTACCGGTTCCGCTGCTGGGCACCGTTGTCGGTCAGGAAGATAACGATGGTCCGGCGCTCCAGGCCGAGGGCCTTGAGTTTCTCGAGGAGCCGGCCGACGTTCTCGTCGACGTTCGCAATCATGCCGTACACCTTGGCCGTGTCGTCGGGCAGGCCCATGGCACGATACGGCTCGACATATTTCTCCGGCACCTGAAGCGGCCCGTGCGGGGCGTTCGTCGGAAGGTAACAGAAGAACGGCCGGTCGCGGTTGGCCTCGATGAAGGCCATCGCCGCGTCGGCGAAGAGGTCGGTGCAGTAGCCCTTGGCCGGCTCGTCCTTGCCGTTTCGCTGGAGGATGGGGTCGAAGTAACCGGGGCTGCCGGGCGGGTCGGAGGGCTGGCACATGCCGCCGCCCAGGTGGTACAAGGCCTCGTGGAACCCCTGGTCGATGGGCCGCATCGGATAGTTGTCGCCCAGGTGCCACTTGCCGAAGAGGCCGCACCGGTACCCCGCGGCGCCCAGCATCTCGGCCAGCGTGACCTCGTCGGGGTGCATCATCGCGCGGCCGATGAAGGTGTCGATGGCGCCCGTGCGGTAGTTGTAGCGGCCGGTCATGAGGCACGCCCGCGTCGGCGCGCAAACGGGCGAGACGTGGAAATGCGTCAACTCGACGCTCTCGGCGGCCAGGCGGTCGAGGTTCGGCGTGCGGATCGTGTCGTTGCCGTGGCACCCCAGGTCGCCGTAGCCCTGGTCGTCGGTCATGATGAGCACGACGTTCGGCCGCCCGGCCGGCGTCGCCTCCTCCCTGCCCCGCGCGCACGACGCCAACGAGGCGGCGGCCGCGCCCGAGGCCACCATGCCCAGGAACTCGCGCCGCTTCAGACCGTTCTCGCGTTTCGGCATGACGTGCACCCCCTATGCGCCTGATCGCCTGCGACGCTCCCGCCGGCGGCCGTCACTCCTCGAGGGCCTGGTAGGCCGCGTCGACGTCGCTGACGCGCAGCACGAGGATAGCCTTGCCTTTCGGGCCGTCGGCCGCGCCGTACACGTAATGGATGTTGACGCCGGCCTCGCCGAGGCGGACGGCGACGTCCTCGAGCGCGCCCGGCCGGTCGTCGAGTTCCAGGACGAGGACTTGGTGCCGGGCGAAGGTCAGCCCGGCCTCGCGCAGAACGCTCCGGGCGGCGGCGGGGTTGCTGACGAGCAGCCGGATGGTCGAGTAGTCGGTGCCGTCGAAAATCGAGATGCCGCGAATGTTGACGGCGGCCTGGGCCAGAACGCGGCACAACCGGCCCAACTGGCCCGGCTGGTTCTCCATGGCGATGCTCAGCTGCGTGGCTTTTTCCAAGAAACGTCTCCTTTAAGTGTCGCACGGTCCGGCGGCCATTATACCCCGCGGACGGCATCCTGCCGAGAGATTGTCGCCCGTCGCCTTACGGCGGCTCGTTCAACTGGCTCCGCTTCAGCGTGAACTCGTGGACAATCTGGTTGTCGATCGTGCCGATGCGGTACGTCACCTGGGGCTCGTCGCGGGTCGTGTCGAACGACAGGAGGCCGAACGAGCACGTCTTGGCGTACCCGTACAGCGACTCGCGGATGACCCCGTTGGTGTGGTCGTTGGTGAGTTTGCTGCTGGAGAACTCGTAGAGCAGGCAGCCGCGGGCCGGCTCGACGTCCCAGAGGTCGGTGCGGTGGCGGTCGGCCGAGAGCAGGACGACGCCGCCGACGCGGCGGTCGGCCAGAAACGAGAACAGTTCGTCGCGTTCCTCCATGAATCCGCCCCAGTGGTCCTTCGAGCCGGGCTTGGCATCGAGCGCCCACGGCACCGACGAGGCGACGACCTTGAACGTGGCCGTCGACGCCCCCAGGGCCTCCTTCAGCCACGCCTTCTGGACGGGGCCGAGCATGCTAGGCGGCTTGGCCTTCCGGTCGCGCCAGTAGCGGCAGTCGAGCATGAAGAAGTCGACGTCGCCGATGGCGAACCGGAACCAGCACCCCGGCTGGGCCTCGCCGCCGCCGTACGACGGGTTGACCCAGTTCTCGCGGAAGACGTTCAGCACCGCGCGTTTCCACGCCGGCTTGTCGGGGTCCGGGCCGCCGGCGCTGTTGTCGTCGCCGAAGTCGTGGTCGTCCCAGATGGCGAAGGCGGCCGTCGACGCCGCGAAAGCGCGAAACTCCGGACGCGACCGGCGACGGTAGTAACAGTACCGCTGGACGGTCGGCGACTTCGGGGCGTCGATGTACACGTTGTCGCCCATGAACAGCATCGCCAGCGGCCGCCGCGACGCCAGCGTGGTCCACATGCGTTCGTGCTGGGGCGTATACCCCGCGCCGCCGCCGAAGATGACGTCGAACGCCGCCGGCTCGCCGGCCTTCGGAAACGTGCGGAACTCGGCCGGGGCGTCGAGCGCCTCGCGGCCATCAACCAGCACGCGATAGTGATAGCGCGTGGCCGGCTGCAGACCCGTGACCTCGACGACGGCCGTGAAGTCGGCGTCGGCCTGCGTCCCGGCCGCGCCCCGGCCGGCGGGCCCGGCCAGGTCGGGCGACTCGCCCACGACCACCTCGACCTGGGCCTCGCGGGCGGTCCGCACCCAGAACCGCGCCCGCGAGTCGGTCACGCTGCCGACCATCGGGCCGTGGACGAGCAGCGGCGCGTGGTCCTTGGCGAACGCCTGGAAGGCGGGGCTCTCGACGAGCGGCGCCAGGAGGTCCCTGGGGCCCGCCAGGAACCGGCCGAACGGCAGCCCGCCGGCCACCCCCTGCCGCACGTGCGCCATGGCCCGGTCGATGTCGCCCTGCTGCGCCCAGCCGACCGCCAGGACGAAGTGCGACTCGATGTCGTCGGGGTGCTTCCGGAGGTAGGCGTCGGCCGCGGCGATGGCCGGCTCGATCTCACCTTTGGCGATGCGGGTGATCTGCCCGCGGTGCTCCTTCTTGTACTCCGCCGCACGCGCCGCGACGCCGGCCGCCGCGAGCGCCGCAAGGACCACCAGAAAGGCCGTGCCGACGTGCCTCGTCATCTGCCGCTCCTCCCTGCTGGATCCGCCGCGACCGGGAAGACCCGCATGGCCCGCGGCGGGGCGGTCGGGCAGGCCGCCTCGCACGCGCCGCAACCGTTGCACTTCGTCACATCCACATGCGGACAATCATACGGTGCCGAGGCGACCGTGGACTCGACCCGCGCGATGGCCTCGAACGGGCACGCCACCAGGCACGAGGTGCATTCCTGCCCGCCCGCCAGCAGGCAGGCCGACAGGTTCACCCGCGCCCGGCCGATGACGCGCCGCCGCTTCGCCTCCAGCGACAGCCGCGCGATGGCCCCGCTGGGACACACCTGGCCGCAGGCGCGGCAGTCCTCGCGGCAATAGCCGCTCTCGAACACGACGACCGGCGTCAGCAGGCCGGCCACGCCGGAGCCGCCCAGGTCGGGCCGCAGGATGCCCGTCGGACACGCTCGCACACAGTTGCCGCACCGCACGCACAGACCGTTGAACCGGTCCTCGTCGGCCGCACCGGGCGGTCGCAGCGGCGGCCCCGCGCCGCCGGCCAGGCGGACCGCCAGCGTCCCCGCGGCGCCCACGCCCAGGCCCAGCACGGCCCGCCGGGCCAGGGCCGGCACCGGGCCGCGCGAAGACGCCACGGCGGCCGCGCGGCGACGGCGAAACCTGTCGCGCATCAGCCGCCACGGGACCGCCAGGAGGTCCTGCATCCCCCCGAGGGGACACAGGCGCCCGCACCAGGCGTGCGGCACGATCAGGCTGACCACCAGGACCGCCGGCAGCCCCATCGCCGCCAGGACCGACGCCACTGTCAGCGGCCACCGCCACACCCCCAGGAAACCGCTCAGGATCGCCAGCGGGTCGGTCCACAGCAGGACGGGGTACCCCAGGCACGCCCCGCCCAGCGTCGCCAGGACGATCCACTGGCCGACGGCCGGCCACCGGGCCAGCCGCGGCGTCGATGCGCGGCGCGCGCGGCCAAGGGTCTCCGACACGAGCCCCACCGGGCACGCCCATCGGCAGAACCACCGGGCACGGAGGCACGCGACGACCAGCAGCGGCACGGCGATGAGCGCGACGGCGCCGACCGTCCGCGTAGCCACCGCCGACGCCACGCCCACGAACGGGCTCGCCGCCGGCAACACGAGCAGGCCCGGCGTCCACGACACGAGGGGAACCGACAGCAGCACGACCGCCGCCAGGACCGCGACCCGGGCCGCCAGCCGCAGACGCGCCGCGCCGCACTCAACCCGCTGCGCCATGCCACGCTCCGTGCCGGTGCTCCGTCAACTGCCAACAAATGAATAGCCGGGTGGCATGGTCACGCTGTTGCGTGACCATGGGCCCCCGGGGAAAGATCCATGGTCACCCTTCGGGATGACCATGCCACCCGCCTCAAGAGGGACTGACCCAATGGTAGTCCAGCCTACTCCCGCTTACGTGACTTTTTGCCAAAGGCGGGTAGGGATGCGTTCATCTTCTCGACCTGGGCCCGTGTAGCGTCGAAGAAATCCCAGAATGTTTCCGCGGTCCCCGACGCGAACGCATCGCCTTTCTCGGCGATCACCAGGACGAACTCGTTCACGGAGGCGAAATCCCGGATGTACTTCCAGCCCATCCATCCCTTGGTTTTTCTGTAACCCTCTTCCAGAAGCGATTGCCGCAGATCGGCCACTGCCTTCTCGGCCACCTGCGGAACCGCGGGCGGCAGGCGAATCCCCTGATAGAGATGATAGCGGCTACGCCCCTCCTCCTCTCCGAACTCGTACCGAAACACGTTCGTTGAGTCCTTCGCCATCTTGGGACAAAGCACAGTCCCCAAGAGGGTGCCGTCTTCCTTCTTGTGCAACTCCTGCTGCCACCTGTCATGAAGGGCGCGATCTTCAAGCCTCCGCTGCAGGTTGGCTCGTACGCCCTCCCAGAATGAATTCCCCAGTCGTTGCATGACTGCGTCAATGTGGTCCGATATTTCCAGCGCCATCGCCAAATTCTCCTTCCGGGCCAGAAAATCACATATCGCATTTTCGTATTCAGTTGTCATCAGTGCTCTCCTCGTGGACCATGGCCTGAATCGTCTCAATGTACTGTGACACCACCGCGCGCACACGGTCTGCCTTAACGTCCGGCAAAGCCGCTTGGAGCATCCGCAGAATGCCCGTACGATAGGAGACCCGAACGTACGGAACATCGGAGGCGCTCCTGGCCGGCCGTCCCTCCGGAGTCAGAAACACCAGGTGCTGGCGCGGATACGCTGCGTCATAGCCACGCAGCCACCGGGCGTAGCGGCGTATCTGGTCTGCCTGCTCGGAAGCGTAGACTTTATTCTCGACTGCGATGCGGTATCCAATCGAAGGCGCCGAGATCACAAGGTCAATTATGCCGAACGGCGTGAACCGCTGCGTATCTACGATCCACACTTCCTTCTCGTGGCCTTCCGGTGGTTCCTCGAACGTAGGGTCCTCAGAGCAGCATCGCAGGAACTCCCGCAAGAATAGGAAGCCTTGTGCATGTGCGCCTCGGGGGTCAAGGAGGTCGGCCAGGATCGGCGTGTGGGTCTTGTCCTCGTCGCCCTCGACGCCGAGCAAATAAAAGATGTTGAACGCCGGCGCGGCTGTCCGTTCCTGAACTCCAGCCTCGGCCTGAACCGAGGACAATTGATCGCACAACCGCCCGAACTCGCTACGGAATATTGCTGACCGTGGGCCCGCCCATGCCGCCTCCAGCAAGCGAAAGCGTTCGAACAAGGCCTGCATACTTTCCTCTCGCAGGGCCGATGATGGTTCCGCGTCTTGGCGAACGCGTAGGGCTCGGCACCCATCGAACAGGCGCTGCACATCTTCCAGGGCCTGGCGGGGGTAAGCGGTGCAGAAGGCCCGGTAGCGGCCAAGGAAATCGCGCAGCGCCCCAAGCCCGCGCGGGTGCTCGCGCAATGGTCTCTCGGTTAGCATGCCCAAACCCAAGTACTTCGGAAGGATACGGATACGGTAATGCTTGGGGTGAGCCGTTGTCAAGACCCCAAGAGACCGGGCCGGCGGGCGCCGAGCGAACCCCTGTCCCATGAGAAGAGCACGGCCGGACAAGCCGGCCGTGGCACACTTGGGGCGGCAGCGCGGGCAATTCGCGGTTGAACGCGGGCCCCGGGCACGGCTAGAATACGGGCTGGTGTCACGCCATCAACCAGGAGAATGGGGACGATGAAGATTCTCGTTGTCGGCGGCGGCGGGCGCGAGCACGCCCTGGCCTGGAAACTGGCCCAATCGCAGCACTGCACCCGGCTGTACGCGGCGCCGGGGAACCCCGGCATCGCCACGGTGGCCGAGTGCGTGCCGATCGCGGCCGACGACGTCAAGGGTCTCGCGACGTTCGCCCGCCAGGAGGGGATCGGCCTGACGGTGGTGGGCCCCGAGAAACCGCTCATCGACGGCATCGTCGACGTGTTCCAGGCGGCGGGGCTGCGGGTCTTCGGCCCCAACCGGCTCGCCGCCCGGACCGAAGGCTCCAAGGCGTGGTGCAAGGGCGTGATGACGCACTCGGCCGTGCCGACGGCCGAGTACCAGGCCTTCGGGAGCCTGCCTGACGCCGTGCGGTACATCGACAACCACGAGGAACCGCTCGTCGTCAAGGCGTCGGGCATCGCCGCCGGCAAGGGCGTCTTCGTGTGCAAAAATGCGGACGAGGCCCGGGCGGCCGTCCGGATCATCATGCAGGAGAGGGCCTTCGGCGAGGCCGGCGACACCGTCATCATCGAGGAGCGGATGTCGGGCGAAGAGGCCTCCATCCTGGCGCTCGTCGATGAATCAACCATCTACATGCTCGATTCCTCCCAGGACCACAAGGCCGCCCTCGACGGCGACCAGGGCCCCAACACGGGCGGCATGGGGGCCTACAGCCCGGCGCCGGTCGTCACCGACGGCGTCCAGAAACAGGTCGACCGCGAGATCCTCGTCCCGATGGTCCACGGCATGAAGACGGCCGGCGCCCCGTACAACGGCCTGCTGTACGCCGGCATCATGGTGACGGCCGGCGGGCCGAAGGTGCTGGAGTTCAACTGCCGCTTCGGCGACCCGGAGGCCCAGCCGCTGCTGGCGCGACTGCGGAGCGACCTGGTGGAGGCGCTCGAGGCCACCATCGACAACCGCCTCGACGAGATCGTGCTGGACTGGGACCCGCGGCCGGCCGTCTGCGTCGTCATGGCCTCCGGCGGGTACCCCGGCCCGTACGAGAAGGGCAAGGAGATTACGGGCCTCCAGAAGGCCGGCGCGATGGACGACGTCACCGTCTTCCACGCCGGCACCCGGGCCGAGGACGGGAAGATTCTGACCGACGGCGGCCGCGTGCTGGGCGTGACGGCCCTGGGCGACGACATCGGCGCGGCCCGCGACCGGGCCTACGAGGCCGTCCGGGCGATCCGGTTCCACCGGGCCCACTGGCGGACCGACATCGGGACCAAGGCCATCCGGCGCCTGGGCCGCTCGTAAGGGGGTCGGCACCACCCCCACCCGAAGCGGGGGCCGACAGCCGAGCCCCGGCCGACCCGCTGGGGGCACCAAGACGGGGACCACATGAATGCTCTGGGCTCGATGGCGGCGGCCCTTCCGCTCAGGGCGTTGCGCGGGGCCGCGCGCCTGGCACCCGAATGGTTCGAGAAGGCGCTGTTCGCCTTCGCCGAGATGGCCAGCCGCTCGATTCCCTACCCGCAGGGCCGGGTGTTCGTCGGCCAGATGCTGCGTTTCACGCGGCGCCTGTTGCCGACCGGTTGCCCGCCGTGTCGCCGGAAGGTGCTGGACAACCTCGTCCTGGGTTCGATCGCCGGCAAGCGCCGGCGGACGGCGTACCAGCGGCAGACCGGTTTCCAGCCGCCCTACTTCCTGGTCATCAGCCCCACGATGCGCTGCAACCTGCGGTGCACCGGATGCTGCGCCGGCCGGTACGCCAAGGGCGACGAGATGCCCATCGACCTGCTGGACCGCATTCTGACCGAGGCCGAGGCGATGGGCATCCGCTTCATCACGATCAGCGGTGGCGAGCCGTTCGCGCGGCCGGACCTGCTCGACCTCGCGGCCGCACACGGACGGATGTACTTCCAGGTATACACCAACGGCACGCTCATCGACGACGCCGTGGCCGACCGCCTGGCTCGTCTAGGCAACGTGTTCCCCGCGATCAGCGTCGAGGGGTTCGAGGCGGAGACGGATCGCCGCCGCGGGCCCGGGGTGTTCCGGGAGGTCCTGGCGGCGATGGCGCGGCTGCGCGAGCGGGGCGTCTTTTTCGGGTTCAGCGCCACGGCCACCCGCCGGAACAACGACCGGGTGGTCTCGGACGAGTTCGTCGACTTCTACCGGGCCCAGGGCTGCGCCGTCGGGTGGTATTTCAATTACATCCCCGTCGGGAAGGAACCGGACCTGGACCTGATGCCGACACCCCAGCAGCGTCTGCACCGCCGCCGGCGCCTCCGCGACCTGCGCGGGCGGCTGCCGATGCTCCTCATGGATTTCTGGAACGACGGGGCCCTGGTGGGCGGATGCATGGCCGCCGGCACGTATTACGTCCACATCAACGTCCACGGCGACGTCGAGCCGTGCGTCTTCGCCCAGTTCGCCGTCGACAACATCCGCCAGAAGTCGCTGCGCGAGGTTCTCGACAGCCCGTTC
Organism: Phycisphaerae bacterium; assembly: GCA_035528235.1. Taxonomy (GTDB): domain Bacteria; phylum Planctomycetota; class Phycisphaerae; order FEN-1346; family FEN-1346; genus DATKZB01. The sequence goes on from DATKZB010000305.1 coordinate 48,729, forward strand.
TTCCGGGCGGTCCGCGCGCGGCAACCGCACTCACCCAATCACCTGAGGCCGTGCATGATTACCGACCACCCCGAGGTCCTCCGCGAGGTCGTCCGGGCGCACGGCGCGCGGCCGACCTACGCGGGCGGCGAGGCCTTGCTCGACAAGGCGGCCGCCGGCCTCGACGCCTACGCCGCCCGCTGGGGCGCCCTGGCCGACGCCGAATGGGCGGCCGAGGGGTCGGCCGAACTCGAAGACGCCGAGCAGCGCCCGAAGGCCCGGTAGGCCCCGAGCGCTACCTGTCGCGCGGCGGGTGCGGGGACCCGCCGCGCACGGACCCGACCTCAGCGCCGCGCACGAACTCGACCTCTCCGCCGACGCCAAGAGCACGGCCGGGCAAGACCGGCCGTGGCACACGCTCAGCACGTACTTCCATTCCGCTGCCTACGTTTTCCGTGGACCCTGCTGCGCCGGCTGATACAGTGTCCGCGGACTTCTGAGGAGACACGTCGCGTGGACGCCGTCGAGCGGCTCCGGAGGATGTTCGAGGGCGGGCCGGTGGACCACCTGGTCCGCCGGCCGTTCGGTTACTTTCCGCAGACGTTCGAGCGGTGGCGGCGCGAGGGCATGCCCGACGACGTGGGCGAGTGGGGACCGCGGTTCGACGAGTACTTCGGTTTCGACCCCGAGGTCTGGATGGGCCCGTGCCTGGACCTGGGCTGGTGCGAGGCCCCGGTCTGGCCGCGATACGAGGAGAAACTCCTCCGGACCGAAGGCCGGCACGAGGTCGTCCAGGACCACGTCGGGCGGCACGTGGTCTTCCCCATCGGCCAGCGCCAGCAGGTCATGCCGACGTACGTCCGGCACGCCGTGGCGTCGCGCCAGGACTGGGAGCGCGACGTGGCCCCGCGCCTCGACCCCGAGACGCCCGAGCGATGGGGCGGCTACGCGGAGAAGGTCGCGGCGAATCGCGCGCGGCTGGCCCGGGGCGAGGCCCTCCACACGGCCAGTGTCATCGGCGGATATATGTATCTGCGGAGCCTCGTGGGACCGACGGAACTGCTGTACCTCTTCTACGACGATCCGGACCTGGTGCACGCCATGATGCGGGCCTGGCGGCAGATGATGGTCACGTGCCTGGCGCGCGTCCAGGCCGACGTGGGCCCGTACTTTCGCCTCTACCTGGCCGAGGACATCTGCTACAACCACGGGCCGCTCATCTCGCCCGACATGATGCGCCGCTTTCTGCTGCCCTATTACCGCGACCTCTTCGAGGAACTCCGCCGCGGCCAGCGCGAGACGCTTCATTTCGAGATCGACACCGACGGCCAATGCATGGGCGTCATCGACGTGTACCGCGAGGTGGGCGTCACGGCGATGAGCCCGTTCGAGGTGGCCTCGGGCTGCGACGTCGTGGAGGCAGGGCGGCGGTGGCCCGAGTTGCACATCCGGGGCGGCATCGACAAACGCATCCTGGCCGCCGGACCCGAGGCCATCGACCGGATGCTCGAGCGCATCCTGCCCGCCATGGTCCAGCGCGGCCGGTACATCCCCTGCGCGGACCACGCCGTGCCCGACGACGTGTCGCTGGCCAGTTACCTGCATTACCGCCAGCGGGTCCGGGAACTGGCCCACGGATGAAGGAGAGGCGGGGGGCCCCTTGGCTCTCCCCGCCTCTGTGACGCGGCCGGGAAACCCCTCACCCGTACCGCGTTTGCTAACGGCATCGTGAAGCGGTGCGGCGCTTCACCCTGATCGTTCAATGACTATGCGGAACGATTCGGCCCGTCGCCGGGTCGAACACGTAGGGTTTTCCGTACGGGCACTTCGGCAGGGCGCCTCGCAGGTCCGGGTCGCGGGCGACCATCTGTTTGAACTCGGCCGTGTCGGCCGGGGTCCATCCACTGTGCCGGTCGGCATAGAACCGTATCTTGCGGTCGAGCAGTTCCACGTTAGCCCGGCACTGCGCGGCCCGGGTGTCGGCCGAGTACACGATCGAAGGAATCACGACGGCCGCCAGCAGTCCAAGGATCAGCACGCAGAACAGCATCTCGGGCAGCGGGACGCCGCTTTCCTTCCGATGAGCCATGATCTATCCCTGCGCATCCACGGGTGCGCACCCGTTGCTGGGCGACTTATCTGTGGAGCGGCGGCCGGTGCTGCCGGCGCCTTAGGGGAGGCGCCGCCGTACCGCGTGTGCGCAGAGACCGTCAGGACGTGCGGGGCGATTCGTCGTCCAGCCCCGCCGGCCCATCGAGGGCCTCGTCCGGAGGGAGTATCGACATGAAAGGCGGGTCGACTTTAGCACTACAACCGGGCGGCGTTAATCGCAAAAAACTCAAGGGCGCCGCGAGCGGCCGGCTGGGTCAAGCCCGACGGCACGCAGGCCCCGGGGCGGCCTGTGCGCGGCTCGGGATCGCCCCATGGAGCAGACCGGCCGAAGCGCAAGTCCTTTCAAGACAAGGTCTTACCTTACTCGAAACGCATGGTGGAAACCCCCGTAGGGGCGGCGGGTGATGGCTCGTCCAGCCGTGGCCGCGACCTGGCGCCCGGCTTACGCCGACGGCGTCATGGCGGCCAGGAGTTCGCGGTTCGAAGGATACTTGGCCATGACCCCGAGGAGCGATTCGAGGGCCTCGATGGGCTTCGACCCGGCCAGGCGCCGCCGGATGAGGTACCGCTTCTGGAGCTCCGCGGGCGAGACCAGCCGCTCCTCTTTCCGCGTGCCGGAGGCCAGCACGTCCATGGCGGGCCAGAGCCGCCGCTCGGACAACTCGCGGTTCAGGATGATCTCCATGTTGCCGGTGCCCTTGAACTCCTGGAAGATGAGTTCGTCCATGCGGCTGCCGGTGTCGACGAGGCAGGTGGCGACGACGGTCAGGCTGCCGCCGCCCTCGATGTTGCGGGCGCTGCCGAACAGGCGTTTGGGTTCCTCGAGGGCCCGGATGTCGACGCCGCCCGACATGGTCCGCCCGCTCGAAGGCACGGCCTTGTTGAACGCCCGGCCCAGGCGGGTCAGGCTGTCGAGGAACAGGACCACGTCGCGCCCGAACTCGACCTCGGCCTTGGCCTTGGCGAACGCCATCCGCGACAGCCGCACGTGCTGCTCCACGTCCTGGTCGTTCGACGAGGCCAGAACCTCGGCCCCGGTGGAGCGGCGGAAGTGCGTGACCTCCTCCGGACGCTCGTCAATCAGGACCACCATGAGCGTCACGTCCGGGTAGTTCTCGTGGACGCCGGCGGCCATCTGTTCGAGTATGATGGTCTTGCCGGCGCGTGGCGGCGAGACGATAAGGCCCCGCTGGCCCTTGCCGATGGGCGTCAGGAGGTCGAGGATCCGCGTCGTCACCGGCTCCGGGCCGGTCTCGAGCCACAGCGCCTCCTCCGGGTCGATGACCGTCAACCGGTCGAACGGCACGCGTGCGGCATACTCCTCGGGCGTGTGGCCGCAGATGCCCGTCACGGTGGCCAACTGAAGGCCGCGGCCCTTCTTGTCGCGCTGGGTGGGACCCTCGACCGGCAGGCCGGTCCGGAGGCGGTACTTGGCTACCACGGCGGGCGGCACGAAGACGTCGCTCCGCTCGGGCCGGAAGTCTCGGGCCGCATGCCGCAGGAACCCGTACCCTTTGTCCTGAATTTCCAAAACGCCAGACGCCGTGCCCTGCTCGGCTTGTGCCATGCTGCCCCCATAAAGGCGGTGATGCCGGCAATAACTGCCGGGCAGAAAAAGGGGATCTGCGAGAACCTGGAACACCCTAAGCATACACCGAGTTCAGCCAATGTCCACCCTAAAAATCGCCCGCCGGCGAACGGATTATCGTACCCCGGCTGCAGCGCCGGCGGCCGGCCGGCCGACGGGACGAAACACGCCAAGGGGTGTCAAGGGGTTGCATTGGCCCACCCCGGCCGATACAATACCGGGCCGCAGAGGGGGGAGTAGCTCAGTCTGGTAGAGCAACGGCCTTTTAAGCCGTGGGCCGAGGGTTCGAATCCCTCCTCCCTCACCATGTAATCTGACAACTGAATACGGCGTGGCCCCATCGTCCAGTGGTTAGGACACGGCCCTTTCAAGGCCGCGACACGGGTTCGAGTCCCGTTGGGGTCACCAAGAAGATCCTCGATTTCCGATCGGCGATTTTCGATTGGCCGTTTCGGATCTGAGATCTCAGATTGTCGATTGACGATCTTCGGCCGGCGGTCTCGGATCTGAGATTTCAGATTTTCGATTGGCGATCTTCGGTTGGTGGTCTTGGATCTGAGATTTCAGATTTTCGATTGGCGATCTTCGGTTGGTGGTCTTGGGTGCCGAGAAAGGCCCCGGCCCGGGCCATCCGAAATCTGAAGTCCGCAATCTGCAATCTGAAATCTGCAATCTGAGATCTGCAATCTGAGATCTGCAATCTGCAATCTGAAATGCCGTTTCTGGCCCCATCGTCCAGCGGTTAGGACACGGCCCTCTCAAGGCCGGGACACGGGTTCGAGTCCCGTTGGGGTCACCACCATACACGGGGACTGCGGCCGGCGCCGCCGTCCCCTCTCTCTTCCCGCATCACGTGCCACGGATTGCTCGCAATCCGTGATAAATGTAGGGCGGGTGCTCCGCACCCACCGTCCGCAGTTGTCCACGGCCAGCAAGCAACCGCGGCGGGGCGCGCCCCACCCTACGTGGCCGCGAACTGCGAGACGAGCGTGCCCTTGGCCAGCACGCCCAACTGCGACTCGAAACTCGGGCGCTTCGAGCGGTAAATCACCCCGATGGGAATCTCGTCGCCCCACGCAAGCGCCAACTCCAGCGCCCGGGCCCGGTCGTACGGGTCGTGGTCCTCGGGCACCGGCCGCACGCGGTCTTTGTACCACTTGAACGTATTCACCCTGTTGAATGAGATGCACGGCTGGAGGATGTCCAGCAGCACCGTGCCGCCCGTGTGCTTCAGGGCCTCGACCATCATGGCCACCAGGTGCTCGGCCGCGCCCGAGAACGACCGCATGACCAGCGAGCAGTCCTCGACGACCGCCAGCGCCAGCGGCTGCACGGGCCGGGCCAGGACGCCGTGCGTCTGAATCTTCGTGACGAACCCCAGGTCGGACGTCGGCGACGCCTGCCCTTTCGTCAGCCCGTAGACCTGGTTGTTATGGACAAACATCTTCAGGCCGATATTCCGCCGCAGCGTGTGCAGGAAGTGGTTACCGCCCTCGCCGTACATGTCGCCGTCGCCGCTCGTGACAACGACCTCCAGGTCGTGGTTGGCCAGTTTGATGCCGGTGGCGGCGGGCAGCGCCCGGCCGTGCAGTCCGTTGAAGACGTTGGCCCGCGTGTAATGCGGCGTCTTGGCGGCCTGGCCGATGCCTGAGACGAGGACGAGTTTCGCGCGGTCGACGCCGGCCGCCTCAATGGCCCGGTCGAGCGCCTTGAGGATGGCGACGTTGCCGCACCCGGGACACCACGCCGGCCGATTGTCGCTAGGCGGGTTGATCACCCCAGGATCCTTTCGGCAATGGCCTCGCCCGTAAAGGGCAGGCCGTCGTATTGGAGCAGCAACTCGGCATCGTGCGGCACGCCCACCTGCCGCAGGAGCGCCGCCAACTGGCCGGTGGCGTTGCCCTCGACGACGATGATCCGCTCGGGCCGCGCGGCACCATCGCCCTCCAGACCCATCGCCCGCCGCGCGGCCGCCGCATCGAGCGGCCAGACCTGAGCGAAGTGCAGCATCGCCGCCTTCGTGCCGCGCGCCGCCAACCGGTCGACCGCCTCGCGGCACGGCCCGTAGGTCGAGCCCCAACACACGAGCAGCACCGGCGCGTCGGGGGGACCGTAGCGCTCGGGCGCGAGCGCCTCGGCCGTCATGGGCCCGAGTTTGGCCAGGCGCTTGTCCTGGAGACGCACGCGGACCTGGAGGTCCTCG
>DATKZB010000306.1:0-33124 GCA_035528235.1 Phycisphaerae bacterium
AAGCGCCGCCATCACCTTCAGCCGATCCCGTTCCTTGCCGCTCATCCGCAGTTCCACTCCTCGTCCTCCCTCGGGGGCAGCCCCGAAAAGAGGACAATTCTACTTTGCGGAAACCGGACATTATCACTTTGCGGCGACAGCACAAGCCAGCGGGTTGACTTTCCGCCGGTCGGGAACATAGGATACCGCCGGTCCCGGCCACCCGGCCGGGAACACGGAACCCGTTCGGATGGAAGGAGTAGCAACCATGAGACCGCACGCGTACAGGCGGTGTGGCAGGCGATGCTCGGCCCTGCTGGCCGGCGCGGGCCTGGCGGCCCTGGTGCTGGCGTCCGCGGCGGGCGCGGCCGCCCCGGAAGCCAACGAGTGGCCGGTCTGGCGCGGCCCCGACGGCACCGGCATCTCGGCCGAGACCGGATGGCGCGCCGACTGGTCCGCCGAGCCGCCCAAGACCCTCTGGAAGGTCAAGGTCGGCCAGGGCTTCTCGGCCGTCTCCGTCGCCGGCGGCCGCCTCTACACCATGGGCAACACCGAGGGGACCGACACCGTCTGGTGTCTGAATCCCGATTCCGGCGAGGTCATCTGGAAACACTCGTACCCCTGCAAGCCGCACGACCACCCCGGCCCGCGGTGCACGCCCACCGTCGACGGCGACGTCGTCTACACGCTGAGCAACCGGGGCGACCTGTTCTGCCTCGAGGCGGCCACCGGCAAGGTGAAGTGGGAGGTCAAGGTGCCCCAGGCGTTCGGCGCCGAGCCGCCGCAGTGGGGCTTTGCGTGCTCGCCGCTGGTCCTCGGGAAGATGCTCGTCCTCGACGTCGGCCCGACGGTCGCGCTGGACAAGGCCACCGGCAAGGAAATCTGGAAGTCCGGTTCCGACAAGGCCGGCTACGGGTCGCCGTACGCCTTCCAGATGGGCGGCGAGACGCTGATTGCGACGTTCCCCGAGTTCGGCCCGCGGGTCGTCAAGGCCGCCGACGGGAAGGAACTCGGACGCGTCCGCTGGAAGACCGCCTGGGGCGTCAACGCCGTCACGCCCATCGTCGAGGGCAACACGATGTTCATCTCGTCGGGGTACAACGTGGGCGCGGCCCTGTTCGAGGTTTCCGCCAACGGCCTCAAGGCCCTCTGGAAGAACAAGAACATGCGGAACCACGCCAACAACTGCGTCCTCTGGAAGGGGTACCTGTACGGTTTCGACGGCCAGGTGAACGAGGGCCGCCTGACGTGCATCGAGTACAAGACCGGCGAGAAGAAATGGTCCGAGGGCAGCCTGAAGGCGGGCGGCCTGATGATGGTCGACGGCAAACTCGTCCTCATGGCATCCAGCGGCGAATGCGCCGTCGTCGAGGCATCGCCCGACGCCTGCAAGATCCTCGGCCGCACCAAGATCCTCGAGGGTACCTGCTGGACCCAGCCGGTCCTCGTCGGCGGACGCATCTACTGTCGCAACCACCCCGGTGACCTCGTGTGCCTGGACGTCCGGGCCAAATAGCCAAGCCACCGCATGAGACCATGGCCGCTGATAGGATTCCGCCTCGCAGCAATGGCGTGGGTGACGGCCATGGCCGTCCCGGCGGCGATCGGTGTGGCGGACGACTGGCCCGCGTGGCGAGGCCCTGCCCGCAGCGGCACGAGCACCGAGACGCTTGACTTGGCCGCGTGGCCGCCCGAGGGACCCCGTATCCTCTGGCGGACCCAGGTGGGCGCCGGGTACGCCGCCGTCAGCGTCGCCGGCGGCCGGGTGTACGCCGTGGGCAACGACGGCGGCCGCGACACCGTCTGGTGCCTGGAGGCCGACACGGGCCGCGCCCTGTGGCGGCACGCGTACGCCTGCCGCGGGTCGGGCGGCGGGTACGGCGGGCCGCGCGTCGCCCCGACGGTTGACGACGGCGCCGTCTACGTCCTCAGCATCGAGGGGCACCTGCGGCGGCTCGACGCCGACTCCGGCCGCGCCGTCTGGTCGAAGAACCTCGTGACGGAACTGGGCGCCGCCCTGCCCCGGCACGGGTGGTCGTGTCACCCGCTCATCCTCGGGCAGCGGCTCATCCTGGAGGTGGGCGCCCGGGGCGGCGCCATCGTCGCCTTCGACAAGGCCACCGGCGACGTCCTCTGGAAGGCCGGAGACGAGGCCGTCGGGTACTCGTCGCCCGTGGCGTACCGCCTGCACGAGAAGACGTACGTCGCCATGCTGACCGGCACGGCCCTGGTGGGTCTCGACCCGGACGACGGGCACCCGTTGTGGCGGTATCCGTGGAAGGTGCCGTACGAGATCAACGTGGCCACGCCGATCGTCCGTGGCCGCCGCATCTTCATCTCCTCGGGCTACGGCCTCGGGGGCGCGGTGGTCGAGGTGGGCCGCGACCAGGTGCGGACCGTGTGGCGAAGCCAGGAGATGTCGAACCACTTCGCCTCGTGCGTCTTGTGGGAAGAGAGCCTGTACGGTTTCGACGGGGCGCCGCTGGCCCGCCGCGACACGCACCGGACGCTCCTCAAGTGCCTCGACTTCGAGACCGGCCGCGCCCGCTGGGCGCACGAAGGGCTCGGCAAAGGATCGCTGATGGCGGCCGACGGCAAACTCGTCATCCTGAGCGAGCGCGGCGAACTGGTCATCGCCGAGGCGTCGCCCGACGCGTACCGCGAACTCCGCCGGGCCAAGGTCCTCGACAACACCTGCTGGACGATGCCCGTCCTGGCCGACGGACGTCTCCACTGTCGCAACGGCCCCGGCGACCTCGTCTGCGTCGACCTGCGACCGCCGGCCCAGGACAAAGCACAAGGGAGCAGCCCGTGACGGCCACACCGAAAATCCTCTACTGCCACTGCGCCTACGCCGACACCGTGCCGGCCGACGTCAAGGAGGCCGTGCTCGACGGCCTGGGCGCCGGCGGCGCGGCGTTCGAGGCCGTGGCCGACCTGTGCGGCCTGGCCGCCCGGCGCGACCCGGCCCTGGCGCGGTTCGCCCGCGTCCGCGGCCTGCACGTCGTCGCGTGTTACCCGCGGGCCGTGCGGTGGCTCTTCGAGTACGCGGGCGCGCCGCTGGGTGAGGACGCCACCATCCACAACATGCGCCGCTCCGGCGCCGCCGACATCCTCGCCCGCTTGGCCCCCTATGAACAGTTAGCCCCCCGTGAACACACGGGGGGCAATCCTCCGCCCCCGCCGGCCGCACGGCCGACCTTCGCCGAGACGCCGCCGGACGACTGGGTTCCCTGGTTCCCCGTCATCGACTACGCCCGATGCAAGAACTGCAAACAGTGCCTGGAGTTCTGCCTGTTCGGCGCGTACGCCCTGGGCCCCGACGGCCGGGTCCGCGTGGCGGCCCCCGACCTGTGCAAACTGAACTGCCCGGCGTGCGCGCGGGTGTGCCCGTCGTCGGCCATCATCTTCCCGAAGTTTCCGGAGGGCGGCCCCATTGCCGGCGACGACGGGGTGCTGCCGGGCGTCTCCGAGGACGGTCTGAAGGCGGACCTGGCGCGCCTGGCCAAGGGCGACGTCATGGACCTCCTCCGCCGCCGGGCCGCCCGCGCCCGGACCGCCGCCACCAAAAAATATCCCAAGGAGCCGCCGCGCCCGTGACCCCCCGCCTCCAACCCGCGGTCGTACTCGTGGCCGACCGGACGCTCAGCGCCCGGTACGACATCCTGTTCGAGGGCATCTTCGGGACCATGCAGACGACGCACGTGCCGGACTGGGTGATGCGGCGTTTCGTTGCCCCTCCGGTGCGCGTCGATGCGGCCGGCCGGGCCCGCACGGTCCCGATGGGCCTGAGACGCGTCGAATCGGCGCTGCTGGCCCGCACGCCGCTCGGGCCCGACGACGTCGTCTGTACCACCCCCGAGGCCCTGCCGCGCGTCCTCGGCCCCTGGACCAAGGTCGTTGGCGTAACCTCCTCCGACCCGCTCGGCCACGGCATGAGCAACACGACGACGGCCCAGTTCTGGGAAGGCGACCTCTACACCCGCGTCTGGACCGACCGGCTCATGGCAACGCTGGCCGAGGGTCGGCGCCGTCACGGCTACCGGGTGGTCGGTGGCGGGGCGGGGGCCTGGCAGTGGATCCGGTACCCCGAGGAAGCCGCACGCCACGGCTTGGACACCGTGTTCGAGGGATACTTCGAGGCCGAGGGTCCCGACGTGTTCATGGCGCTGGCCGGCGGCCAGTCGCCGCCGCCGCACGTGGCGTCGCGCGGCTGCGTGGCCGACCGCATCGAGCCGATTCGCGGCGGGTCGCTGCTGGGCGTGCTGGAACTGTCGCGCGGCTGCGGCAACGGGTGCCGGTTCTGCGTCATGGCCGGCCGCAAGATGGAACACCTCGACCCCGAGACGATCCTTTCCGACGCCGAGACGAACGTGGCGACCGGCGTGCGATCGGTCGTCTCGAGCAGCGAGGATTTCTTCCGTTACGGCGCCGCCGGCCCACGGATTAACTTCGAGCGGCTGCGGTCGCTGCTGGAGCGGATGCGCGAAGTCCGCGGCCTCGCCTTCATGCAGATGGACCACGGGAACGTCTCGTCGGTCCTGCAACTCGAGGACGACGCCCTGCGCGAGATCCGCCGTCTCCTGGACTGGGAGAGGAAGACCGATTACCTCTGGATCAACCTGGGCGTCGAGAGCGCCAACGGCCGCCTGGTCCACGCCAACGGGCCCGGCAAGATCGCCCCGTTCGACCCCGACGACTGGGAAGACATGGTCCGCGAGGCGGCCGACCGGCTGGTCCGGACCGGGTTCTTCCCGGTCTTCAGCATCGTGCTGGGCCTGCCGGGCGAGACGCCCGACGACGTCACGCGGACCCGGCGGCTGGTCGACCATCTGGCCGACAGGCCGGCTGCCGTGTTCCCGGTGTTCTACGAGCCGGTGCGCCCCGCGGGACCCGGCCGCGGCGACCCGTTCGGCATCCCGGCCATGACCCAGCAGCACCTGGACCTGTACACGGCGTGCTACGAGATCAATTTCCGGTGGATTCCGCGGCTGTATTGGGATAATCAGAAGGCCGGCGGCGTGGGGTGGGTGAAGCGGATGCTGATCCAGGCGCTCGGCCGGGCCGAGGCCCGGTCGTGGCGGCGGCACTTCGGCCAGGCCCGGCGGCTCATTGCCGAGCGCACCGCCGCCGACGCGACCGCCCGGGAGGCCAAGGCGATCTAGCCCTACAGCGCCACTTGTCGCGCGGCGGCCTTCCCAGGCCGCCGCGATCGGGAGCGACGCGTGCTCCTGGCGGCCTAGGAAGGCCGCCAGGCGTGAGAAAGTTGCAGAGTGGCGCGCTAGCACCAGCCGCGACGCCACCCGCGTGAACCGTATAAGGATACCGATGAGCGAACCGCGCCAGACCACCGGCCATCTGCACCGTCCCGCCACGGCCGCGCCCGCGCCGCCCAACCGCGACCAGGTGCCCCAGGACCCGGCCGACCGGCAGCGGATCCGTGTGGCGGTCCGCCAGTACATCGCCACACACCGCCCTGTGCCGCCCTTCACGATGGACGAACTCCAGGTGCATGCGGCCCGCCTCCTCGCCGATGGCCACGTCGAAGAGAAGCACCGTAAGTGGGTCGCGGTGCTCTTGAACAACGCGGCCTGGCGCGACTGGGTGGCCGCCGTCCCGTTCGACCGCCGGCTCCTGCTTCTGCCCAAGTGCCTCCGCGACACCGACCGCTGCCAGGGCACCTTCGACGAGTTCGGTCTGCTGTGCGCCGAGTGCGGCGCCTGCCCCATCGCCGGCCTCAAGGCCGAGGCCGAGCAACTCGGGTACGTCGTCCTGGTGGCCGAGGGCACCCCCGCCGTCATGTCGATCCTGGAGACCGGCAAGATCGAGGCCGTCATCGGCGTCAGTTGCCTCTCGGCCCTGGAGAGCATCTACCCGTTGATGGAAGCCGCCGCCATCCCCGGCATGGCCATCCCACTGCTTTACGACGGCTGCGCCGACACCACCACCGACCTCGACTGGGTCTGCGAGGCGATTCGCCTCGACGCCGCGGGGGCCCGGCGTCCGGTCAGCGTAGACGCCCTGCGGCAGCAGATCGATCCGTGGTTCGCGCTGGCGTCGCTCGACGAGACCCTCGGCCCGCCCACCGGCGAGACCGAGCGCATCGCCCGAGCCTGGCTCGCCCGCTCGGGTAAACGGTGGCGGCCGGTTCTGGCGGTCTGCACCTACAAGGCCTTCCACGACCACGACGACGCGCCCCTGACCGACGACATCCACTGCGTGGCCCTGGCGGTCGAGTGTTTTCACAAGGCCTCGCTCATCCACGACGACATCGAAGACGACGACGACCTCCGCTACGGCCAACTGACCCTCCACGAGGAGTACGGCGTGCCGGTGGCGCTGAACGTGGGCGACTTCCTGCTGGGCGAGGGATACCGGCTGCTCGCCGAATCGGGCCTGGAGCCGCGCCAGCGGGCCGACATGCTCCTGACCGCCGCCCACGGCCACCGCGACCTGACCATCGGCCAGGGGTCGGAACTGTGCTGGACCCGCCGGCCGGAGCCCCTGTCGGTCGAGGCCGTGCTCGACATCTTCCGCCGCAAGACCGCCCCGGCGTTCGAGGTGGCCCTGCGCCTGGGCGCCATCGCCGCCGGGGCCGACGACGGAATCTGGGACGTGTTCCATCGCTACAGCGAGGCCCTCGGCATCGCCTATCAGATCGCCGACGACCTGAAGGACCTGCGCAGCAACGACGAGCCCAACGACCTGACGGCCATGCGGCCGTCGATCCTGTTGGCCATCGCCTACGAGCGGGACCGCGGCAAAGACCGGCAGTTCTTCGAGGCCGTCTGGCGGCGGTCCTCTGAGGCGCCGGTCGACGAGGTCCGCCGGCGGATCGAGGCCCTTGGCGTCGAAGACGAAGCCGGGCGCCTGCTGACCCGCTACGAGGACAAGGCCATGCGGTGTCTCGAACCGCTCACCCAGGCCGACCTCAAGGCCCTCCTCAGGCGCGTCATCTTCAAAATCTTCCGCCGCCAGTCGTGAGGAAAACCCACCCGTGAGCCTCCGCCTCGACATGCTCCGGGCCGCCGCCAACGCGCGGCGCCGCCGGCCCGACGTGGCGGAAGGCGTCGGCCGGTTCCTGCAATCGGCCGCCATGCCCGACGGCGGATTCGCCGGACGCGGCCCGGCGAGCGACCTCTACTACACCGTCTTCGGCATGCAGACGATGACCGCGCTCGACGCCCCCGCCCCCGCCGACGCCCGCCGGGCGTACCTGGAGTTCTTCGGCGACGGCGCGGCGCTCGATTTCGTCCACCTGGCCTGCCTGGCCCGGTGCTGGGCGCTCGTGCCCGGTGGCGCGCCGGCCCAAGTGCGGCGCGCCATCGGCCGACGCCTCGAAACTTGCCGCGCGGCCGACGGCGGATACCATCCCACGCCCGGCGCCGCCGCCGGCACCGCCTACGCCGGATTCCTCGCGGTCGGCGCCTGTCAGGACGTCGAGACCCCCCTGCCCGACCCGGCCGGCCTGGTCCGGGGCCTGGATTCGCTCCGGGCCGACGACGGGGGGTACGCTAACCTGCCCGCCATGCCGCGGTCGTCGACGCCGGCCACGGCGGCCGCCATCGTCGCCCTGGCCGAACTGGGCGAATCCGTCGACCCGGCCGCCACGGCCTGGCTGGCCGGACAGATGGACTCGGACGGCGGTTGGCGGGCCGTGCCGGCCGCGCCCATCGCCGACCTGCTCTCGACGGCCACCGCCCTGCACGCCCTCGCCACGGCCGGCGCGGCGCTCGATGATATCCGCCGTCCCTGCCGCCGGTTCGTCGAAAGCCTCTGGACCGACGAAGGCGGCTTCCGCGGACACTGGGCCGACGACCACGTCGACTGCGAGTACACCTTCTACGGACTCCTGGCCCTCGGCCACCTGCTGGACTGACCATGCCCATCGACCGTCCCCGGCTCGACAAGACGCTGTGCGCCGCCCGCGAGCACCTGCTGTCGCATCGCGGGCCCGACGGGCACTGGTCGGGCCACCTCGCCGCCAGCGCTCTCTCCACCGCCACCGCCGCCTGGGCCCTGCACGTGGTCGAGCGCGAGCGCGGGCCCGGGCCGTTCTCGCGGCTCATCGGGCCGGGGCTGGACTGGCTCGCCGGCCATCAGAACCACGACGGCGGCTGGGGCGACACCGTCCTCTCGCACAGCAACCTCAGCACGACGATCCTGGCCTGGTCAGCCCTGGCCGCCTCCGACTCTCATCCGGCGCACCGCGCGGCCGTCGCCCGCGCCGAGGCGTATCTGGCGGGCGAGGTCGGCGGCCTGGAGCCCGCGCGCCTGGCCGGTGCCGTCGACCGGCGGTACGGCAACGACCGAACGTTCTCGGCGCCCATCCTGACGATGGCCGCCCTGGCGGGCCGCCTGGGTCCCGCTCGCGAGGCGTGGTCGCTGGTCAAGGCCCTGCCGTTCGAACTGGCTGCGTGCCCGCCCGGGTGGTGGAACCGGCTGCGGTTGCCGGTGGTCAGTTACGCGCTGCCGGCCCTGATCGCCATCGGCCAGGCGCGGTACCACTTTCGGCCGCCGGCCTGCCCGGTGACGCACCTGGTGCGGCACCTCACGCGGGGGCCGACGCTCAGGCGGCTGACCACGCTCCAGCCCAGGAGCGGGGGCTTTCTGGAGGCCGCGCCGCTGACGAGTTTCGTCACGATGAGCCTGGCCGCCGCCGGACAGGCACACCACGAGGTCGTGGCGCGGGGCGTCGATTTTCTGGTCGCCTCCGCCCGCGACGACGGCAGTTGGCCCATCGACACGGACCTCGCCACCTGGGTGACGACGCTCGCCGTCAACGCCCTGGCGGCCGCGCCGGACTTCGCCCAGATTCTCCCGCCTGACGCGCGCCGGCCCATCGTCGACTGGCTGCTCGACCAGCAGCACGCCCAGGAACATTTCTACACCCGTGCCGCGCCCGGCGGGTGGGCCTGGACCGACCGGCCGGGCGGCGTGCCCGACGCCGACGACACCGCCGGGGCGCTCCTGGCCCTGCGGCACCTGGCCCCGCGCGACCCGCGCGTGGTCCAGGCCGCCGCACGCGGCGCCGCGTGGCTGGCCGACCTCCAGAACCGCGACGGCGGTCTGCCCACCTTCTGCCGCGGATGGGGCACGCTGCCGTTCGACCGCAGCGCCGCCGACCTGACCGCCCACGCCCTGGCCGCCTGGACGGCGTGGCGCGACGACCTGCCGGCCAAGGTCTCGCGGCGTCTCGACGCCGCCGCGGGGCGGGCCCTGGCGTACATCGAAGCCGCCCAGTCGCCCGAGGGTGCGTGGGTGCCCCTGTGGTTCGGCAGCCAGGACGCCCCGGACGAGCAGAACCCCACGTACGGAACGGCCCGCGTCGGCGCCGCCCTGGAGGCGTCCGCGCGACAAGGCGCCGGGCGGGCGGCCGAGATGCTCGCCCGCGGCGCGGCCTGGCTCGTCCGCGCCCAGAACGACGACGGCGGATGGGGCGGCGCGGCCGGTGTGGCGTCGTCTATCGAAGAGACCGCCCTGGCCGTCGATGCCCTGTGCCGCGCCAGGGCCGTGCTCGACCATCGCACGGTCGTGCCGGACGCGGCGGCGTCCATCGAGCGCGGCGCCGCGTGGCTGATGGCCCGCACGCACCAGGGGACCGCTTTCGAGCCGTCGCCCATCGGCTTCTACTTCGCCAAGCTCTGGTACTTCGAGCGGCTGTACCCCATCATCTTCACGGTGGCGGCGCTGGAGCGTGCCCGGACGCTGGACGGCTGACGCCCGCGGTTGCTGGTTGCGCCCAACGCGCGGCCGTGCCGGCCGCGGCTAAACAACAACGGCACGCAAGCCGCACCGTTTAGCCGTCGCCGGCACGGCGACGGGGCACGGCCGCCGGGTGTCCATCGGCGCTTCCCGCGGCCGTGCCGGCCGCGGCTAAACTACTATAGGACTGTCCGCGGGGCCCCGTCTCCTGCTATACTTTCTGTTGAAGGCACTCCCGGAGGGCACCAACCGTGAAACGCGCACTCCTCTCAGCCGCGGCCATGCTGCTGGTCGCGTGGGCCGCCGGGTGCGACCGGTCCGACTCGCCGGCGCCCGCAACGCCGGCCGAGCCCATGGCACCGAACTGGCCGATGTTCCGCGGGTCACCCGCCTTCCGGGGCGTGGCCACCGGCCGCCTGCCCGACGCCCTGGCGCTCCGATGGAAGTTCCAGGCCGACGACACCATCAAGTCCTCGCCCGCCATCCAGGACGGCCGCGTGTTCGTCGGCTGCGACGACGGCCGCGTCTACGCCATCGGCCTGGCCGACGGCCAGAAGGTCTGGGCCTATGAGACCGGCGACGCCGTCGAGGCCTCTCCGCTGGTCGTCGACGGCGTCGTGTACGTGGGCTCGGCCGACGGGTGCCTCTACGCCATCGACGCCGCCGCGGGCACCCTGCGCTGGAAGTACAGGACCGAGGACCGCCTCCTCGGGGCGGCCAACTGGACGCCGTCGCCCGACGGGCGGGGCAAGCAGATCCTCGTCGGCGGCTACGACACGCGCCTGCACTGTGTCGACGCCGCCACGGGCGAGGCCGCCTGGACGCTGGCGACCGACAACTTCATCAACGGGGCCGTGGCGGTGGCCGACGGCAAGGCCGTCTTCGGCAGTTGCGACGCGCGGGTCCACGTGGTGAACCTTGCCGACGGCACGGAAGCGGCGGCGATCGACGCCGGGGCGTACGTCGCCGGGTCGCCCGCCCTGGCCGGCGGCCGCGCGTACGTCGCCAACTACGAGGGCAAACTCCTGTGCATCGACCTGGCAGCCGGCAAGGTCGTGTGGGAGTACGGCGACGGCGAGTCGGCGTTCTACTCGTCGCCGGCCGTCGGCGACGGCGTTCTGGTCATCGGGTCGCGCGACAAGCGGCTCCACGCGGTGGACCTGGCCACGGGCCGGCCGCGATGGACGTTTGCGACGCGCGGCGACGTCGATTCCTCGCCCGTCCTGTGCGGCGACAAGATCGTGGTCGGGTCGCAGGACGGGCGCCTTTACCTGGTCCGCCTGAAGGACGGCCGCGAGGTCTGGTCGTACGAGACCGGCCAGCCCGTCACGGCGTCGCCCGCCGTGGCTGCCGACCGGGTCGTCATCGCCGACGAAGGCGGAACCGTGTACGCCTTCGGGCCGAAGCCGTGATGGGCGGGAACCGGTGCCCATGAAAATCATCCAGATGACGCCGGGCGCGGGCGGCAACTTCTACTGCGAGAACTGCCTGCGCGACAACGCCCTGGTGCTGGAACTGCGACGCCTCGGCCACGAGACGCTCATGGTGCCGCTGTACCTGCCGGCGGCGATCGACGGCCCCGACTCCAGCCGCGGCGTGCCCATCTTCTTCGGCGGCATCGGCGTGTACCTGCGGGAGAAGTGGGCCCCGTTCCGCCGCGCGCCGCGGTGGGTCGACCGGCTGCTCGACGCCCGGCCGCTCCTCGCGTGGGCCGCCCGCCGGGCCGAGATGACCAAGGCCAGGGACCTGGGCGAGCCCACGCTCTCGATGCTCCGCGGCGAGCACGGGCACCAGGTCCGGGAACTCGACCGGCTTGTCGCGTGGCTGACCGAGCGCGGCCGGCCCGACGTCGTGTGCCTCTCGAACGCCCTGCTCGTCGGCATGGCCCGCCGCATCAGGGAGCAACTCGACGTGCCGGTCCTGTGCACCCTCCAGGACGAGGACGCCTTTCTCGACTCGCTTCCCGAGCCGTACCGCGACCAGGCGTGGGACACGCTGGCCCGGCGCGCCGCCGACGTCGACGCCTTCCTGCCCGCCAGCCGGTACTACGGCGACCGGATGCAGCAGCGGCTGGGCCTGCCGCCCGAGCGGGTGCACGTCGTGCCCATCGGCATCGACCTGTCGGGCTACGCACCGGCCGCCGCGCCGCCCGAGACGCCCACCGTCGGGTACCTGGCCCAGATGAACCGGGCGTGCGGGTTCGACCTGGCCGTCGAGGCGTTTCTGACCGTCCGCGCGGGCGGCCGCGTGCCGGGCGTGCGGATGCGGGTCTCGGGCGGCCACACGCCGGGCGACGAGGCGTTCGTCGCCGACGTCCGCCGACGCATCGACGAGGCCGGCGCGGGGGACGACGTCGAGTTCCTGCCGATCCTCGACCACGCCGCCAAGCAGGAGTTCCTGCGGTCGCTCTCGGTCCTCTCGGTGCCGGCGCGCGAGGGCGTGGCCTTCGGCACGTTCGTCGTCGAGGCGCTGGCGTCGGGCGTACCCGTCGTGCAGCCGCGCGCGGGCGGACCCGCCGAGATCGTCGACGCCACCGGCGGCGGCCTGCTCGTCGAGCCGGACGACCCGGAGGCGCTGGCCGCGGCCATCGAAGACCTGCTGCTCGACCCGGCCGGCGCCTACGCCATGGGCCGGCGCGGCAGGCAGGCGGCGCTCGAGGCGTTCGGCATCCAACGGATGGCACAGAACGTTCTGAAGGTCATTGAATCCATCGTCTGACAGGGGAACCGCCATGACCGACCCGGCACCGCTCGTCCAACTCGAGCACGTGACCAAGGCGTACGAGGCGCCCGACGGCGGCCTGGCACCGCCCGTCCTGGACGACGTCTCGCTGGCCATCGCGGCCGGCGACGCGCTGGCCATCGTCGGGCCGTCGGGCAGCGGCAAGAGCACCCTGCTGAACATCATCGGCACGCTCGACCGCCCGACCAGCGGCCGCGTGCTCGTCGGCGGCCGCGACCTCTCGGCCCTCGGCGACGAGCAACTGGCCGTCGTCCGGAACCGCGAAATCGGCTTCGTCTTTCAGATGCATCATCTCCTGCCGCAATGCACCGCCCTGGAAAACGTGCTGGTGCCCGCCATGGCGTCCGGCAAGGGCGTGGCGCCCGCGACGGAAGACCGCGCCCGCGGGCTGCTGGAGCGTGTGGGTCTGGCCGACCGGATGGACTACCGGCCCGGGCACCTCTCGGGCGGCGAGCGGCAGCGGGTGGCCGTGGCCCGGGCGCTCATCAACTCGCCGCCCCTGCTGCTGGCCGACGAGCCCACCGGCAGCCTCGACCGCGAGGCGTCGGCGAACCTGGTGGACCTGCTGGCGACGCTGAACCGCGAGGACGGCATCACGCTCATCGTCGTCACGCACGCCGCCGCCCTGGCCGCCCGGATGGCCCATGCGATGGAACTGCGCGACGGTCGCCTGGCCACCCTGGAGCCGGCCTCATGAACCTGCGGACACTGCTTTGGCGAGGCCTCTGGTTTCACCGGCGGAGCCACCTGGGCGTCGTCCTGGGCGCGGCCGTGGCGACCACGGTGTTGGTGGGGGCGCTGGTGGTGGGCGACTCGGTCCGGTGGAGTCTGCGGCGGATGGCCTTGGTGCGCCTCGGCCGGACCGAGACGGCCCTGGCGGCGCCGGAGCGGTTCTTCCGGTCGGCGCTGGCCGACGACCTGGCGGCACGCCTGGCCGCGCCGGCGGCGCCGGTGCTCCAGGTGGCCGGCGTGGTTGCGCGGGCCGACGGGGTGACCCGCGTGGCCGACGCCCAGATCGTCGGCGTCGACGCCCGGTTCTGGAAGATGGGCGGCACCGAGCCGCTCCTGGCCGACGACGCCGGCGCCACGGCGGTCGTCAACCGAAGGGCCGCGCGGGCACTGGGCGTGGGGCCGGGCGACGAACTTCGCCTGCGGTTCGGCAAGCCGGGCGGCCTGTCGCTCGACGCCCCGCTCTCGGGCGAGGCCCAGCCGTCGGCGGCGCCCACGGTCACGGTGGCGGCCGTCGCGACGGACGAGCAGTTCGGCCGGTTCAGCCTGGCGGCCAACCAAGTGCCGCCCTACAACGTGTTCGTGCCCCTCGGGTGGCTCCAGCGGCAGATTGAGCGCGACGGCCGCGCGAACGTCCTGCTCGTGGGCCGCGGCGAAGGACAGGGTCCGCCGGGACCGACTCAAGCCCAGGACGCGCTGGCAGCGGCGTGGCAACCGGCCGACGCGGAACTCTCGGCCCGGCCCCTGCCCGCAGGCGGCGTCGAGATCCGCTCGGACCGCGTTTTCATCGACACGCCCATCGCGAAGGGCTACGCCAAGCAGCCTTCCGACGCCGTCGGAATCCTGACCTACTTCGTCAACGAACTCCGGGTGGGTGACCGGGCGACGCCGTACTCGATGGTCTCGGCCATCGGGTACCTGCACCCCCGCGCCGGCGAGTCTCGGCCGGCCCTGGGCCTGGTGCCGGTCGACATGGCCGACGATGAGATCATCATTAATAAGTGGTTGGCCGACGATCTGGCCGCCAAGAGGGGCGACACGCTCACCCTGTCGTACTACGTGCCGGGACCAGCCGGCGGCCTTGAAGTCACGAAGAGCCACTTCCGCGTCCGCGAGGTCATCGCCCTGGAGGGCCCGGCCGCCGACAAGACGCTGATGCCCGACTTCCCCGGCCTGACCGAGGTCGAAGATTGCCGCGACTGGCACCCCGGCCCGCCGCTCGACAACCAGACGCTGCGCAAGACGATCCGCGACGAGGACCAGGCCTACTGGAAGGCCAACGGCGGCACGCCGAAGGCCCTGGTGACGCTGGCGGCCGGCCGGCGGATGTGGGCGAACCGGTTCGGCGACCTGACGGCCATCCGGTTTCCGCCCGGCCAGGCGCCGGGGGGCCTCGCCGGCGTGCTCGAGCCGAAGGAACTCGGCCTGTACTTTCAGCCGGTCCGTGAGCGGGCGATGGCGGCCGGCAGCGAGGCCCAGGACTTCGGCCAACTCTTCCTGGGCCTCAGTTTCTTTCTCATCGTGGCGGCGCTCGTCCTGACGGGCCTCCTGTTCGCCTTCGGCGTCGAGCAGCGGGCCGAGGAAACGGGGACGCTGCTGGCGCTGGGCTTCACGCCGGGACGCGTCCGGAACCTGATGCTGGCCGAGGGATTGACCCTGGCCATCCTGGGCGGCGCCGTCGGCATGTGCGCGGCACAGGTGTACACAAAGGTCGTGCTCTGGGGCCTGGCCACGGTGTGGCAAGGCGCGGTGGGGTCGTCGGACATCGCGTACCACGCATCGTCTAACACGCCGCTGGTCGGCGCCGGCGTAGGCATCGTGGTCGCGCTGGCGGCCATGTGGCTGACGCTGCGGCGCCAGGCCCGGGCGCCCGCGCGGGAACTGCTGGCCGCCGGGGCCGACGCCGAACTGCGGGTCTTCCGGCACCGGCGGGCCCGGCCGTGGTTCGGTCTGGCGACGGGGACCGCGTGCGCCGTCGGGGCCGTCGTCCTGCTGGTCGCCATGCGGTCGGCCACGGGCGAGGCCCAGGCCGGCGTCTTCTTCGGAGCGGGCGCGCTGCTGTTGCTGGCGGGTCTGGCGTTCTGCCAGGCCGTGCTGGCGCGGATGGCCGCCTCGTCCGCCGGCCACAGCCGCACGGCCGGCGGACTGGGTCTGCGGAACGCCACCCGACGGCGCGGCCGGAGCCTGGCCACCATCTCGCTCGTGGCGTTCGGTGCGTTCCTGGTCGTGGCCGTGGGGGCGAACCGCCGGCCGCCGCCCGCGGACCCCGGCATCGCCGCGTCGGGAACCGGGGGATTCCGCCTCTTCGGCCAGACGACGCTGCCCATCCATTACGACCTGCTCTCGAAGGACGGCCTGCGGCAGTACGCCCTGCCCGAGGATTTGCCGCGCCAGGTCAAGACCATCATCCCGATGCGCGTCCACGAGGGCGACGACGCCTCGTGCCTGAACCTGAACCGCGTCCGCAAACCGCGCCTGGCGGGCGTGCGGCCGGCGGCACTGGCCGAGCGAGAGTCGTTCACGTTCGCCGAAACGATAGGCGACACCGCCGGCGCGAACCCGTGGACGCTGCTCGCACGCCGCGACGAGCCCGACGTGGTGCCCGCCATCGGCGACGCGGCCACCATCCAGTGGTCGCTCGGCAAGAAGGTGGGCGACGAGATGGATTACATCGACGGTCGCGGCCGGCCGTTCCGGCTGCGGATCGTCGCGGCGGTGGCCGGGTCGATCCTCCAGGGCATGCTCGTGGTGGACGAGGAGGCGCTGCTCGCGCGCTTCCCGTCGGAGGGCGGGTACCGGATGCTCCTGATCGACGTGCCGGCCGAGAACGCCGAGGCGGTCTCGCGGGTGCTCTCGCGTCAACTGGCCGACGTGGGCCTGGCGCTGGTGCCGACGGCCGACCGCCTGGCCGAGTTCAACTCGATGCAGAACACGTACCTGGGCATCTTCCAGACGCTCGGCGGCCTGGGCCTGCTGCTGGGCAGCGCGGGGCTGGGCGTCGTGGTGCTGCGGAACGTCCTGGAACGCCGGGGCGAACTGGCCCTGATGCGGGCCGTCGGGTTCCGCCGCCGGTCGATCGAGTGGATGGTCCTGGTAGAACACTGGGGGCTGCTGGTCCTGGGGCTGGGGTGCGGCGTCGCGGCGGCGGTGCTGGCGGTAGCGCCGGCGATCCGGTCGGCCGGCGCGGCCGTGCCGTACGTCTCGCTCGCGGCGACGCTGGCGGCCGTGGGGGCCAGCGGCGTCCTGTGGACGTGGCTGGCTGCGCGGCTGGCGCTTCGCGGCCGATTGCTCGAAGCCCTGCGGAACGAGTAGGAGACCCGGGGGTTCAATGGGGCGGCCGGCCTCGGCCCGGGGCGCAAGGGTTGATTTCGACCACGCCAGGGAGTACGATTAGGCGGCGCAGTGGGGTCAGGCCTTCCGAAGAAGGGGGCTGACCCCTTTTTGTGGAGCGAAAATGAAGGCGCTGCTTCTGAGGGCCATCCCGGCGCTGTTGGCGGCCGCGGGCATCCTGTCCGTGACGCTGTGGCTGAGCGCCACGCCGGCGTTCGACCTCAAGGAACGGCTCGAACAGGCCGGCCAGGGCGGCCTGCGTGCATTCGACGTGTCGTTTCCGGGCGAGTTCGCGGCGGGCGACGGCAAGCCGGCCGACCTGCCGGGTTCGTGGCCGCGGTTCCGCGGGGCCAACTTCGACGGCATCAGCACCGAGTCGGTCCCCCTGGCCCGCGCGTGGCCCGACGGCGGGCCGAAGGTCCTGTGGTCCGTGCCGGTGGGTATCGGGTACGCCGGCCCGGCCGTGGACAAGGGTCGCGTGTACCTGCTGGATTACGACGAGACCAAGGAGGCCGACGCCCTGCGGTGCCTGTCGCTGGCGGACGGGCGCGAGGTCTGGCGCCGCTGGTACGACATCCCCATCGACAGCGACCACGGCATCTCGCGGACCGTCCCGGCGGTGACCGACCGGTTCGTCGTGACGCTGGGCCCGAAGTGCCACGTCCTGTGCGTCGAGGCCGAGACGGGCGCCTTCCGGTGGGGCATCGACCTGGTGAAAGCCTACGGGGCCATCGTGCCGAAGTGGTACGCCGCCCAGTGCCCGCTGATTGACGGCGGCCGGGCCATTCTGGCGCCCGCGGGCAAAGAGGTCCTCATGATGGCCGTCGAGTGCGACTCTGGCGGCACAATCGCCTGGAAAACGCCGAACCCGCACGGTTGGAAGATGACGCACTCCTCCATCATCCCGATGGACTATAAGAAGTGGCGCATGTACATCTACTGCGCCAGCGGCGGCGTCGTGGGCGTGGCCGCCGACGACGGCGACGACCACAAGGCCGGCGACGTCCTCTGGGAGTGCGACCAGTGGCGCGTGCCGTTCGCCAACGTTCCCAGCCCCGTCCCGGTGGGCAACGGGCACGTGCTGTTGTCGGGCGGGTACGGCGGGGGCAGCATGATGATACGCGTCGTCGAGGACGGCAAGGGCCTGAAGAGCGAGGTCGTCTGGCGGCTGACCGAATCGGCCGAGTTCGGGTCCGAGCAGCAGACGCCCGTCTTCTACAACGGGCACATCTTCGGCGTCCTGCCGAAGGAGGCGCGGACGCTGGGCGAGCAACTCGTGTGCATGGACATGGCGGGCCAACACGCGTGGACAAGCGGCCCGGCCAACCGATTCGGCCTGGGTCCGTATCTGGTGGCCGACGGCCTCATCTTCATCATGGACGACGAGGGCGTGCTGACGCTGGCCGAGGCCCGGGCTGACGGCTACAAACAACTCGCCCGCGCCAAGGTGCTGGGCGGCCACGAGACCTGGGCGCCCATGGCGCTGGTCGGCGGGCGGTTGCTCGTCCGCGACCTCAAGAAACTCGTCTGCCTCGACGTGGGCGGGCCGCGCAAGGAGTAGTCCGGATGGCGGCATGGAAACCAAGCGGCCTGGGGCCGGAGTTCACCTACGACCTCTCGCAACTGCGGAAGGTCGACCCCGCGCTCGTCCGGTGGAAACAGGTGGCGGCCGTGGCCACGGGCGACGAACGGCCGAAGGCCATTGCCGCGGCCGGCGGCGGCGTCCTGGTGGCAAGCGACACGGGCGTCCGCCTCTTCGACGCCCAGGGCAAGAGCGTCTCCCAGTTCTCGATCGACGTCGCCCCGTACGCCATCGCCACGAACAAGGCCGGCACCATCTACCTGGCCGCGAAGGACCACGTGGAGGTGTACGACGCCGCCGGCAAGCGCGCGGCCGCGTGGGAGAGCCTGGGCGAACGGGCGTACCTGACGGGCCTGGCGGCGGGCGAGGACGACGTCTTTGCAGCCGATGCCGGCAACTGCGTGCTGATGCGGTACGACGCGGCGGGGAAGGTCGTCAACCGCATCGGCGAAGAGGACGCCGCCCGGCACGCACCGGGCCTCATCATCCGGAGCCCGTACCTCGACGTGGCGCTCGGGCGGCAGGGGATGCTGTGGCTCGTGGACCCGGGGCGACGGCAGGTAGAGTGTTACACATACGATGGCGATTTCCGCTTCGCCTGGGGCAAGACGTCGATGAAGACCGACGGTTTCTGCGGCTGCTGCAACCCCACGCACCTGGCCATCATGGCCGACGGCCGCTTCGTGACCAGCGAGAAGGGCCTGCCGCGCGTCAAGGTGTACGACCCCGAGGGCCACTTCATCAGCGTCGTGGCGGCGCCGGACGATTTCGATGAGGGCACCGTCGGCCTCGACCTGGCAGTGGACGCCGCGGGGCGGATCCTCGTCCTCGACCCCGAGCGGCGCCAAGTGCGCGTCTTCGCGCCCAAGACGGACGCGTGAGGCGGAGACTGGAGACTTGAAATTTGAGATTTGAGATCCGGGATTTGAGACCTGGAATCTGAGATTGGAGATCTGAAATTGGAGATCTGAGATCCGATATTCCAGATCCGCAAGGAGCAAGGCCGATGGGCCAAGCCGGCAAACAACGTGACCGCCGCGCCTTTCTGGGCGACTTGGTGCGGTACCCGCTGCTGGCGGGGTTGGGCCTGCTGGGCGGACACCTGGCGGCGCGGCAGGGCGGGCCGGTCCAGGCAGGCCAGTCGTGCGTCAATCGCGGTATCTGTCGCGGCTGCGGAAGACTTGGCGCGTGCGGTCTGCCGCAAGCGTCCATGACGCGCGATGTTCTGGCCCGCGGCAGGCGTCTGCCGACGCCCGGCGGCTCGTAGTCCCGGTCCGGAAGGAAACGCGGAACGATGGCGAAAGACACCGACAAGAAAGTCTCGCGGCGCGGCCTGCTGCGTAAGGGCGGCCTGGCCGCCGGCGCCGTGGCCGTGGGCGGGACGGCGGCCCTCCTGGCCACACGGGGCCGGGCCGACGGCATGGTCTGGCAAATCGACCCCGAGAAGTGCATCCAGTGCGGCAACTGCGCGACGTACTGCGTCCTGGACCCCAGCGCCGTCAAGTGCGTCCACAGCCACGCTCTGTGCGGATACTGCGACCTGTGTTTCGGCTACTTTTCCCCGGGGTTCGAGCCCGCGGCGGGCATCGAGGTGCCCCCGGCCGAGAGCCAGTTGTGCCCCACCGAGGCCATCGACCGCCGGTGGATCGAAGGGCCCCACTACGAGTACACCATCGACGAGGCCCTGTGCATCGGCTGCGGCAAGTGCATCAAGGGATGCAACAACTTCGGCAACGGGTCGCTCTTCCTCCAGGTGCTTCACAACCGATGCCTGAACTGCAACGAGTGCACCATTGCCGCCGCGTGCCCGTCGAACGCCTTCCGGCGCGTGCCGGCCAGCCAGGCTTATCTCCTGAAAGGTGAGGACCACCCGGCGTGAGACACCGCGCGACCATCCTCGTGGCCCTGGTCCTGGTGCTGGCACCGTTGGCGCTGGGGGCCGAGCGTTTCGCCCTGCCGAAGTTCAAGAGCGGGTACGAGCGGCCCGCGCTCGTCGTGCCGGCGGCCCGGGCCGACGTCTTCGAGTACATCGACGTGGCGGCACTGATCGTGGCGCTGGCGGCGTCGTCGTACCTGGCCCTGGTGGCGCGGTCGCGGCGGTGGCTGTGGGTGCTGATGGCGGCGTCGCTCGCGTACTTCGGGTTCTACCGTGGCGGATGCGTCTGTGCCATCGGCGCCATCCAGAACGTGACGCTGGCCGCGTTCGACGGCGGCTACACCGTGCCGCTGGTCGTCGTGGCGTTCTTCCTGCTGCCGCTGGTCGCGACGCTGCTCGTCGGCCGGACGTTCTGCGCGGCGGTGTGCCCGCTGGGGGCGCTCCAGGACATCGTGGCCATCCGCCCGGTACGGGTGCCGGCCTGGATCGACCATGGCCTGGGGCTGCTGGCCTACGTGTACCTGGGCGCGGCCGTGTTGTTCGCCGCGACGGGCGCGGCATTCATCATCTGCGAGTACGACCCGTTCGTGTCGATATTCCGCCTGGTGCCGCTCGCGCGGACCAACGCCACGATGGAGGCGTTCGGCGGCAGCACGGGCATGCTGATTCTGGGCGGCGCGTTTCTGGTGGCGGGTTTCTTCATCGCGCGGCCGTACTGCCGCTGGCTGTGCCCGTACGGCGCGATACTGCGGCTGCTGTCGCGGGCGTCGAAGTGGCACGTCACGATCACGCCCGATGAGTGCGTCCAGTGCACGCTGTGCGAAGACGCGTGCCCGTTCAACGCCATCCTCGCGCCGACCGCCGCCGAGCGGCGCCCCAACCGGCTCATCGACCGCCGCCGCCTGGCCCTGCTGCTCGTCGCGGTGCCGGTGCTGCTGGCCGCGGGCGGCGGCCTGGGCTGGTGCCTGGCCGGACCGTTCGCACAAGTGCACTACACGGTGCAGCAGGCCGACCGCGTCCGGGCCGAGGAGACCGGCCTCGTCGAGGGCACCGAGGACATCAGCGAGGGGTTCTACAAGACGCACCGGCCGCGCGAGGAACTCTACGCCGAGGCCGCCGCCATCCGCAGTCGCTTCGCCTGGGGCACGACGCTCCTGGGCGTCTGGGCCGGTCTGGTCGTCGGTGTGAAACTGGTCCACTTGTCGGTCCACCGCACGCGGACCGATTATGAGCCCGACCGCGCCACGTGCCTGTCGTGCGGCCGGTGCTTCCAGTATTGCCCGGTCGAACGCAAACGCCTGAAAACTCCTGAGGGTGAACGGGGACCGCCATGACATCCGAAACCAACCCAACCCCTGCCGCGAACGAGCCGACCGACGCTCAGAAGGCCCGCCGGCTGGAACTGGCCCGCGTCCGATACCAGGCGGCCCTGGGGTCGGCGATCGTGGCCGGGGTGTTCTGCCTGCTGGTGGGGGCGACGCTGGCGGTGGCGCACCTGGAGCGCCAGACCGAGGGCCTCGATACGTCCGAGGAACTCAACCACCTGCGCGCCGCCCTGCTGAAGGTCTCCGACGCCCAGGCCCGCCAAGCCGTGCTCGACGACCTGCGCCGGCGCGACGTGGAGTTGCGGCAGGACTTCTTCGGCCGCCAAGCGTTCATGAAGACCGGCGGGTACCTGCTGGCCGCCGGGATGCTGGTCTTCGTGGTCGGGGCGGGCCTGGCCACGGCCTGCCACAAGCACGTGCCCATGCCTCCCCGGGCCGACCAGCGTCAGCCCAAGGCGGGGGCCGCGCTGGCCCGGTGGGCCGTGGTCGTCGTGGGGGCGGCCCTTGTGGTCGGCGGCGGGGTCGTCCTGCTGAAGTACACGGATTGGTTGCGGCCGGGCGGAACCGGCGACGGCGAGGCCACCGCCCTCATCGCCCCGCCGCCCGGCGCCGAGGAGATTCGCAAGCACTGGCCGCGGTTCCGCGGGGCCGACGGCTCCGGACACAGCGCCTATGCCAACATCCCCACCACCTGGAACGGCAAGACCGGCAAGAACATCCTCTGGAAGACCCCCGTGCCGCTGCCCGGCGAGAACTCGCCCGTCGTCTGGGGCAACCGCATCTTCCTGTCGGGGGCCACCGAGAAAGAGCGGCAGGTGTACTGCTTCGACGCGGCCGACGGCAAAATCCTGTGGCAGCAACCGGTCTCGACGCCCGCCGGCACCATGGGCGAGCCGCCCGAACTCCTCGAAGACACCGGCTTTGCCGCGCCCACCCTGGCCACCGACGGTCGCTTTGTCGCCGCCATCTTCGCCAACGGCGACGTCGCCTGCTTCAACGTCGACGGACACCCGCGGTGGGTCCGCAACCTCGGACGCCTCAAGAACTCGTACGGCTACTCCTCGTCGCTCAACATCTACGCCAACACGGTCCTCGTGCTGCTCGACCAGGGCACGCCCGGCAAGCCCAACTCGCGCCTGATGGCCCTCGACGTGGCGACAGGCAAGACCGTCTGGGAGACGCCCCGGCCGGTGCCCAGTTCGTGGGCCACGCCCATCCTGATTCACACGGGCCAGCGCGAGGAGTTCATCACGGCCGCCAAGCCCTGGGTCATCGCCTACAACCCGGCCGACGGCAAGGAACTGTGGCGGGCCAAGGTCCTCGACGGCGACGTCGCCCCCTCGCCCGTCGGCGCGGGGTCCATGGTGTTCACCGTTAACTCGGGGGCGCAACTCTCGGCCATCCGGACCGGCGGATCGGGCGACGTCACCAAGACCCACGTGGCCTGGATCGGCGAGGACGGCCTGCCCGACATCGTCAGCCCCCTGACCGACGGCAAGTTCGTCCTGCTCGTGACGACCGACGGCCTGCTGACCTGTTACGCCGTCGCCGACGGCAAATTCCTCTGGGAACACGAGATCGACGCCATCTTCATGGCCTCCCCCGGCCTGGTCGGCGACAAGGTGTACCTGGTCGACGCCAAGGGCGTGACGCACATTCTCACCACCGAGGGCGGCTGCAAGGAAGTCGCCAAGGCCGAACTGGGCGAACGATGCCACTCGTCGCCCGTCTTCGTCGACGGCCGCCTGTACCTGCGCGGCAAGACGCACCTGTACGCTATCGGCGTCAAGACCGCCGAGACCCAACCGGCACCGGCCGCCAAGGAGCCATCCTGACGTCGGGCGGCAGCCGACCGCATCGAGAGAACCCGCACTGGGAACGAGCATGACAGACCTGGACCTGGCATTCGTGGACGAGACGGTCGAGCGCATCGGCCGGGGCCCCGAGTCGGCCATCCCCATTCTCCAGGCCGTCCAGGAGCATTACCGGTACCTGCCCGAGGCGGCGCTGCGCCGCATCTCGGACCTGACGGAGATCACCCCGGCCCAGATCGTGGGCATCGCGACGTTCTACTCGCAATTCCGGCACCGCCCGATGGGCAAGCACCTGATCCGCGTCTGCATCGGAACCGCCTGCCACGTCAAGGGCGCAGGGGTGGTCCACGATGCCTTTCTCAGGCACCTCGGTGTCCCGGACGGCGACGACACCGACCCAGACGGTCTCTTCACGGTCGAGCAGGTCGCCTGCCTCGGCTGCTGCACGCTCGCGCCGGTCGTCCAGATCGGCGACCTCACCTACGGCCACCTGACGCCCGAGCACGTGCCGCGGGCCATCCACGACTTCCTGGAATCCGAGAAGCGCTGCGCCGACCACCGGCCCGGCAAGGGCGGCCCGGCAGAACCCGAAGCCGACGGGGCGATGGGAGAGATCCGCATCACGCTCGACACCTGCTGCCTCGCGCGCGGCAGCGGCCAGGTGTACGAAGCCCTCCTGAAGGCCGTCGCCGAGACCGGCGCGCGGACCGTCGTCAAAGGCGTCGGCTGCACCGGCATGACGTACCTGACACCGCTGGTCACCGTGACCGAGCCCGGCAGCCGGCCTGCCCTGTATGCCAACGTCGCGCCGCAGGACGCCGAGGCGATCGTGCTGCGTCATTTCCGGCCGCGCGGACCCCTCGGACGGGCGGGCAAGGCCGCCTCGCGGCTACTGGACCAGATTCTGACCGACGAGGCGTGGAAACCGCTCGCTCGGTACGCCGTCGATGTTCGCGATCCGCCCATCGCCGAGTTTCTCAGACCCCAAAAGCACATCGCCACCGAACACTCCGGCCACGTGCAGCCGACGGACCTTGACGAATACCTCTCCCGCGACGGGTTCAAACCGCTCGAGCGGTGCCTCACGGCCTGCACGCCCGAGAAGGTCATCGAGGAGATCCGGGCGTCGGGCCTTCGCGGCCGCGGCGGCGCGGGGTACCCGACGGGTCTGAAGTGGCGGCGCGTCCAGCACGCCGCCGGCACCGTCAAGTACATCGTCTGCAACGGCGACGAGGGCGACCCCGGCGCCTTCATGGACCGGATGATCCTGGAGTCGTACCCGTACCGCGTGCTGGAGGGCATGGCGATTGCCGCCACGACCATCGGTGCCGAGGAAGGCGTGCTTTACATCCGCGCGGAGTACCCGCTGGCCGTCCGCCGCGTCAACGAGGCCATCCGCCTCTCGACCGAGCGCGGCTTCCTGGGCGAGGACCTGTTGGGCACCGGGCGACGGTTGCACCTGAGGATCATGGAAGGCGCGGGCGCGTTCGTCTGCGGCGAAGAGACGGCCCTGTTGGAATCGATCATGGGCCGGCGCGGCATGCCGCGCCTGCGGCCCCCCTACCCCGCCGAACACGGCCTGTGGGGGTGCCCCACGCTCGTCAACAACGTCGAGACGTACGCCCTGGTCCCCTGGATTATCCGCAACGGCGCCGCCGCCTTCGCCGAACTCGGCACCGAGCACAGCAAAGGCACCAAGGTGTTCGCGCTGGCCGGCAAGGTGGCGCGCGGCGGGCTGATCGAGGTGCCGATGGGGGCGACGATCCGCCAGGTCGTCGAGGAGATCGGCGGCGGCGTGGCCGGCGGACGCACCTTCAAGGCCGTCCAGATCGGCGGCCCGTCGGGCGGGTGCGTGCCCGCGCGGCTGGCCGACACGCCCATCGATTACGAGGCCCTGACCGGCGTTGGCGCCATGATGGGCAGCGGCGGCCTGGTGGTGCTCGACGATGCCGATTGTATCATCGACATCGCCCGATACTTCATGGCGTTTACCCAGGACCAGTCGTGCGGCCGGTGTACGCCGTGCCGCGTCGGCACCCGGCGGATGCTCGACGTCCTGGAACGCCTGTGCCAGGGCCAGGGCAAGAAGGGCGACATCGAGGAACTCCAGGCCCTCGCCCATTACATCAAGCGGGCCAGCCTGTGCGGCCTGGGCAAGACCGCCCCGAACCCCGTCCTGACGACCATCGAGTACTTCCGCGACGAGTACGAGGCCCACATCGCCGGCCGGTGCCCCGCCGGACGGTGCAAGGCCCTCATCACGTACTCGATTACCGATGACTGCATCGGCTGCACGCGATGCGCCCAGCATTGCCCGTCGGAGGCGATCGCCATGCGGCCGTACGAACAGCACGAGATCGACCCGGCCAAGTGCGTCCGCTGCGACACGTGCCGCCAGGTCTGCCCGGTAGAGGCCGTCAAGGTGATGTAGGCGCGGGGGTGATGTGGGCGCGATCCTCTTAACGCAGAGGACGCAGAGAAAACGGAGAGAACGCAGAGAAAAACGGGAGACTGGGGAAAGAAGAAACGGCACAAGGGCAAAGGCCAGCGTGATGGGCAAGCAACCCAACGAGATTACGGAAGCCATCATTGGCGCGGCTATGACGGTACACCGGGAACTCGGGCCGGGCATGCTCGAGTCGGCCTACGAAGCGTGCCTCGCTTACGAACTCAGCCAGCAAGGCCATGCGGTTCAGCGGCAGATGGAACTGCCTTTGAAGTACCGCGACATCACGCTGGAGTGCGGCTACCGGCTCGACCTTCTGGTTGACGACAGCGTCGTCGTGGAGGTCAAGGCCGCCCAAGCGCTCCACCCGCTGCACGAGGCCCAGGTGCTATCGTATCTGAAGATGTCGGGCCGGAGGGTCGGCCTACTCATCAACTTCAACGTCACGCTGCTCAAGAACGGAATCCGGAGAGTCGTCAATGGCCTGGCCGAGTAACCCAGCATCCGAGTTCGTTGTTGCAGGCCCCAGCTCGGCCGGTTGCCGTGCCGCTTGCTCTCTCCCCGCCTCTGTTTCCGTGGGCGTTTCTGTTTCTGACCCTGTCTCTGCCTTTGCTTCTGTTTCTGACTCTGTCTCATTTGTTGTTTCTCTCTCTATCTCTTGCTCCGTTTTTCTCTCTGTCTTTCTCTCCGTTTTCTCTGCGTCCTCTGCGTTCAAAAGGACCGGCCGCCGATGCCCAACCTGACAATCGACCACCGCAACGTCGAGGTGCCGCCGGGCGCCACCATTCTGGAGGCCGCGCGGCAACTGGGCATTGAGATCCCCACGCTCTGCCACCTCGACGGTTGCGAGCCGTCCACCTCGTGCATGGTCTGCGTGGTCAAGGTGCTGAACCCCGACCGGCTCGTCCCGTCGTGTGCCGCGCGGGCCGAGAACGGCATGCTGATTGAGAGCGAGACCGACGAGGTCCAGGCCGCCCGCCGCGAGGCCCTTGAACTCCTGCTGAGCGACCACCCGGCCGACTGCATCGCGCCGTGCGAGGGCGTGTGCCCGTCGCACCTGCCCATCCCGCACATGGTCCGGTGCATCGGGGCCGGCGACGTCCGCGGCGCCATCGAGACGGCCCGCCGCGCGCTCGTCCTGCCCGCGACGCTCGGCCGCATCTGCCCGGCGCCCTGCGAGAAGGGCTGCCGCCGCGCGCTGCACGATGGTGCCGTCTCCATCCGCCTGCTGCATCGCCACGCGGCCGATGCCGACCTGGCCTCCCCCGACCCCTGGCTGCCGCCGCGCGGGGCCCCCACGGGCAAACGCGTCGCCATCGTCGGCGCGGGGCCGGCGGGCCTGGCGGCGGCGTGGCAACTGCTCCAGCAAGGGCACGCCGCGACGCTCTTCGACGATCACGACCGGCCGGGCGGCATGCTCCGCTACGGTGTGGACGAAGCCACATTGCCGCGCGAGGTTCTCGATGCCGAGGTCGCCCTGGTCGAGCGACTGGGCGCCGAGTTCCGCCTGGGCGTCCGGGTGGGCCGCGACGTGGCGCTGGCGGACCTGGCGCGGGACTTCGACGCCGTGCTCGTGGCGTGCGGCGCGATGGAGACGGGCGCCGCGGCGGCGATCGGCATGGAGGCGACCGAGCGCGGCATCCGGGCCGACAAGGAGACGCTCCAGACGCCCCAAGCGGGCGTCTTTGCCGCCGGCGACGTCATCCAGCCGCGCAAGATGGCCGTCCGGGCCGTCGCCGAGGGCAAGGCCGCCGCCGCGTGCATCGGCCGGTTCCTTGCGGGGCAGCCCATCGAGGCACCGGCCCGGCCGTTCACGACGCGCCTGGGCCGGCCGACCGAGGCGGAGATGGCGGTGATGGTCGCCGCGGCCGCCGACGGCGCCCGGGTCAGTCCCGCCGGCGGCGACGCCACGGGCCTGACGGCCGACGAGGCCCGACGCGAGGCGCCGCAGTGCCTCCACTGCGATTGCCGCAAACCCGACACGTGTCGCCTCCGCCGCTGGGCGGCCGCGCTGGGCGCCAAGCCGAGCCGGCACGCCGGCACGCGACGGCCGTTCGACCTCCACACCTCCCACCCGGAAGTCGTGTATGAACCCGGCAAGTGCATCGCGTGCGGCCTGTGCATCCAGGTGGCGGCACGCGAGGGGGAGGCGCTGGGCATGACGTTCATCGGTCGCGGGTTCAACGTGCGGATCGACGTGCCGTTCAACGAGACGGTGGCCGAGGGGCTCCAGCGCGCCGGCGCCGCCTGCGCGGCAGCGTGCCCGACGGGGGCCCTGGCGATGAAAGACGCCTGACGGTCAGCCGCACGGCCGGGCAAGACCGGCCGTGGCACACACGCTTGTGCGCGGTGGGTCCCCGTACCCACCGCGCTTACCCGCAGGGGGACATCAATCGCGGCGGGTGCGGGGACCCGCCGCGCAAACATATGCTGCTAACGTGGTGATTGAGCCGTCTTGAGGCCGAAATAGGCCAAGAGCGATGCGCAGGAGGATTGGTACGTGATGCAGGGCTCGTTGAATTCCCAGGGGTTCTTGCGCCAGTCGAGTTCGTCGACGTAGCGTTTCATACCGCCGTTGACGCCGCCCACGACCATGCCGGGGAACGGTCCGATCTTGCCCTCGCCCTCGCCGATGTACTTGGCGCTGGCGGGCTTGCCGTCGGCCCCGACCCAGGCGTGGAACATGACCATGACGGAGTTCTCGGCCCCGAAGGCCTTCATGTTGGACCAGAAGCACCGTCCGATGGGGTTGCGGCCGTTGAGGTAGTGGACGAATTCCTCGGCGGCATCGAGGTAGCGGCGGCGGGCCTGGGCGTCGTCGGTCAGTTCGGCCGCCACCAGGCAGCACAGGCCGGCCTGGCCGATGGCGCGGTTCGATCCCCACCAGTATCCCCGGACGCCCGCCGCGTAGCCGCGATTCGAGCCGGTCTGTTTAACCACGCCGTCGGCGGCGGCCAGCATCTTCTGTTTCAGGCTCTTGACGAGTTCCGCGTCGGCGCCCTTGGTCCGCGCGTAGACCCAGACGGTGGGGTAGACCTCGGCGTTTTCGCCGGGGCCGATGTTCCACTTCGAGGCGATCTCGCGCACGACCGCCTCGAACTCGGGCTTGCCGGTGGCGCGGAAGTAGCAGGCGGCGGCCAGGGCGCGGCACTTGTCGAAGTCGGCGAAGAACCACTCGCCCGTGGGGGCGGGTTTCTTGGGGTCCTTCGGGTCGGCCGGCCAGGGATGCGGTTTCTTTTCGAGCAGCGTCCACGACTTCAGCGACTCGGCCATGCACTTTCTGGCGAAGGTGGGGTCGAGTTTCTTCTCATTCCAGACGGTGGCGGCGTAAGCCAGTGCCGCCGTACGGTTTGAGGGCGTCGGGATGGTCCTTGAGGCGCCAGACCGACTCGTGCGTCTTGGCGTCGCCCACATCGAGCGCGAGGTCCCCCGGCAGCGGCCCGTCGGCGGCCACGATGACGATCTTGCGGGCTGCCGCGCGGTACCCGATATGGTCGACCCAGACGCGGACGGCCGACTGGGCCGTCACGGGCGGGGGCGTCTCGCCCGCCCGGCACCACGCAGCCGCAGTCGCCGGCACGGCGACGGGAACGGCCATCGAGCGTCCATCGGCGCTGCCCGCGGCCGTGCCGGCCGCGGCTAAACGTTGGCGCAAGGCGTTACGCTTCGCTGCCGGCGAAGCCGAGGTACTCGTCGAGCCAATTGTCGGCCTTCAGGACGCCCTTTCGCTGGGCCAGGCTGAGGCGTTCGGCGCGGCGTTGGGCCCTGTCGAACACGTGGCGCGACAGGCGCGAACTGACCTGGCGGTCGGTCCGGCCGTACCGTTTCCGGAGCGATGCCGACAGGTGCGGCGCGTGGCGGCGGACGAGTTCGTCCTCCAGGCTGACGACGGCTTGGGCCGAGCCCATGTCGCCCTGCCGCGCGCTGCGCCCGAAGAGTTGGCGGTCGATGCGTCCGGCCTCGTGGCGTTCGGTGGCCAGGACGTGCAGGCCGCCCAGGTCGGCCACGCCGGCGCCGAGTTTGATGTCGGTGCCGCGGCCGGCCATGTTGGTGGCCACGGTAATCTTACCGCGCTGGCCGGCGGCGGCGGTTACCTGGGCCTCCTCGGCGTGGCGGACGGCGTTCAGGACCTGGTGTTCCAGGCCGATGCCGGTCAGCATAGTGCTGAGGCGTTCGCTGGCCCGCACGCTGCGCGTGCCGACGAGGATGGGCCGGCCGGTCTCGTGGACGCGGCGGATTTCCTCGGCGATGGCCTTCCACTTGGCCTCCTCGGTGGCATGGACGCGGTCGGGCAGCACCTGGCGGACGCACGGCCGGTTGGTGGGAATGGTGACGACCGGCAGGTGATAAATCTGCCAGAACTCGCGCCAGGCCTCGGCGGCGGTGCCCGTCATGCCGGAGAGTTTGCGGTAGAGCCGGAAGAACCGCTGGAAACTGACGCGGGCGAACGTGTCTTTGGGCGCCTGCACCTCGACCTTCTCCTTCGCCGAGACGGCCTGGTGCAGCCCGTCTCGCCACTCGCGATCTGGCATGAGGCGTCCGGTGAACTCGTCGACGATGACGACCTTCTCCTTCTCGTCGATGATGTACTGCTTGTCGCGCTGGTAGAACTCGCGGGCGGTCAGGGCCTGGAGGGCCAGTTCCTCGCGCCGCCGCGCGCCGGCCCACACGCCCCCCAGCGAGGCCGTCAACTCCGCGAGACGTTCCTTGCCGGCGGCCGTCAGGTCGACCTCGCGGTAACGGGTGTTGATGCGGAAATCGCGATCGGGCACCATCTGCGACGCCAGGTCGGCGGCCTCGTGGAAGGCCTCGACCTGCTCGGCGTTCGGGGCCTGTCCGGAGATGATGAGCGGCGTAACGGCCTCGTCGATAAGGATGGAGTCGGCCTCGTCGACAATCGCGTAGGCCAGACCGCGCTGCACCAGCCGGTCGGTTCCGCTGCCGGCCCCCTCGGCGATCTTGGCCATCAGGGCCGATGGCAGACTCTGGAGCCGGCCCAGGCTCAGCCGGTCTCGCAGAAAGTCGGCCGTGACCTCTTTGTTGGTGCAGTACGTGATGTCGGCGTGGTAGGCGGCGCGGCGTTCGGGCGGGGTCATGCCCTGCTGGATGGCCGCCGCCGTCAGGCCGCAGAACCGGTAGATGGGCCCCATCCATTCGGCGTCGCGTGCCGCCAGGTAATCGTTGTGCGTGACGACGTGACAGCCCTTGCCCCGCCACCCGCCGATCGTGGCAGGCAAGGTGGCCGCCAGGGTCTTGCCCTCGCCGGTGGCCATCTCGGCGATGCACCCGGCCTCCAGGGCCAGCGCCCCGGCCACCTGGACGCGGAAGGGGCTCATGCCGACCTCTCGCTGCGCCACCTCGCGGACCAGGGCGAAGGCCCGTTCCAGGTCGGCGGCCGTCTCTCTGCCGCACCGCAGGAGGTCCCGCATCCGGGCACACATCTCGCGGAGGTGCGCGGAGCCCACGTCGCGGAAGTCCTTTTCGAGCGCGAGGATGCGGCCGGCCCGGTGCATGAAGCGTTGGCGTCGCGGCACGAAGGCCTTGGCGATGCCGATGGCGGCGTCCCAGGCGGCATCCATGCCGCTGGGCAACGGTTGATCGGGCGTCCGCTGGGCCAGCGTCCGCCACGTTGTGCTGGGGATGCGGGTCACGTCAGATTCCAAACCTCCGCTGGAGCATCTGGAGCAGCGACCGCTTGGCCTGCATGAGGAGCGGCTTGGGGGTGGTCTCAAAGCGGATGACAACGCGCTGGCCCGCCAGCAACCGCACCTCGTCGCTGGGGTCGGGAACCACGTGGATCTCGAAGATGCGCTCGGCGCTCCGGGTGCCCGAGCGGTCGTCGGTCTTGACGACAATCGGTCCGCCGGCGGCGACGCCCAGGGCCGGCGACGGCAACCGGTCGAGACCGGCCTGGATGAACTGCTTGATGCGGCCGCCCACCTGCTTGTCGGGCCGGTTGTCCATGCGTATCTCGACGCGGTCGGTGGCCTCTTCGATGAGCGGCCCGGCGACGTTCTGGCCGGCCACGGCGCGGACGATCAGGTCATCCGTCGTGGCCACAAGCCCCAACGCCTCGCCGCGCTTGACGTAGGCGCCCTTGAACCGGTCGATGGTCGGCGAGACCCACGTGCCGGCCAGGGGAGCCCGGACGGTCAGGTCCTCGAGCTGCTTGCGGACCCGCTCGATCTTGTCCTCTATGGCCCGGATCTGTTCGTCGACGGCCTGGACGGCGGCGGAATCCTGGGCCACGGCGGCGCTGCGCCGGGCGATGAGTTCGAGGCGGTCGGCCTGCAACTGCCGGTGCTGCGCCGTTAGAACGGGATTGACCGCCCGGACCAGAAACGGCCCGTCGGGGGTCACCGCGCGGCCCGACGGCAGGAACTCCTCGATGAACCCGTCGGCCCCGGCGTGGACGATCTGCATGCCGACGGGTTCCACGACGCCCGTGGCGTAGAAGCGATCGGGCGCCCGGATGAGCCCCACCCCCGCCAGGATCAGGGCCGCGACGGTCGCCGTCGACCCGACGGCCCGCGCCCGGACGCGGAGCAGTTCGCCGCTGGAGACCAGGTAATGGAGGAATTTCCCGATGGGCACCAGTACCCACGCCACGACGGCCACCGCCGCCAGGAGGGCCCCGAAGAAGGGCAGGAACCCCGACACGAACAGCAGGATGGCCACCGAGATGAAGATGCGGTAGATCGTGGAGGCCACCGCGTAGAAGAGCAGCCACCCCTTCTCGCCCGGCGTGTGCGACGGGTCGCGCGGGTTGCGGACCCCCCAGGCGTACCGCTTCACGATGTAGTAGAGATACTCCTTGGACCGCTGGGCCAGGTTCGGTATCTCCACGAGGTCCGAAAAGATGTAGTATCCGTCATACCTCAGGAGCGGGTTCCCGTTGAACAGCAGCGACGAGACGCTGGCGATGAACATGACGTTGTAGGCGATGCCGTGGAGGACGGACGACTGGCCGGTCTCGGACCAGACGACGGCCGCCACCGCCGCGATGCCCAGTTCCACCAGCATGCCCGACGCGCCGACGGTCACGCGGTGCCACTTGCTGCGCAGGGCCCAGGCGCTGGAGGCGTCGACGTACGGCAAGGGCGTGAAGATGAGGAACATGACGCCCATGACGTGGACTTCGCCGCCGGAACCGCTCGCGCGGCCGAACTTCTTGCACGCAAAGGCGTGGCCGAACTCGTGGAACACCTTGACCAGGACGAAACTGGCGTACAGCAGGGGCAGGCCCGCCGGGTCCAGGATGTTCGCCGCCCGGCTCACGAGTTCGTCGGTGCGGTCGGCAATGAAGTAAACGCCCGTCACCAGCAGGGCCGCCCACACCACCAGCCCCCACCAACTGAAGACCGCCCCGAAGAGACCCAGAAACCGGTCGAGAAACCAGTCGGGGTCGATCAGCGGGATGCGGATGAACAGCAGGTTCGTCAGGTACCCCTGGATCTCGCGCGTGACGCGTTTCTTGTACCGCCGAAAGAGCCCTTCGGCGTCGGGCGGCATGTCGCCCATCAGCAGGTTCGAGGTGTAGAGTTGGCCGAGCAACTGGATGGCCTCGCCCTGGGTGGGGGCGCCGTCGCCCAACTG
>DATKZB010000307.1:0-15022 GCA_035528235.1 Phycisphaerae bacterium
CATCTGGGTGGACGAGGTCGTGATCGACACCCTCTGCACGCCCGAGCCGGCCACGATGGGTCTGCTGGCCGTCGGCGGCGTGTTGGCGCTCATCCGCCGCAAGCGGTAAAGCGGCAGACGGGCGAGGCGAGAAGGGCGTGATGTGACGCTTCAACAGGGGCGGTGCGCAGTCCGCGCGCCGCCCCTCTTTCTACCACGGCAGCGCCACCGGGCTTTTGCGCGGTGGGTCCCCGTACCCACCGCGCGTATGGCCACCGGCATTCCCGCGCGGCGGGTACGGGGACCCGCCGCGCGAACACGCAATGTTAGACTGCCCTACTTCAGCACGGCCACCGTTACGCCGCGCCCGCCTTCGCCCCACTCGCCGAAGCGGAACGATGCGACCAACGGGTGGCCTTTGAGTTCCCGCTGGACGGCGTCGCGGACCGCGCCCGTGCCGTGACCGTGGATGATGCGGACCGTCGCGAGGTCGGCCACGCACGCCTCGTTCAGGTATTGATCGAGCCGCCGCAGGGCCTCGTCCACCCGCATGCCCCTGAGGTGCACTTCCGCCGGTACGGCCGCGGCCGAGCGCTCCACCACCGTCCGCCCCTTGGCCGGCGGGCCGCCCGCCGAGGCGACATCGGCGTCGGCCTCCAGGATGCCCGACGCGTCGGCCTCGATCACCAGGCCCCCCGCGTCGACGGTCACCTTGCGCCGCCGGGCATCGACGGCCGTCACGGTGCCGTGCCGGTTCATCGTCTCGACCCAGACGGTCTGTCCCAGCGCGATGGCGCCGATGGCCAGCGGCGGCCGCCCACGCGGGGCCAGTTCCTTCGACTTCTTCTTGAACTGGTCGCGTTTGGTCTCGACCTGGCGGCGGAGATGTTTGGTGGCAGCGGCGTCGGCGCCCGCGCGGCGTGCCTCGTCGAGGGCCCGTTCCATCTCGCGCCGGGTGTTCTCCACCAGGCCCTGGGCCTCCTCGACGGCCCGCCGCAACGATTCCTTGCGTTCCTTCTTGAGGTCGTCCAGCTGCGCGGCCAGGTCCTTGCGTGCCTTCTCGGCCTCGGCCCGATCGCGCCGGGCCTCGTGGGCATCGGCCTCGGCCTTCTTGAGCGACGCCGTCAGGCGCGCCAAGAGGCCCTCCATCTCGATGGCGTCGGAATCGACCAGTTCCGCGGCGACGTCCAGCACCTCCTCCGGCAAACCGAATCGCTGGGCGATACGCAGGGCGTGGCTGGCGCCCGGCTGGCCCACGACCAGTCGGTACGTGGGTGTCAGCGTGTCGGGGTCGAACTGGACGGCGGCGTTCTCCATGCCGTCGTGCTCGTGGACGAACCCCTTGACCTGCCCGAGGTGCGTCGTGACGACCGTCATGGCCCCCCGCCGGTGCAGGGCCTGGATGATGGCGCACGCCAGGGCGCCGCCTTCGACCGGGTCGGTGCCGGCGCCAATCTCGTCCAGGAGGACGAGCGTCCGGTCGTCGGCCACGGCCAGGATGTCGCGGACGTGCTGGATGTGCCCCGAGAAGGTCGAGAGGTTGGCCTCGATGCTCTGCTCGTCGCCGATGTCGACGAGGACCTTCCCGAGGGGCACGAACGTCGAGCCCTCCGCCGCCGGCACCAGGAGGCCCGTCTGGGCCATGAGGCACAAGAGGCCGATCGTCTTGAGGCTGACCGTCTTGCCGCCGGCGTTGGCGCCCGTGATGGCGATGGTCCGCACGGGGCCGCCCATCTGGAAATCGAGCGGGACGACCTTGCCCCCGGCCGGCGTCAAGGCATCCTCCAAAATGGGGTGCCGGCCGCCGACGATCCGCAGCACGCCATCGGCCGTGAAGACCGGCCGCACCATGTATCGCGCGTGGCCGTACCGCGCGCAGGCCCGGATCACGTCAAACCCGACGAGCGTCCGGACGGTCAGGCGCAGGGCCTCCAGGTGGCCCCGGACGCGGGCGGTCAGTTCCCTCAGGATCCGCTGGATTTCGCGTTCCTCGTCGGCGGCGAGGCTCCGCAGTTCGTTGCCCATCGCCACGACGAATTGCGGTTCGACGAAAACGGTGTGCCCCGTGTCGCTCCGGTCGTGGATGATGCCGGGCACCTGCCCCGCCTGCGTTGCCGCGAGCGGGACGACGTTGCGGCCGTTGCGCTGCGTCACGTAATCGCCCGTCAGAAACGGTTGGAGGGCGGTGCTCTGGAGCAGGGCCTCGAGGCGCGACCGGATGCGCCGCTCGAGGGCGGCCATCTCGCGGCGGATGCGCTTCAGGTCCGCGCTGGCGTCGTCGGACACCGTGCCATCGGGCAGGATGGCGGTCTCGATGGCATCGAGCAAATCAGGTTGCGGCACAAGGTCGAACGAGAGTTTCACGAGCGCCGGCGCCAGGTCGCCCAGCCGCTTGAAGACCTTCTGGAGGTCGCGGGCGTTCCGCAGGACGGTGGCGACGGTCTGGAGTTCGGCGGGCGCCAGGGCCAGGCCCTCGATGTGGGCCCGGTCGAGCAGGGCGGTGGGGTCCTCGAATCGCTCGACCGAGAAGTCGTGGCCCTGCCCGAGAACCGCCATGCCCTCGGCGATCCGCCCCGACAGGGTGCGGACGCGGTCGAGGTCGTCGGTCGGCCGAAGGGCCCGGACGCCGTCGGCCCCCAGCGAGAGCATGGCCAGGGCCGCGATCCGCTCGAGGACCTTCTCGAACTCCAGCCGCTCCAGCGTGTGGGCGTCCATAGTCGGTATCCGGTAACGTTACGCCAGCGGCGGCACGTCGGGCAGTTCGCGCCGCATCCGTTCGAGCGCATCGTGGTGCGCCGCCGGGTCCAGCGGCAGGTCGACGCGGGTGCGGTCGAGCGCGCTCGTGCACAGGCCCTCGAGAGTCTCGAAGCCGTGGTAACTGACCGCGACGTTACACGGATGGACCCGGGCGTCGTCGTCGAGCCAGTGGGCGAGATCCTTCGTATAGGGCGCCTGGACGTGGTGCTTCTCCTGGTCGATCCAGCAGATTTCCTCGCCGCCCTGGACCTCGCCGCCTGAAGACCGCGTGAAGGCACCCCACCGGCCGTTACACTCGGCCCACGCGTACCCGTGGGTGCCGAAGACGGCTAGGCGGTCGTCGAACCAGAAGGCGTCGTCGGCCAGCCGTTGCGGCGACAGGTACCCGCAGTCCAGGTACGCCCGGACGCCGTTCTCGAAGAGCATCTCGCCCAGGATGAAGTCGGGCGAGGGGTGCGAGTCCGACAACCTCTCCCGCCCATGCGCGTGGCCCACCACCCACCGGGCGGGCGAGCCGCCGTTGATCCAGAGCGTGTAGTCCATGTAATGGGTGCCGAGTTGCGAGAGCCACGCGCGGCACGTGGCCCGGATGAACTCGACCTGGCCGATGTCGCCCGCCGTCACGATCGATTTCAATCGCTGCATCTGCGGCAGGTACTTGTGCGGGTGGCAGACGACGGCCTTGATGCCGCTGGTGGCGAGCAGATCGGCGATGGCCTTCGCCTCGGCCAGCGACGTGGCCATGGGTTTCTCGAAGGCCAGGCCCTTGACGCGGTGGCGCGCGGCCATCTGGACCATCTCCAGACGCACGGCCGGCTGCGTGACGAAACAGAATACGTCGGGCCGCGTGGCCGCGAGCATCGTCTCGGCGTCGGCGTAGGTGTCGGCGATGCCGAACGTCTCGGCGGCGGTCTGGAGGCGCTCGGCATCGAGGTCGCACAGGGCCACCACCTCGAAACGGTCGGCGTTCTGGCGGAACCCGTCAAGGTGAATGACCCCGCGGTTGCCCACGCCCACCTGGGCGACTCGATAACGTTTCACGGCGTACCTCCTGTCCGGTATCGTGTGGGCGGCGGCCAACAATCGGTTGCGAGCCACCGGCGGGGTGCTATAATACGCCACCGACTGAGGTCGGCAACGGCATTTTCCGCTCCGTGAGGATGGGCCTCACGGACGGCCCGACAAGGAGATGGCATGAAACCGATCAGCCTCCAACTGTACAGCGTGCGTGAAGCCGCCGCCAAGGACTTCATCGCGGTCCTCAAGAAGGTCGCCGAGACCGGGTACAAGGGCGTCGAGTTCGCCGGGCTGCACGACTACAGCCCCGAGGACATCCGCCGGGTCGTCGACGACCTGGGCATGGTCTGCTCGTCGGCCCACGTGGCGCTGCCGACCAAGGAGAACCTCCAGGAGATCGTCGACGCAGCCAGCACCCTGGGCTACGACATGATTATCACGGGCAAGGGACCCGACGACTTCAAGACCCTCGACGGCATCCAGGCCGCCGCCGACGCCTTCAACGAGGCGGTTGACCTGATCGAGGGAACGGGCCTGCGCCTCGGGTACCACAACCATTGGTGGGAAATGAACGAGGTCGACGGCCGGCTGGGTCTCGAACTCTTCCTCGAACGGGCCCCGAAGGTCTTCTCGCAGACCGACATCTACTGGGCCGCCAACTTCGGCGCCGTCGACGTGCCCGCCCTCGTCCGACGCAACGCCCGGCGCATCCCCCTGCTGCACGTCAAGGACGGGCCCCTCGTCAAGGACCAGCCGCACACCGCCGTCGGCAAGGGCAAGGTCGACGTGCCGGCCATCGTTGCGGCCGCCGACCCGAAGGTGCTGGAGTGGATCATCGTCGAACTCGACTCCTGCGGCACCGACATGATGCAGGCCGTCGTCGACAGTTACGCGTACCTGACCGGCAAGGGCCTGGCCGAGGGCACCAAGTAGCCGCCGCCACCTTTGCGAGCGCCCGATGGGCCGGCCGGTTCGGGCGGCCGACACGTCCGAAGCATTTGCGCGGCGGGTCCGAGCCTGCCCGCCTCGGGCGGGTACCCGCCGCGCGGCAGGTTAGGTGGCGTTATCGTGTTAGGATTCCCCGTGGCAGGCAACCGCGACACGTACCTGGTTCAGAGCGACGAGGCGCTCGTGGCCGAGTGCAGGGTCGAGACGTACCGCGCCTCCGGCCCGGGCGGCCAGCACCGGAACAAGACCGAGTCGGCCGTCCGCCTGACGCACCGGCCCACGGTCGTCGCCGTCACGGCGACGGAGCGCCGGAGCCAGCACGAGAACCGCCGCCGGGCCATCTCGCGGCTCCGCAAGGCCATCGCCTGCCGGGTCCGCCAGCCGGTGGCGGGGCAGGGGGCGCCGACGGGCCTCCTGGCCGCCGTCCTGGCCGACCCCGCCTGGCCGCGCGTCAGCCAGAGGTCCGCCGCGTACCTGGTGGCGGCCGCCACCGTCCTTGATTATCTCGATGCCCGCGAGGGCAAGGTGAGCGAGGCCGCCGACGACCTGGGCGTGGCGACGGCGTCGGTGGTGAAGTTTCTGTCGCTCGACACCGACCTGTGGCAGGCCGCCAACGCCATTCGCCGCCGCTTCGGCCACAAGCCCCTGCGCTGACGCGTTGCACGCCCGCGTCGCCCTTGGCGAG
Source organism: Phycisphaerae bacterium (assembly GCA_035528235.1). GTDB lineage: Bacteria > Planctomycetota > Phycisphaerae > FEN-1346 > FEN-1346 > DATKZB01. Next base: position 5,387 of record DATKZB010000307.1, read on the forward strand.
TGGCCTCCGGTTCTCGTAGGCAAACACGAGCTCGGATCGCCTGCCCCGGCGGCGGCCGACCGGTAAGAGGCGGGGCGAGAACTGCTCAGATCCACCTCTTCCGCCGGAAGAAGATCAGCAGGCCGACGACCACGCTGGCCATGACGGCCATGGCCGCCGGGTATCCCCACCATTGGTGCAGTTCGGGCATCCAATCGAAGTTCATCCCGTAGACGCCCGCCACGAACGTGATGGGGATGAAGATCGTGGCGATGATCGTCAGGACCTTCATGACCTCGTTCATGCGGTTCGAGACGACCGACAGGTAGGCGTCGCGGGCCGACACGACGAGGTCTCTCTGCGTCTCGATGGCCTGGACCATCCGTACCAGGTGGTCGTACGCGTCGCGCCAGTACGCCAGGGCCTGCTTGGTGACCTGCGGGAATTCGCCGCGCACCACCCGCCCCACGACGTCGCGCTGGGCCGTGGCGATTCGGATCAGGTAGGCCGCCGACCGCCTCAGGTCCATGAGCCTCTGGAGGACCGCGTTGCCGGGCTCCTCGAAGATCTCCTTCTCGGACTCCTCGATGAGGTCGTCAATGCGCTCGATCGTCGGCGTGAAGTTGTCGATCATCCTGTCAAGAATGGCGTGCAGCAGGAAGTCCGACCCCCTCGCCATGAGCGCCGAATCGTTCGCGTCGCAGGACTTCTTCATCTCGGCGATCGCGCGGATCGGGTCGCGATGGTACGTCAGCACGACGTGCCGGCCCCAGAAGATGTCGACCTCGAGCGTGGCGACGTCCTCCTCGCCCAGCCGGAAGTCGACGGCGTGCATGACGATGAAGAGGTAATCGTCATAATTGTGGACGAGGGGCTGGCTGGTCACCTCGCGGCACGCCTGGACGGCCACGGCGTGCAGGGCCAGCGGGTCGGCCAGGAGGTCGGTCTCGGCTTCCGAAGGGTTCTCGAAATCGATCCACAGCAGGCCCTGCTGCTGCCCGTACAGGCCGAGGATCTGATCGATGTCTGATATGCGCTCGGGCTTCTTGCCTTGCGGCGGCAGGTAGAACGCTTCAATCACCGGCCTGCCTCCTTCCCCTTGTCGATGGCGGCCCGGATGGCCAGGCACGTCGTCAGCAGGGCCTCGATGCGCGACAGGGCGATGGAGTTCGGGCCGTCGGACTTCGCCTGGTCCGGGTCCGGGTGGACCTCCAGAAACAGGCCGTCGGCCCCGGCAGCCACGGCGGCCTTGGCGAGCAGTTCGGCCATGTCGCGGCTGCCGCCCGTGGCAGACCCCAGGCCGCCCGGCTGCTGGGCGCTGTGCGTGGCGTCGAAGACCACGGGGTGCCCCAGCGCCGCCAGCGCCGGCAGGGCCGTCATGTCCGACACCAGGCGATTGTATCCGAAACTGGCGCCCCGCTCGGTCACCAGGATGTTCGCAGCACCGGCCTGCTCGGCCTTGGCCACCACGCTGCGCATGTCCCACGGGGCGAGGAACTGACCTTTCTTGAGGTTGACGGCCTTGCCTGCTCTCGCCGCCGCCTGCACGAGATCGGTCTGGCGGCACAGGAACGCCGGCACCTGGAGGCAATCGAGCACGCCGGCGGCCGCCTCGGCCTCCGCGATGGTGTGCACGTCCGAGAGGATCGGCACGCCGAACTCGTCGCGGACGGCGGCCAGGATATCCAAGCCCTCGCCCGTCCCGGGCCCGCGGAACGAGTCGACGCTGGTTCGGTTGGCCTTGTCGTACGACGCCTTGAAGACGTACGGCATGCCCAGCCGCCGGGTCAGTTCCGCCATGTGGGCGGCCACGCGCCGGCACAGGTCGCGCGACTCGATGACACACGGGCCGGCGATGAGAAACAGCCGGTCGCTGCCAAGGACGCATCCGCCCACCTTGGCCGTTCGCCCTGCCATCTTAGCCTCCTTCGCGGCGTCGCAACCGGGCCCCGTCGGGACGCACGAGCAGACGCACCGCCCGGGGCCGGACCGTGTAGACGAGGGGCGTCGCCGCCAGGACGTCGCCGTCAACCTGGACGGGCAGCCGGCGCTCGGCGCACGTCACCTCGATGCGTTTTCCCCGGCCGATGGCCACGAGCGGGTGGCCCACGTGCCGGCCCGCCCGCGTCCGCAGGTAGTGCGCGAGCACGTGCCACCGCGACGGCCCCCGGAAACACACAACGTCCAGCAGACCGTCGTCGCCCTTGGCGCCGGGGACTAACCGTAGCCGGCCACCGTAGAGCGGGGTGTTGGCCACGAACACGACCCCCGCGTCGTCGGCCAGCTGATGCCCGTCCACGATTACTGTAATGGGAGGGAAGGCATAACGCCACCATTTCCGCATGATGGCGGCGTAGTAGGCCGCCCGCAGAATCGGACCGCGCCGACGCCGGTGGACCTCCTGGGTCACCTCGGCGTCGAACCCCACGCCCGAAAACATCACGAACGGCCGGTCGCCCGCCAGGCCCACGTCGAGACTCAGCCGCCGGCCGTGCTGGATGAGGGCCGCCGTATCGGCCAGCGTCCCCGTCAGGCGGAATGTGCGGCCCAGGACGTTCTCGGTGCCCGACGGCACGATGCACGCCGGCACCGGCCGGCCCACCAGGCCCGATAGGACCTCGCGGTGCGTGCCGTCGCCGCCGATGCTGACGACGCACCGGGCCTGGTCGGGCGCATCGCGGGCCAGGTCGTGGGCGTGGCCTGGGCGACGGGTCGTAGTCACCTCGACCGGGAATCCCCGCAGCGACAAATGGCGGACCAGTTCCCGAACAAAACGCGGATCCTGGCCGCGACCGGAGATGGGGTTGACGATGATCCGCACCAGGCCCTGGGTCATCGGAGGTACGAACTCCTTGGCCGGGCGGCGTGCCTCGGCCCGGACCCGGCCGGCCGGCACCCCGGCGGGCCGTCGGGCCCACACGAGACGCCCTGCATAAAAACGACGGCCGCGCGCGTGTCTCTGGTAGGGCCCGATTATAGGGGCGCCGCGGGCGCACCACCAGACCAAAAGTTCTTTCACTCCCATGCCCGGACCGGGTATCATGGGGGGAACCAAAGCGAAAGGAGCCAGCGATGGAGATACGGAGGATGGGTTGGGTCGTCGCCGCCCTGGCGACGGCGTTGATCGTGGGATCGGCCGCGGCCGACGAGCCCGGCGCTCCCCAGGGCCAGATGCGGATCGAGGTCCGCGTCCAGAAACCCGGCGAGGAAGCCGCCGTCCGCACGTGGGTCAACGGCAAGGAGGTCGACCCCGGTGGCGTCGTCCAGATAGCCGAACGCGACAACCCGGGCCGCCGCGACGACGACCGGGCCGTCCTGGGCGTCATGATTCAGCCGCTGACCGACGAGGCGGCCGACCGCGCCAAGGTCGACCATGGCGCCGTCGTCGCCGGCACCACGCCGGGCAGCGCCGCCGAGAAGGCCGGCCTGCGCGAGGGCGACGTCATCATCTCCGCCGACGGCAAACCCGTCGACGGGCCCGAGCAACTGGTCGAGTTCATCGGCAACCGCCGGCCTGGCGACAACGTGCGGCTGGCCTGGTCGCGCGGCGGGGAGCGGATGAAGGGGGTTGTTATCCTGGGCGGGCAAGGCGGGGACCGCAAACCCGAGCCGCCCGACGCCGACCGCGATCGGCCGAAACCCCCGCGCGACGAACCGCGCCCCGACGAACCCCGTCCCGACAAGGACCAGCCGCGAGCGCGGGCGTTTCTGGGCGTGTCGGCGGCGCCGCTGACCGACGACATCCGCGAGATCTCCGGGGCTCGCACGGGCACGCTCATCAACAGCCTGCCCGATGGCAGCCCGGCCGACAAGGCCGGCCTCAAGCCCGGCGACGTCATCACCCGCATCGACGACCGCGAAATCGGCGGCCCGGGAGACCTGATCGACGCCATGCGCGACCGCAAGCCGGGCGAGCGCGTCCGCGTAGAGTACTTCCGCATGGGCAAGCAACGCGAGACCAAGGTGACCCTCGGCGAGTGGCCCGACGGGGAACCCGAGAAGAAGGGCCCTGGGCCGCTTCTCGACCTGCCCGGGGAACTCTTCGGTGACATGCCCCAACTGCGCGACTACCTCAAGAAACTCCAGCCGAACATGGAGGAGTGGGCCAAGCGGCTGCAACCCGTGCCCGGTAAGCCCGGTGTCGGCCCGCGCGATCGCGCCCCCGCCGCCGAGGCCTACGACGTCGGCAAGGATCTCGGCCGCATCCTCGAGCGCCTCGAACGTATCGAGCGACGCCTCGACGAACTCGAAGGCCGCATCGAACGCCGCGACAGGTAGTCGATGCGCGGTGCCGAAATCGGCAGGTTGACACGACGGCCATTAGCGCGGGGAGTTCCCCAGAGTTTGCGCGGCGGGTCTCCGGACCCGCCGCGCGTCTTGCTGGTTGCCGGGCAGCCGACAAGACCTTGCGGAGTCGCGCCGGTTCCGTAGAATAGGCGCGCCGCGCGGTCCGGACGGGGACCCGGCGCGACGAGGGAGGTACGTGGCCATGAGAAGGGCGTTTTTGTTGTGGGCCCTGGTACTGGCGGTCGGTGTCGGATGGGTCGCGGTGGCGATCGTCCGCGGCCAGGAGGGGCTGGTGCCGGCCAGGCCGAGGAACGAAACCGAGACCGCGCCGGCCGGCCCCGCCGGCGTCACGCCTCCGCCACCGTTGCCCGACGTCGAGATTCCGCCCATTCCGGAGGTCGATGCCGACCCGTTCAAGCCGGGCCTGCCGCCCGTCCGCGTCACGCCGCCCGACGTCATCGAAGAGGGCAAACGCCTCTTCAACCGCGAGGGCCGCCTCGAAATGGACAAGATCGGCCGCGCGATCTTCGTCTTCGACTCCGCCGACAAGCCCATCTACCTCCTCGAAAACTCGTGGCGCGAGCACCTCGAGAAAATAACCGACTATGCCAAGAAGAAGGCCCGGTGGCGCATCTCGGGCATGGTGACCGTCTACGGCAAATGCAATTATCTGCTTCTGACGAAGTGCGTCCAGATGATGGCGGAGGAGGAGCGACCCTAATCCTACAACGCAACTTGTCGCGCGGCGGCCTTCCTAGGCCGCCGCGATCGGGCCTAACGCGTTGTTCCTGGCGGCCCGCCTCGGGCGGGCGGGATGAAGCAGCAAAGTTGCGTTGTAGGACTAACGCCGTCTCCGGACGGGCTGTGTGACTCGGGCGGTACTTGGTTCGACGTCGGTTACGGGCGGTACCATGGAACTCCTTGCCCCGTGGGCGCTGACCGGCCTAGTCGTGGTCCCCGCGATCTTCCTCTGGGGTCTTCTGGCGCCGCGGGGCCGGCCGGTCGTCGTCGGGTCGCTGATGCTCTGGCGCCGGGCGCTCAGCGCGGGGCCCGCTGGAAAGCCCTCGGCCCGGGTCCGCCTCAAGAACCCCCTCCTGTGGCTCGACGCCGGTGCCGTCCTCCTGCTGGTGGCGGCCTGTGCACAGCCGGCGCTCCACACCTGGGCGCCGCTTGAACCCGTGGCCACGCTCGTCATCGATCGCACCGCCAGCATGGACGTCGCCCGGACCGGGGACGACGGCCCCCGCTGGCGACCTACCTTGGCCATGGTCCAGCCGCTCCTGGAACCGCGGGGCGACGTGCCCGTCCGCGTCGTCTGGGTGCCCGGCGGCGCGGGGTCGGTCCAGGCCGAGGAGACGACGGCGTCGGCGCTCATGGCGCGCGGCAACGAGGCGTGGACGCCCCTGTTGGTCCAGGCCGACGTCTGGCCGCTCGCCGCGGCCGAAGCGGCGCGCGACCCGGCTCGGCCCGTCCTCGTCGCAACCGACGTCGCGCCCGCATCTCCGGTGCCGGCGAACGTGTACGTTCTGGCCTGCGGCGGGCGCTCGGCGAGCGCGGGCCTCGTGCGCGTGGCCACGCGCATCGACGCCGGCCGCTGGTGGCTGCTCGTCGCCGCCAGGGCCGACGCGGACGCCGTCGGGCCGTGCACGCTGGTCGCCTCGGCCGGCGGCGAGACGCTCGTGTCGAAGGACGCGTTTCTGACGCCGGGCGCGACGGCCGAAGCCGTCTTTCCGATCAGCGGCCCCCCGCCTCAGGCGCTCGCCGTCGAACTCGTCGGCCCCGACGGGGCGGCCCTGCACGACGGCTTCCCGCCGGACAACACGGCACGGCTGGCGCTGGAGCCCGCCGGGCGGTTGCGCGTCGTGTTGGTCGGCGCGCCGCCGGCGGCGCTGCGGCGGGCCATCGAGGCCCGCGGAGATGCCGACCTCGTCGATGGCGACCCGGGCGCCGGACTCGCGCCGGACCAGGCCGACGTGGTGGTCGCCTACGGCGCGGCGGTGTCGACCGGCTGGGTGGGCCCGGCGGCCGTCATCCTGCCGCCGGCGACGGTCGGGCCCGTTCGTCCGGGCGAAGGGCAGGGCCCGGCCGAGTGGCGGGTCGCCCAGGACCATCCGCTGGCCGAGGCGCTGTATCTCGACGCCCCGCGGCTGGGCGATGCCGGCCGCTATAGCCTCGACACGCCGGCCCGGCTCTTGCTGGGCACGCCCGAGACGCCGCTGATGGCCACCTGGGACGAGGCCGGCAGCCGGCGTCTCGCCGTGCTGTTCGGACTCGACGAGGCGACGACCGACTGGGCCCGCCGGCCGGGGTTCCCGGTGTTCTGGTCGCGGGCCATCGAGTGGCTTGTGCCCCAGGAGGGCCGCGCGGCAGCCCATCGCACGCACATGCCGTTTGATCCGCTGCCGCCGGGCAAGGGCCTGGCGCCGAGCCAGGTGGGGTTCTACGAAGCGGATGGCCGGCCGCTGGGCGTCAGTTTCATCGGCACGGCCGAGGCGTTCCAGGCCGGTGCCGCGCGCGACGATTCGGTGGCGGCGGCCGAGGCCCTGCGGGCGTCCATCGCGGCCCGGTGCCGGGCCTCGCTGGCCGACGTGTGGCCGTACCTGGCGGCCGCGGCCCTGGCGGCCCTGGTGCTGCGGGCCTGGGTGGCCCGCTGACAGGCGGGCCCGCCCGATGTGGCCGGCGTCTGCAAAAACGGTTGACAGCACCTGCCCGGCCGCCTACGATTCTCTTGTCTGGCACCCGAGAGGCACGAATGGCCGACGTAGACGAGGTGCTTCATATTTCGGACCGCGACGGCGTGAAACTGGTCCGCCTTCGGACCGGGTCCGTGCGGAGCGAGGCCGAGGTAGAGGCGCTGGGACGCGGGCTGATGTCGGCGGCCGAGGTGCCCGGGCAGCGGATGGTTCTGAGTTTTCTTGGGGTCGAGCAACTGACGTCGCTGGTTCTGGGCCAACTGATCCGGGTGCACAAGCGGCTGGCGGAGTCGGCGGGAGAAATTCGCCTGGCCGACATCGATCCGCAGATCTACGAGGTCTTCGTCATCACCCACCTGGACCGGCTCTTCAAGATTTTCGACCGCGAGGATGAAGCCGTCGCCAGTTTCCTGGGGGGCGCGGAGGCGTAGCGTGACCTCGAATCCTCCCCAAATCGACGACCTCGATGCCTGGACCGAGAAGGTCCTCCCGACCGACTTGGCCGCCATCCGGCCCACCGAACGCGACGTCCTCATGCGCCTCCGGGAACTCTCGTATGACGACGATCATCTCTTCGCGGTGCGGCTGGCCCTGGAAGAGGCCCTGGTCAACGCCATGAAGCACGGCAACAAACTCGACCCGTCCCGGTCGGTCCGCGTGTCGTACCGCGTCCTGCCCGAGCGGGTGGAGATTCGCGTGACCGACGAGGGAGGCGGCTTCGATCCGGGGGTGATCCCCGACCCGACCTCCGACGAGAACCTCGACAAACCCTGTGGCCGCGGCGTCATGCTCATGCGCTGCTACATGGACGAGGTCACCTACTCGCCGGGGGGCAACGAGGTGTTCATGGTCAAGCACCGTCAGCCGTGAGAGAGCCTGTTGGACCCCGAGCGCCCGAGGCGACTTCGCCTGGGGCGGGGGCGGCCGGAGATGTGCCGGCGGCCTCGGGCCCGAATCGTTCGGAGGACGCCATGAAAATCCAGACCCGCACCGAAGGCGAATGCCAGGTCGTGGCCATCTCGGGCTCGGCCGACGTCAACGCGTCGGCCGTCCTGCGCGAGGCGCTCCTGGGTGCCATCGAGAGCGGCGCCACGCGGCTCGTCTGCGACCTGACCGATACCGATTTCATCTGTTCCGACGCCCTCGGCGTCCTGATTACGGCCTACCTGAAGGCGACGGGTCGCGGCGGGTTCGTCCGCCTCGCCCATCCGCAGACCCATCTGACCGAAGTCCTCGAGACCACCCGCCTCAACCGCCTGTTCGACGTGTTCCCCAGCGTGTCGTGCGCCCTGGCCGGCAACGTCTGACGCCGCTTCCAGTCCGTCACCCGTCGGCGTACAGCGTGGCCGGCCCGAGTTCATCGCCGCCCGCGCCCGCCCGCACCAGGTGCCTCCGGACCGACCAGCACAGGTGACACTTGCCAGCGTAGCCCTGTGGGTCCGGACGAAAGTCGAGCGCGACGGCTTGCTGCACCAGCCGCTTCGGCCCACCCAAGACCAACTCGGCGATGACGGGCGATTCGTCCAGGCGCCACCGCGACACCAGGGCGTCGAGGGGCACGTCGGGCGTCGCGCGGCCCAGGACGATGCCGGCGCACGTCCCGGGATAGACCCAGCCCTGCGGGTCAACATGGACGTGCCCGCTCTCCAGGAGCGCCTTGCGGCAGCCGTCGTCGGAAAGGCCGGCCAGCGGCGTCCGCGCCGCCAGGGGCGCGAGGTGCCGGGCGGCCCGGCCGGTCATCCGTTCGGGGTAGCGGCCGAGAAACTCGGCGAAGAGGGCGAGGCGCTCGGGTTCGGCCAGGGCGGCGACGTCGCGCGGCTGCTGGGCCCATCTCCATCGTCGGGCCCGGACGCCGCCGGGGCCGAGCATCTCGCGGGCGACGCTGTACAGCAGCCGTACGCGGTCGGGCGGGACGAATTCCTGGTGATACGGGTCGGCACTGATCGAGACCCGCATCATGCCCGCCTGGCGGAGGGCACCCAGCCGCCGACGGACCAGGTCCTGGGTCGTGGCCCAGAAGGCGTTGGTCTCGACGTACCCGATTCCCGCCAGCCCCGCCTCGCGGGCGGCCGCCACGATGGCCAGGAGGCGGTCGAAGTCGCCGAACGGCTCGCCCCCGCCCAGGTGGACGCCCTCGGCCGGAACGCCCAGTCGCGCGAGCGCCGCCATGTGCCCCGCGGCGGCATCGACGCTCATCCAGTCCGGCCGCTCCGGGCCGGCCGACACGTAACAGTGCCGACATCGGGCCGGGCACCAGTCGGTGACCAAGAGCCCCGCGGCCCGCAGCGGCATGAAGTCAACTTGCGCCATGGGGCCATTATACCGGAAGATGGCCGTTCGCAAGGCGCGCGAGAGCCGAAGGTTGCAGAGCGGGCCGGCGCCGCCTATAATCCGGCGGAGGAAATCCCGGGGAGACGGCGATGCCAGCGAGTCCCGAAATCCTGAGCCGCGACGTCGTCTACACCGGCCGCAGGGTCACGCTCGAGGTCCACCACGTCCGCGACGCCCGCGGCCGCGAGACCACGCGCGAGGTCATCGTCCATCCGGGGGCCGTCGCCATCCTGGCCTTTCCGCAGGACGGGCACGTTCTGCTGGAGCGCAACTGGCGGTACACGGTGGGCGCGGCGATGATCGAAATCCCGGCCGGCACGCTTGTGCCCGGCGAAGACCCGGCCGC